>DPQS01000041.1:3753-21834 GCA_003537755.1 Clostridiales bacterium | reverse complement strand
CGAAGCGGCGCGAGGCATCAGCCGCTCCCATATTGGCAATACCTTGACAGGACCCCTTACACTCACCAACGCTCTTCGGCGCCCATTTCGCAAGGTACCCTTCCGGGGGATGTTTCGACTGCGCTACGCTTCGCTCAACATGACGTAACTATACATTGAAAATCAACAACTTGTTTACTATTAGTGGGTGCTCGACCAGTGCTCGGCACCTATTTACTCAACGGTGCCGTTCAACCGCTCTACGCGCTCAAAGAACTTGTTTTCAATGTCAATGTACTCTTGCGTGTGCACGACAAAACTCATTCCGTGTGCCGCACCCTCCCACAGATGCAATTCCACCTTGTCGGGGTTTGCCGCCGCAATGCGCCTGCTCATTTCGCAAGGCACAAACAAGTCCGCCGTGCCGTGCATAAGCAGTATCGGCACTTTTGCGTTTTTCACCGCGCGTTCCGCCGAAGCGTCATCCAGTCCGAAACCGCCAAACAGGTGCGCGCTGAGGTTCAACAACGGAACAAACAGCCACGCGGGCAACCTGATTTGTTTTATTGTGTTTTTTATAATGTCTTTCGGCGACGTGTACGGACAGTCCGCGCAAATTGCCTTTACTTGCGGCGGCAAATTCAGTTCCGAAGCCATCAGCGCCGTTGCCGCGCCCATCGATACGCCGAACAGTGCTATTTCTACGTCGTTGCCGAAACGCTTTACAGCGTAATCTACCCAACTTACCACGTCAAAGCGTTCCTTGACGCCAAACGTAATCACGTGTCCGCCGCTACGCTCGTGCGCACGCTGTTCGCAAAGAAGCACATTGTGTCCCTTTTTAAGTCGGAATACCGCGCCGCCGCTGAAATCACGCAAAGCCAGACCGCGGTAACCGTGAATCATTATGTCCAAAGGCGCACCGTCGGCAACGTGAATATATTTGCCTACAAGCACCAGTCCGTCGTAGGACAAAATGGCGACTTCCTCACTGCGACAGACGGCGAGCTCCGCAATCATACCGTGCATTGTGTCCCGATATTCGTCGTAGCCATTGCCTGTCGGCACAATCTGCGGATCAAACTGCGCCTTGGTGTACGGTGAATAAAACGCAAGCAGAAACACCGTAACAAGCGTCGCGACAAACAATATCAACACCGCGCAAACCGCGATTATTGCGTAAATCATTCTTCACCTTTTGTTTTTTTTGCAACATATTTTGTCACGAAAATCCTTATACGTAAGCATTTTTTCGCGACAAAACATCGCTACATCTTCAGTCCGCGTTCCTCGTCGAGATAGGTTGCTTCAAGGTCGGCGATGTGCAGCAGAAGTGCCAACTTAAACTTTGCATAAGCGTCGCTAAGCGAATAACTGCCACCAAGCACTCTTGCGTCGAAACCGCCCATATGCCAGTTGATTGCCATGGCTTCTTCGGCGGACAACTTCATGTACTGATTGATGATAAACACACTTTTTTCGCCGTGACCGTACGGAAAACGCTCGTCCACCTTGAAAAACGGCTTTTTGACCCAGCCGCCGTCCTCCTTGACATTGCGCATTTCAATGGCATAATAGTTGACCTTGCACACATCGTGCAAAAGTCCGCAAACGGCGATGGTTTCTTCGCTGTAAACGTCGGCATATTTTTCGCCGTATTCCGCACGCACCAGCGCACGCAGACGATTGTAAACGTTTATCGAGTGCAGGCACAAGCCGCCCACCTCTGCCATGTGGAATTTCGCCGAAGCAGGAGCGGAAAAGAAGTCGCCCTTGTTGAGGTAATCCAGCATTTCGGCAGCGCCGTCGCGAGATATAAACTGCGAGTAAATGTCGGTAAATTGTTTTTTGCCTTCGTTGATGTCTGCCATCGGTAAACCTCCGTGATTTTTTTATTTTGTATTTTATGGGTGGGTGTTTTTGTGGGGAAAACCCTTTTTGCAAAAGGTGTTTTCCCACACCCCTTTCCGAAAACTTGGGGTAGTGTTTTGGAACAAGATACTGCCGATGCTTAGTACCTACTTATTATTTACTCGATTACTTGTAATGTCTGCCTGACAATTAAACACAGTAAACTCAAATAAATGATATCGCTACAGTCACTTGCACTTTGTACGACCGCAACCTCACGCAGTGAGATATCATCCGACTTGTCGGATTTCATCTTGCGTAGCAAGATTTCATTTGCCGTCAGGCAAATTTCATTGTGCGCACTATTATAAAATGTCTTTGTCCGCATTGTCTTTGCTACCACTAAAACGCCCTTGACCATGAGGGGTGGGCGGTCGGGGAAGGGTGTTGCGGGGGTATTTTATAAGCGGTGACGTTTAGAATGGCTTTATGTTTGCCGTCTGTAATTCAGTCATTACAACAAATAATAGCAGGCGAGTAGAACCCTTTCGGGGGATTGCCACGGCTACGCCTCGCAATGACATATTACTACGTTTCGCCGAAGTTAGTAAATGCGAAGTGCGCAAATCGGTTATAAACGGTTAACTTGCTTTTTTCGGGGTGGCGAGGTGTTGCCAATTAGGGACATCACCGCGAGCCTGCGGCTGGGAAGGCAACCTACCACAAAGCCTCAATAGGCGAAGCGGCGCGAGGCATCAGCCGCTCCCATATTGGCAATTCCTCGCCAGGACCCCACTGCACTCGCCAACGCACTTCGGCGCCCTTTTAGTAGTGGGTGCACGACCCGTGCTCGGCGCCAGTTTCACAGACTTTAATTTTCGCCGTTCGTATTTTTAACGTCATCAATAGGCGTTTCGTTTGGCTCATCGCCACTATTATACTCCGTTTCAGTCGTTTGCGCAACAGTATTTTGTCTGCCGCGCGTCGCAATGTAGCCGTAACGCTTGTTCATTACAAACAGCATAAGTATCGTCAACAAGCAACACATCACGTCGCCGACGACGCAACTGAGCCACACGCCGTCCAAGCCCAGGATAAGCGGCATTACAAACACGCAGATAAGCTGGAACACCAACGTACGCGCAAATGACAGCAACGCCGACACCGGTCCGTTGCCCAGCGCGGTGAAAAACGCCGAACCGAAAATGTTGTATCCGCAAAACAGAAAACAGAATGAATACAGCCTCATAGCGTGCGCCGTCATGTCGGCAAGCGCGTTGTTTTGCGCAAAAAACAGCGTCGCGAGCGGCGTTGACAGCGCAAAACTCAGCCCGAACATCGCAATGCCCGCTATGCCGACAAGTTTCATCGACTTGTTGAAAAGATTTCGCAGTTCCTTTTTGTTTTGTGCGCCGTAGTTGTACCCGACAATAGGCGCCATACCTACGGAATACCCCAAAAAGATTGCCACGAAAATAAACGACACGTACATGATTACGCCGTACGCGCCCACACCGTCGTCGCCCACAATGGCAAGCAATTGTTTGTTGTACACCATCGAAACAAGCGACATAGCAATGTTGCTGAGCAGTTCCGACGAGCCGTTGGTACAACTGTCAAACAGCACCTTGCCGTACCACCCTGTTCGGACAAAGCGCAGCAAACTGCCGTTTTTGCGTGCAAAATACACCACGGGCGCAATACCGCCGATAAGTTGGCTTACCGCCGTGGCAACTGCCGCGCCGACAATGCCCCACTTGAACACCGCCACAAACAGCGCGTCCAGCACCATGTTTGCAACGCCGCTTGCAATGGTAAACGCAAAGCCGAGCTTGGGCTTTTCCGCCGCGATAAAGAAACTTTGAAACAGGTTTTGCAGCATAAAAAGCGGCAAAGACGTAAGCAAAATGCGTGCGTACACCACAGCCTGATTGTAAATTTCGCCCTCGCCGCCGAGAAGCGCGGTAATAGGCTCTACAAACACCAGTCCCAGTGCGGCAAGCACCACGCCCATTGCAGCCGTAAAAATGACGATAAAAGTAAAGTAACGTTGTGCGGCAGGTTTGTCACCCTCGCCCAAAGTTTTGCTGACGACAGCCGTGCCGCCTGCGCCCATCATGAAGCCGAATGCGCCCAGCATCATGATAAACGGATAAATAAGGTTTACCGCCTTGAACGGAATGTCACCCGCAACGACGGAAACAAAAACGCCGTCTACGACAGAGTAGACGGATGTGAAAATCATCATAAGTATCGGCGACAGCGTAAAGCGCAGCAGCCGTTTGTATGTGAAGTGATCTGACAACCTGATTTGTTGCTTCATAAAACCGATAATGTCGTACGCTCCTTACCGCACAACTGTTTTATCATATACTATTAAAAAACATATGTCAACCGCAGCAAACGTAAACATATCGATTATGTTTTCGCCAATGATTTACAGTATGCGCTGTAACAAAATTTTCAACAAAATCATACAGTAAAACAGACTGAAAACAGTCAAATACTAAAGCCGAACAATCGGCAAAACGGAGGTAAAACATGTTCAACGGTTTGTTTAACGACGGCGGTTGCGGCTGCACGGGCGACAACGGCTGCACGGGCGGTTGCAATTGCACATGGGTGCTGCTTATCATCCTGTTTCTGTGCTGCTGCGGCGGTAAGTTGAAAAATTTCAACCTTAACGTCAACCCCTGCTGCCTCATCCTCATGCTCGCCCTTCTGGGCACATGCGGCGGTCTGAAGTTGTCCCCCGAGTGCAAGTAGTTGCACGTACATAGCGCGCCGACAAGATTCGGCTGCGCATGTAGGGACGTGAACGCAAAACTTCACTTCGCCCTGACAAAAGAAAGCCGCACAAATGAAAAATGGCTGCCGCATTTGCGACAGCCTTATTTTTTTTAGCCTTTACAATTAAAACAAGGAACAAAAGTTTGCCGTTTTTCAACGTTTCCGCGCCATACACCGACTATTGCGCACTTCTGCGTGCGTATGCTTCGGGAAAACAAAACGTCACTACTCTCCCGTATGTTCGCTGACGTCCAGTTCCTCTTCCTTGTTGGCAAAGCCTTTACCTATTACCTCTTTGACGTTTTCCACATAGGCGAAGGCCTGGGGGTCAACGCGGTGAATAATCTTACGCGCCTGTACAAGTTGACGGCGGTTGATTACGCACACGACCATTTTCTTTTCCTGCTTGGAATAGCCGCCAACAACCCTGATTGTAGTTACGCCGTGCTTGATTTCGGAAATCAACGCCTCGCGCATTGCGTCGGATTTGTCGGTGGTGATTTCCAGTTCCAGCGCGGCAGAAAAGCCCTTGAAGATTGTTTCCTGCACAATCTCGCACACGAACTGCGCCGCGACCGAGTAAATGAACATATTTATGCCTGCCGTTGCGCCCTTGACAAAGCCGTAAGCCAGCGACGACAAGGCAAGAATAACAAGATTTGCGATAAATATCGAACGTAGCACGTATCTTCCGCCCGTTTTGCTGTGTTTCTGCACGATAAGTCCGATGATGTCGCTGCCGCCGGTACTACCGTTGACGGACAACACGAGTGGCAAACACACGCCGTGAAGCGCACCGCCCATGATTACGTACACGACTTTGTCGCCTGCATTGTTGGAATTTATCACGCTGTCCACAAGGTGCGAAACGTTGGTGATACGAAGCACGATAAGCATTGCCGACATAAACGCGACGTACAGCAGTGTGCGAAGCGCAAAGCCCTTGCGAAGGCTTACGAAGCAGTAAATCACGACGGGAATGTTGATTGCAAACACCCACACGCCTGCCGAAAGGTACCACAGCGACGAATCCATATTGTTTGTAAACAGTATGTCCAGTATGCTGGATATGCCCGACGCGCCGCCGATGACAACGTCACTCGGAATAAGAAACAATTCCAGGCTGACTGCGGAACAAAGCGCCGCAAACAAAATGACGACAATGTTTTTGATTTTGAGTTTGGTATTGCTCATTTTGTCTTGTAACTCCTGTTAAACGAAGGTCTGCTGAATATGTCATACACGTCCTTGACAAAGGTAAATGCCGACGGGTCGCATTTTTTGATTATCTGTTTAAGCTGAACCGCCTGACGAAACTGCACTATTACCATGATTACTTTTTTGTCCGGGTCGTCGTCGACTTCAAGCAAGGTAAGACCGCGCTTGAAACGCGTCAGTATTTCCTGAGAAATCTTGTCGTACTCGCGCGTTACTATCATAAACTTCTGCGGATGGTCGAAGCCGCGGTTGAACATACCCATGCTTGCACCGCCAAGAATTACGTATGTGAGCGAATACAGAATAATTACTATTGTTGCGCCTTCGACGACACGTATCGTGACAATGCTGCCAATCACCGTGATGACGAGATTTGAGATAAGCACCACAGTAGACAGGTCTATCTCCGGTCGGTACTTTGCAACCAACTTGGCGATTACTTCCGTACCGGCGTTGCTGCCGTTGTTTTCAGCAGCGATGTGCATGGACATACCGATGATTATGCCGCCGAACAGCACCGCAATGAGCGGCGATTCGTGAAACTTGAAGTCGGGTGCGATGGCAGACAAAAGAGACAGCGTAAGCGTGCACACCACAGTTGCCCAGATTGTTTTGAATGTGAAGTCGCCGCGCAAAAAGATAAGAGACACGATAAGCAGCGGCACATTAAGAGCGAAGTACATAATCGACTGCAACTTATCGAACGTTTCCGCGACGATCTGTCCGTCCATCGCCACACATATAAGACGCGACAAAACGGTGCTCAGTCCGCTGAAACCGCCTGCAACAAGGTTTGACGGATTGACAAAGCAATACAGCGAAATAGCGTTTAATATGCCGGCAACCGCGACTAAAAGATATTCCTTGACTTTGCGCCAAAAGACGTTTTTTGTAAGCAAGTCGATGTCCTCGATTGGTAAGAGTATACAAGCGGCAACTTGTAGTATAAACACAAATTTGCCGCTCGCTAAGGTATATATTAGTCTTTTGCTTTCAATAAGTCAATCGTTTTGACATTGATTTTTTGCATGGTCGCCGCGCAGTAACTGTTGCGACATGCGCACCTGACGACACACAAAAGAACTGCCGCCGCTATCAACTGCGTTATTCGCAAATGATATGCTATCTGCCAAACCATCTGTATCTTTGGTAACGGTCACTTTGCCATATGCGGTATATTTGTATTTTACCACAAATTGACCTGTACTGTCAATAATGCCAAGAACAACATACAGTTTATACTCATTTATACAATAAAGGCAAGCGACACACTATCGCTTGCCTCTATTGTTGTTAGTTTTGTTCTGTTTTTCGTACAATTTTGTCGGCGAACAACTCTTCGAAGTCCTCAATGGTTCCTTCTGTTATCAGATCTTTTTGACACAAAAACATCGATTTACGCCTCGGTGAACCAAATAATATCCTGTAGCAATCACCCCAATCTTCAACCTCAGTTACATAACAAACTTTTTCGTACACAGAATCCTCTTTACAAAGACACTTCAAATCTTCACCCTCTATGATAATCATTTCAGGATAAATCAATTCCATAGCTTGTTTTTTTAACGGAATAAATGCTCCTACTACAAAAATAATGTTAAGACTGTAAAGAGAAATAAAGTAAAGACCGCACTTCACAACCAATAAAGTTACAGGTATTAACATTAAAATCGCAGCGACCAAATTTACGAACCGACTACTGCGATCCTGTATTCTTTCAAAATACTTTTTATTCTTTTCGGAAAGTTCTCCCTCAAATACTATTCGCACGATAAAACCTCTTTTTTTACATACTCAAAGCAATTGACTTCGTTACAAAACTATTGCTACCAAAAATTCCGAAAGGATTACTTACATGTCCATCGGCAGGTGTATCAACCTCTATTCCTTGCATTTCAATATTAAAGAAAGGCATAATACCATATGCAACGATATCGAAAGCAAGTGCACCTATTGCAAACACCTGCTTGGCGGCCATGCCTAACACCGTTATAGTCTCAATATATTTTGATCCGATTACTGCTACAAAACCTGCAGTAGCACCCGTCAGCGACAATATGGCAGGGGAATGCGGCACACAAACCGCACAAACAACCCCACACCTGTTCATTGAACAACAATTTTTTATTCTTATATCAAGTCCGTTTGACGGCGCAGATTGGTGCAGATTGTGGCAACAGTTGACTGAAACGTGAAGGCGCGTACTAAAAAAAAGAGCGACGGCATAGACGGATACTAATTTCAACAACTATTATTGTTATAAATTTACGCCACGAAGCACGGGCGTGTACCGAGGTTTTATAAGCCATCTCTATACACAAAAAAAATCAGTTTGACGGCGCAGATTGATGCGGATTGTGACGGGAACGTACTAAAAAAAACGAGCGACGGCATAGACGAGTGCAGATTGGCGTAGCTGTGGCGGAAGCGTGAGAGGAGTGTACAAAGACGTACATGACTCGAACGCTTGCCGACAACGCAACGTCAAGATGTGCCCGTATATGCCGTCGCTCTACTCGTCGGAGTCGAGCGACATCAGTTCCTGAATCGACGTCACGCCTTTCAGGACGTATTCGCGGCAACTGTTCCACAGCGAAATCATGCCGTTGGCACGCGCCAGTTCGCGCAGTTTTTCCAGCGACTTTTCGCCGACGACAGCCTGTCGCATCTGCTCGTTGAGGTACATTATTTCGTGCACGGCAACGCGCCCCTTGTAGCCCGTACCGTTGCAGAACTGGCACCCCTGCGGACGGGAAATGGTGACGGGTTCGGTAAGCCCCAGTATTTCCATTTCCTTTTGTGTGGTTTTGCCGCGTTTTTTGCAGGCAGGGCACAGCCGTTTGACAAGACGTTGCGCAATTACGCCGACAAGTGCGTCGGACACGAGGTAATCTTCCACGCCCATGTCGGTCATACGCACTATCGCGCCGGGGGCGTCGTTGGTGTGCAGAGTGCTGAACACAAGGTGTCCCGTAATTGCCGCGCGGATGGCAATTTGCGCCGTTTCTTCGTCGCGGATTTCGCCGATCATGATTATGTCCGGGTCCTGACGAAGTATGCTGCGCAAAGCCGAAGCAAATGTCATCTTCGCCTTGGTGTTTACCTGGGTCTGATTGACGCCGGGCAAAGTGTATTCCACGGGGTCCTCTACAGTGACGATGTTGACGTCGGACTTGTTGAGTTCCTTAAGGAAACTGTACAGTGTTGTGCTTTTGCCGCAACCCGTGGGTCCGGTCAGCAACACTATGCCGTGCGGATGGGCAAGGATTTTGTCCACTACCGCGTTTTCCGTGTCGGTAAAGCCCAGTTCCGAACGCGTGAAACTGAACGACGTTTTGTCCAGAATACGAATAACAAACTTTTCACCGTAAACCGTAGGCAGGCTGGACACACGGAAGTCGTATTCCTTGCCGCCGATGTTCATGTTGATACGTCCGTCCTGTGGCACGCGGCGTTCGGCAATGTTAAGTCCGCTGATAATCTTGATACGGGCGCAGATTGCAGGGTAACTTTCGATAGGAAATTCCGCGCGAAGTTGCAGGTCGCCGTCGATACGGTAGCGCACGCGCACCTGCTTTTCAAACGGTTCGATGTGAATGTCGCTTGCGCGGTAGGGGATGGCTTCGCGGATTACGCTGTCAACAAGGCGCACCGCCGAGTTGTTGATTACGTCGTCCTCTTTGCCAACACCGCTGAATTCGCCGTTGTCTTTGACAAGGTTTTTGTCCTGTTCGGCGTTGAGGTCGGACAGCGCGGTGGACGTACTGATTACAGCCACGATACTGTCAACATATCTGTCGATTTGCGCGGGAGGCACCATTACGAAGTCCAGCGGACACATAAACACCGACGACACGGCGGAGATGGCACACATGTCCAGCGGTCTGCCCACGGCAAGAAGCAACGTCCCCTTTTTGTCGCGGCAAACGGGCACGACTTTGTGCTTTTTCATAAAGTCGAAACTGAATTTGTCAAACAGTTCCTTGTCGATGTCCAGCATGTCCAGTTCCACCGCGGGAATGCAGAAAAATTCCGACATGGCGTACAGCGCGGAAACTTCGTTGCAGTATTCCTTGGCGACAAGGTACTTTTCGACGGGCATGTTGAGCCTTTTGCAGGCTTCCATTATTTCGTCGATGTCCTTGCGTTTGACTATTTTTTTGTAAACGAAAAATTGCAGTAATTCGTAATCGAGATTCATAAACTTTTCCTTTCAAGCCGTGCCGTAAACGTTGATTCAGGAGCGTTTACCGCGGCAAAAACCATTGCCGTTACTTGTTTTTTTGCTACCGTTTTGCAGCAAAAACGTGATACGTATTAAAATTTTCGTTACCGAAGTCGTCAAACGTTCAGGTTTTTCATGATGGACAACATCGGCGAGTACACGGCGATAAACAACGCACCGACGACAACGCCCATTATTATCATCATTATCGGTTGCAGTTTGTTTGTAAGGTTGTTAAGCGCACTTTCCGCCTTGCCGTCGAAGTAGGCAAACGACTTTGACAGCACTTCCTCCAGTCCTGCGGTCTGCTCACCTACGGCAATCATCTGCAACATCATGTCGGGAAACAACTTATTCGACTTAAATGCGAGCGCAATGCTCATGCCCTGACAAACGTTGTCCACCGCCTTGAGGTAGCGTTCCTTCATCCAGGTGTTGTTTATGACAATCGCAATTGTGTTGAGAGCTTCCACTACGTCCATACCGCTGCTGATAAGCAGGCTGAAACCGCGTGCGAAACGCGCCGTAATGAGGTCGAGATTGACTTTGCCGAACAACGGCAGGTGTAACTTGAGATAGTCGTAAAACCTTCTGCCGCCCTTGGTGCGACCGACGAGAAACAGCACGCCTGCCAGTACGACAATGACTATTACCACCGTCCGCCACTCATTCAGCAAAAAGTCGCTGATGTCGTACACTACTTTTGTAAGCCCTTCGACAGGCACGTTCATGCCGGCAAGCGCACTGCGGAAAGTAGGCACGATAAACACCAGCATAAGTACGATTATGCCTATGATAAGCACCAACAGCAACATCGGGTACGCCAGTGCCGAAGCCGTTTGCCGCTTCAGCTTGTCGTCGCGTTCGTAGTAGTCGGCAAGACTCAGCAAAACCGTTTCCAGCCGTCCGCTTTCTTCGCCGACGTGCAACATGCTGCGGAAGAAATCCGGAAACACTTTTTTGTGTTTTTCCACGCACTCGGCAAACATCAGACCGCCGCGCAAATCCTCGTAAATGCGTTCCAGTATCTTGCGGAAGTACGCCGAATAGGGCTGCGTAATAAGGCTTTGCATGCTGTCCATGATGGTTATGCCGGCGTTGAGCATGGTTGCAAACTGGCGGCAAAAACTTGCCAGTTCGATTACCGACACTTTGCCCGTACCCGTCGTCCAGAATGCCGACGGTGTTTTGTCCGAGTAGGGCGTAGACGAGATAAGGTACAGATTTTGCTTTGCCAACTGCTCGGCAAGGTCTTTTTCGTTTTCCGCGATAAAAGTTCCGGTAAACTTTTCCTTTTTTATGTTTACCGCGGTATACTTAAATTTCGGCATGTTTTCTCCTCAAACATCTTAATGCGCGCATTGTTACATTCATGCAAATTAAAGTGAGCATGGTTACATTCAGGCAAAAGCCTTCTTCCCTCGAGTAAAAGGCTTTTGCGGTTTCAACAAACTACAATACCGGCATCATGCGGAAAGGCGCAGCGCATGAAACGAAGAATTTTAGATTTTTGCAAATATTGTCGCAAATTTTTGTATACGTATGCGTTTTTTACGCCAAACCGCACAGTGTAAGGTACCAGTTTATCAACCAATCGCCGCACAGCATGGCAACAACCGTACCGAGTGCGATAAAGGGCGCAAACGGGTACTCGCGCTGTTTGTCGTCCTTGCGTGCAAACCTGAGCGCAAGCAGTACCACGCTGCCCACAAGGCTTGCCGCAAGTACCATTACAATAAGACGTTGCCACCCGAGAAACAGTCCGCAGACCGCCGCAAGAATAACGTCGCCGAGTCCCATGCCTTCCTTGCGGTACACAAGCCACGCCACACCGTAAAAGGCAAAAAACAGCAAACCGCCCGCCGCGCCGCCTACAAGACGATGCCACCACACCACCGAAGGGTCGGCAAATATCGCAAGCACGCCAAGTGCAGCCAGTATCCACTGAAAGCGGTCAAAAATCAGCATATGCTCCAGGTCGATAAACGTCACCGCCACAAGCGTGCTGCACAAAAGGCAGCACACGACAAGGTAAAAAATGTTGTCGTTAAACCGAAGCGCGCACAGCAGCCACAACAGCATGTTGAGTAGTTCCACCAGAGTGTAACGCACACTTATCGGCTCTTTGCAGTGTCGGCATTTGCCGCCCAGAATTATGTAACTTAACACAGGGATGTTGTCGTACCACCTGATACGCTCGCCGCATTTCGGACAATGCGACGGCGGCATGGCAATACTCATGCCAAGCGGCACGCGGTAAATTACTACGTTCAGAAAACTGCCCACACACAGTCCCAGTACTGCGGCAAGCACGCAAATTACTATTTCCATGGTTAAAAGTTGTTTGTCGTGTTGACATTGCGACTGTAAAACGCCCCAAACAGTTCCAGATTGTGCGTAACCGTCGCGTTGTCCTCTATCGCCGGGTCAAAACTTACAAATTCTATCTTCTGCTCGGCTTTGTCGGCGTTGACGCGTTCAAACAAAAAGTCGTACTCGGCAGGCATGTTGACAAGCACAAATTCCGGCTCGGCAAGGGTTGTAAGTTGGTCGTTTCCGCGAAGGTAACTAAGTGCCCACTTGACAAAAATGCGGAAGTTTTCGTACACGAAGTCACGCGCGTTTGTCGGCGTGGGGCGTTGCATAAACTTAGGCAACTTACGCGCAACACGCTGATACGCCTTGAAACCGCCCTGTTCGACAGGCGTTCCGTCGTCGTCCTCATCGCCTTGGGCGTTGCTGTCGTCGCCCGTCACAAGCCCGTCGTCGTCCTGCGCATTTTCGACAGGCGGCACCACCGTACCGTCGGGGCGTATAATCGTTCCGTCGGTCTGAATTACCGTGCCGTCCTCCTTGGTGATGCTACCGTCAATGTTTACCACGTCCCCCGGTTCCAGTTCCGTCTGCGACCTGTCCTCTGCCATCATCGTCAGCGACTTTGCCTTGGCGCGTTCGTTGGCGTTGATTACCGTAAGGTCGGCAAAACTGTGGTCAAACAGCATATCTTCCGCGACGACCTTTTTGTCACTTAAAATTTCGAAACCGAACGGCAGTACCGACGCACCCACCGCGTGCCCTTTCACAGCAAATATCACACGCGTGTAGTTTTCCTTGATGTCCAGCATAAGGTAACTGCTGCGTTTGAACTTGGGACGAAGTTTGCCGACGGCGTTTACCGTCGTGTTGGCAGGGAAGGTGACAAACGTCGGCAAAAAGCGGTTTGTCACGCATGTTTTGTTCAACTCGGACAAAAACTCTTTTTTTATCATCGTGACAAAAAACGTGCCGTACTGTTTGTTGCTTGCGGCAAGCATTTTGTTGGTTTTCATTTCGTCGAAGTTGGTGTACATTGTTTTCATCGCCAACTCAAAACCGTTGTCCATCGCCTTGCGATTGATCGCAGGAATGTTGACCGTGTCGGTAACGACGGCATTGTCGGGCACGACGACAGACACAACAGCCGCCTGCAACGACGGGTTTTCGCGCCCGTATTCTGCCAGTTGCTCTCCGAAAAACTTAAAAAACTTTTCGTCCGGCTCACTGCTGCGGAACAGAACGCGCTTGACGTTTATACTTTGGCGGTTGTCGCCCGTCATGGAATAGAAGACAATGCTTTTTTCCTGAAAATTGATACTTATTACGGTGTTTAATTTGTTTCCGAACATAAATTTTCCGCTTCTCCTCACGGGAATTACCTATTTTGCACCGAGTATGCGCAACTACGCCGCACTACCCGACGTAAGAAAACTTTGCCACTTTGCCGCCGCTGACTTTTACGACAAGTCGCGTCGTCGCCGTAGTAACGCCGTCCGCAGTTGCCCCTCGGGTAAACACGCGCAGTGCGTAAACATCGCCGCTTACCGTCGCTTCGTACTTGTAACCGAGGTCGGCAAACTTATTTTCCAACGCTGCGACAAGCATTGCCGCACGTTCCTCGTCCGATGTCGCGCTTGCCGTATCGTTGTATATTTTTTTTGCTTCGGCAACAAAACAATCGCCGATTTCGCCCAGTTTGTTACGGTTTTCGGTTTTTTGCACCATGCCTTTCACCGACACGCTTGCGTTTAGTGTGTTTGTCGTAATAAGCGTGCCGAACAGCATAAACACAGCCATGGCAAACAGTACCGACAGCATTGCCATGCCCTTTTTTGCCCTACGCATTGCCGCCTCCTTTGGTGTAACTTGTCGTATGCACCGTCTTGCCGGCATTGGTCAGGCTTATTGCGGTAACAGTCAGCGTTACGCCGTCAAGGTTATCCGCGCCGTCCGTCACGGGCGTTTCGCCCTTTGTCAGCGTTGCCGTAACCTTGCAGCCATATGCGCCCAACGTAAACACAAGCGTGCTTTCGTCGGTCGTACCGTCGTCCGTCGCGGCATAGGTAAAATCATACGGGCAAACGTTTCCCAGCAACAGATCAAACGCCGCCTTGTCGCTTGCCGCCTTGTAGTACTCTACTACATCTTCGCAAAAATTGATTACGGCAAATTCCTTGCCCGTCCTTGCTACGGACGTCGCCGCGCTGCTGCACACGGTAAACGCCGTACCTGTAATGATTGTAAGCAGCAACATTGCAATTACCGTTTCAAGCAGGGTCACGCCACGCCTTCCAAAGCGTTTGTTCATCGCGTTTCCCTCCTTGTGGCAACCACAAAGGTGTTTTCGACGGTTTTAATGCCGCCGCGGCTGTTGTTTACCACGCTTTGCACCGTGCAGGAAAACACTCGTCTGCCGTTTGTAAATCCACTCGCGCCCGCGTCGACAGCGACTTGTTGCCCGTCCTTGTCGATGTAAGAGTTTTCGCCGACCGTTTCGGCAAAAGCAATCATTTGTATACCGTTAAGCGGCACCGAAACTTCCCCGTTGTCCGTTTGTTCGTTGCCGGACGGATAGGGACAGACAAGCGAATAGTTCTTGTTCTCGTCAACTTCCACGCGCAACACAAAACGCGCGCTGTCGCTTTTGCGCACCGCCACAATACGATTGTACAACGTGGTCACATTGCCGTCCTCGCCGACAATTTCTTCGCCGACGTTCAACGTGTAATCTTCCGTATCGAAAAACGAAATCCAGTCAGACACCGCCGCGCGTATGCTCGCAACGTCGTTAAACACGCCCGTTTCCGCCTTAGTACTGTCGGAAATACCCTTGACCGTAACGCAAAAGGTGACAATGCCTGCCGCCATTATCGCCGTAACAGCCATAACTATTGTAAGTTCAAGCAGCGTAAAGCCGCGTTTCTTGTTAAGCATTGCACACCCCCTCCGCGCACCGCGCACAAATATATATAATATATCGATTGTATTTTAACACATAACAATGCAAAAAGCAATAAATCGACGGCGATTTTGTCGCGTGGCGCATTGTCGGACAAACATTTTTTCCGACATTTTTTTTACGCAACCCCTTGCAACACGCAAAAAAATTTGGTAGAATAACAAGCGGTGTCGATTTGCGGACGGCAGCAACCGCAACTATACCCGACGCCGCGGCTACAAAATCTGCCGCAAAGCACAGCCGCAAAAGTCGCATCGGCAACCGCCGAGTTGCGCACGATTACATCTACAAGAGGTTTTTGACACAATGGACATCAACAAGAAACTGACCGAGGAACTGGACGTTGCCAAATGGCAGGTAGACGCCGCCGTAAATCTTATCGACGAGGGCAACACAATCCCGTTTATTTCACGTTACCGCAAGGAAGCGACAGGCAGCCTCAACGACGAGCAACTGCGCAAACTGTTTGAACGCCTGACCTACCTTCGCAACCTTGAAGAAAAGAAAGCGCAGGTACTGAAAAGTATCGAGGAACAAGGCAAACTTACCGACGAACTTCGCGCTGAAATCGAAGCGGCGGAAACACAGGTTGCTGTGGACGACCTGTATCGTCCGTACCGTCCCAAACGCCGCACGCGCGCAACCATCGCCAAGGAACAGGGCTTGGAGCCGCTTGCCAACATCATTTTGTTGCAGGAAACGGACAAGAACCCCAAGGAACTTGCCAAGGAATACATCAACGAGGAAAAGGGCGTAAAAACCGTTAAAGACGCGCTGCAAGGGGCACTGGACATCATTGCCGAAGTTGTCAGCGACAACGCCGATTACCGCAAGGCAATACGTGACCTTACCTACCGCCTCGGCCGCATAAGCAGCACCGCCAAGAAGCCCGACGTCAAGACCGTGTACGACAACTACTACAAGTACGAGGAAGAAATGACCAAGATTGCCGGTCACCGCGTGCTTGCGGTAAACCGCGGCGAAGCGGAAAAGGTGCTGACGGTCAAAGTCATCGCGCCCGTGGAACTTATCCACGACTACCTGACACGCCACGTAATTACCAAAAACAATCCCAACACTACGCCCCTACTGGAACTTGCCATCACCGACAGTTACGACCGCCTTATCGCACCCAGTATCGAAACGGAAATCCGTAACATGCTGACGGAAAAAGCGGAAGAGGGCGCAATAAGCGTATTCGGCAAAAACCTCGAACAATTGCTTATGCAACCGCCAATTGTCGGTCAGGTTGTGCTTGGATGGGACCCTGCGTTCCGTACAGGTTGCAAACTTGCCGTAGTAGACGCCACGGGCAAGGTACTGGACACCACCGTAATTTACCCCACCGCGCCCACCACGCCCGAAAAGATAGCCAAAGCAAAAGTTACCCTTGCCAACCTTATCAAGAAGTACGGCATTACGCTTATCAGCCTGGGCAACGGCACGGCAAGCCGCGAAAGCGAACAAATCATCGTCGACCTGCTGCACGAAACGGGACTGAAAGTACAGTACGTAATCGTATCCGAGGCAGGCGCGTCGGTGTACAGCGCAAGTAAACTTGCAACGGAAGAATTTCCGAGCTTTGACGTGGGACAACGCAGCGCGGCAAGCATTGCACGTCGTTTGCAGGATCCCCTTGCGGAACTTGTAAAAATCGACCCCAAGAGTATCGGCGTAGGACAATACCAACACGATATGAACCAGAAACGCCTCGGTGAAGCACTGGGCGGCGTTGTGGAAGACTGCGTAAACCGTGTAGGCGTAGACCTCAACACGGCAAGCGCACCGCTGTTGCAGTACATTTCAGGTATCAGCAGCGCAATTGCCAAAAACATCGTAAATTACCGCGAACAACACGGACGCTTTACCAACCGCCAGCAATTGTTGAACGTTGACAAGCTGGGAGCAAAAGCCTTCGAGCAGTGCGCAGGTTTCCTTCGTATTCAGGGCGGCGACAATCCGCTTGACGCAACCAGCGTTCACCCGGAAAGTTACGAAGCGACAATGCAGTTTATGCACAAGCAGGGTATCAAGCCGGAAAGTATCGGCAAGTTGTTCGGGCTCAGCAAGACCATCCGCAACTACGGCAAACTGGCGGACGAACTGGGTATCGGCGAGTTGACCCTTCGCGACATAGTAAACGAACTGGAAAAGCCGGCACGCGACCCGCGCGACGAAATGCCAAAGCCCATTCTGCGCAGCGACGTGCTGGAAATGAAGGACCTCAAGGAAGGCATGCTGCTTAAAGGCACGGTACGCAACGTAATCGACTTCGGCGTATTTGTGGACATCGGCGTGCACCAGGACGGACTTGTGCACGTGTCGCAGATGAGCAGCACCAAGTTTGTCAAGCACCCCCTCGAGGTGGTGAAGGTCGGCGACGTAATCGACGTGAAAGTGCTTAGCGTGGACCTTGACAAAAAGCGTATTTCGCTTACAATGAAGATTTAGTTTCTACGGGGAAACCCCTTTTGAAAAAGGGGTTTCCCCGTACCCTTTTCCGAAAACTTTGAAAGAACGTAAATGGGCGCCGAAGGCACGGGTCGTGCACCCACTAATTGGAAAAAAGTTTTGTTTTCGCAAATTAAGTTGTGTCATGTTGAGCGAAGCGTAGCGCAGTCGAAACATCCCCCGGAAGGGTACCTTGTAAAACGGGCGCCGAGCACGGGTCGTGCACCCACTACAAAAACGGGCGCCGAAGTATGAGTGATTGTGTAAAGGGTCCTGTCGAGGAATTGCCAAT
>DPQS01000041.1:0-3492 GCA_003537755.1 Clostridiales bacterium | reverse complement strand
ATTGGCAACACCTCGCCACCCCGAATGTAGCAGGTTGACCGTTTGCGACTTGCTGGTGTGCTTCAAGTGTACTAACTTCGGCGGACGTAGTTTGGAAATCAACTAAATAGTGCAAATTTCTGTTAAATTACGTCATTTCGACCAAGCGAAGCGCGTGGAGAAATCTCCGCGGAAGCGCCATTATGAATTCCTTTGAGTATAATCAATGCCATGTTGAGCGAAACTGTAGGTGCAGTCGAAATTTTACTTTGTCGCGTAAATCATTTTAATTTTTTTACTAAACAACTAACGGTAGTTTCTTCGTTTCAGTAGGTGCACGCTCCGTGCTCCCCCGGAAGGGTTCATTGTAATCAAAAGTAATATTTCGCAATTACATAATTACAGCCAACTTATAAAAAAATCACGCCTTAATATATCAAAAATGGATATACACTGAACGAGCGTCAACACGAAGAAACAAAACAAGAACATTTTCAATGTTGTTAGTGATGGCGATGAAAAACGTACAATAAAACACAAAAATTCACATACGTATGTAAAATTTAATTACAAAAGACCACTACAAAAAGTAGCGGTCTTTTGAATTTTTACGTATTCAATAGTATAACGGGCAGCATGATGCAAAACAATTGCAGAACTACTTGCCCAATATCTTTTTCTTTTGCTCCTCAAATTCGTCCTGCGTAATCACGCCGCGGTCAAGCAATGTTTTGAGCGTAGCAAGTTGCTTGCACCGTTTATCAAACTCTTCGTCGGCGGATTTTTGCGCCGCTTCTGCCGCTTCGGCTTCATTCCGAATTTGATTTTCTACAATTTTGTCGATGACGAAATCGCTTTCGTTTGGTTGACTGTACAACTTGTTGCGGATGTACTTGATATCTCTGATTACAGAGAAAATCAGATTAAACAATGCCCAGTTAATCAAAATGGCAAGCGGATACACCACTATCATCAAAATGCCATACGTGAGAGATTGCGAATTTCCGTTCGCCGTTGCCAGCAGTATAATACCTGCCAATACGCACAGCACCATTCCGACAATGGAAACAATGCCGATAAACTTAGTCCAGAACTTAAATACTCTGTCGTTTCTTTCAAACATATGTTACTCCCCCAATATAATCTTCTTTTGCTCGGCAAATTCTTCTTCGGTAATTACGCCGTTTTCTTTCAATTCAAACAGCTTGTCCAGCCTGTGAGAAATAGTATCGAAGTCGTTCCGTCTGACTTTTTCTGTCGCAACCGTTTGATTGCCGTCGGTGTACATGCCTGCAAGTTTTGCCTTGTCAATAGTTACGGCAAAATTGAGCAGCGCAATGCAAACTCCGATTGCATTTATTGCAACAAAAAATCCAATGGTAAAGAAACCAATATCGGCAACGCCAAGCTTAAACATTTCCCAGAAGGCACAAAAAAGAAATGCAAACAGAACAACACTTCCGAATACGATTGTAACGATAAACCACGCCCTGATAGATTTGTGGTTTTTCAGTATCTCTTTTACTTTCATTTTGCACCGCCGTCGGCAGACACTGCATCATTTGTTTTCTTTTGCTTTTTTGGGGTTTTCTTAGGTGACGTTTCATTTACGTCAAGTTGTTTGAACAGCATAGTTTTGGCTTTGTTAAATTCCTCTTCGGTAACTACGCCGTCCTGCTTCAGCTTGTACAAACGTTCAAGGTCATCGAGGTCAAATGTTTTTGTAACTATGTTTGCGCTCACCTTGTCGTTGAGTTTGACAAGATATTCCACGCCGTACAGAATGCCTTCGCCAATAACGAAAAACCACAACCCCCAGCGAACTGTTCCCACGATTACATCAATCGCGTTCATAAGCGTGTTTGAAGAATAACCTCGCGCCAAATTGACGATGCCCGATGCCAGAATATACACCGCAACCAAACCGGCAACTACCGCCACACAGATTTTAAGTACATAAATCCAGGTAAGCAATGTTCTTTTGTTCATATTTTTTCCTTCCTTGATTATTATGACTTTCGTCACATTCGCATTATACACTAACGGTAAACCGATGTCAATAATGGTTTTAACAATATTGTGATTTTTGCAGACAAATTGCCTGACGTAAAAGTCGAATGCGTCGACCGATTGTTGTTGTCTTTGCAAATTAACATGTGGACTTACGCCTTACGGCCAGTTGCCGTTTTTGCAGCCGCAACAACGTAACAACCGGCACAAAACACCGCACTCACGTAAACAAAAATCATATACGTATGTATTTTTCGACGACAAAATTAGTCAGTGATTAACATAATACCCGCCACTTGTTGACAAGTTGTCACACTGTGCAGAATAACCACGACAAAATACTTGACAACTTTGCGATAAGGTAGTAAAACATAGGCGTTGATTCAGTTACGCATTGTCACCACGGGTGCACATTTGCGTACAATACACACGGAGGCAACAAAATGGCAAGTACTAAAAAAGTAAGCAACAATGTTATTGCTGCGATTCTGTATATCCTGTTGGGTGTGCTGTTTATCGTGTTTAAGGCAGGCATGCTCAACTGGCTGATGACAATCGTCGGTATCGTGTTTATCGCGCTCGGCGTGTACGACATCATCCAGAGACGTCTGACAAACGGTATTATCGAAGCGGTAATCGGCGTAGTGGTAATCCTGGGCGGATGGCTGTTTGTGGAAATCGTTCTGATTGTCCTTGGCGCACTGCTCGTAGTAAAAGGCGCAAGCGACCTCATCGCGTTGTGCAAAGGCAGCAAAGATGTAATGGGCATCATCGTTGCCGCACTTACGATTATCCTCGGCATCCTGCTGATTGTCAGCAAATGGGCAATGCTTGATTGGATGTTTATCGTAATAGGCGTTGTGTTCATTGTTGAAGGCGCGTTTACACTTTTTCCTTCTCTCAAAAAGTAACAGACTCTCACACCGCCGTTGATATTGCGATTTTTTGACACGCAATCGATTAGAAACAACCGAAAAGGAAAAAGGCACATATCAACAAAAACAAAACAACAGAACAACAAAAAAAACAGTCCGAATGCGACAACACGCACTTCAGGCTGTTTTTATTTACAAGGAACCCTTTTGGGGGAGCACGGAGCGTGCACCTACTGAAACTAAAAGACTACCGTTAGTTGTTTAGTAAAAAAAGTAAAATAATTTACGCGACAAAGTAAAATTTCGACTTCTCAACTAACAACACGTTGCTTACTCACATACTCGCTTACGCTCTTGTTTCCCCAAAGGCAGGGGAAGGCATAGATGCGAGGGTGTTCGCCGCAAAAACTGCGGCTCGGCTGAGGACACTTTTATATATGCCGATATAAAGCGAATTACTATTGAACACAAAATCATAAAAATGTTTGCATTAGACTTTATATTTACATTAAAACTACGTCCGCCGAAGTTAGTACACTTGAAGTACACGAGCCGGTTGCAAACGGTCAACCTGCTACATGCGGGGTGGCGAGGTGTTGCCAATAAAGGGACATCGTCCGCGAGCCTG
>DPQS01000042.1:17609-48167 GCA_003537755.1 Clostridiales bacterium | reverse complement strand
TACCCTACTTACGGCTTCGCCGCGAGAAAGAACATTACCAAGGTTGTTAGTGATGGCGAAATTAACCCTAGAGAAAAATTATGGGGAAGGGGGTCTTTTGGTAAAAGTCCCCCTTCCCCATACCCCTTTCCCCAAAACTTTGGGTAAACGGGGGGGGGGATAAACAAAATCAATAAATTTATTACAACCGTATCTTGTGTCGATTACTATCAATTGAAAATTACAACAAAAAAGAGGGCAAATTTGCCACTCTTTTTTTTTAGTTTCACAACATTCTAATTTGGCGTAATTCAATTTTCATAAGCACAACAAAAACATTGTTATTTTGCCCGTCATGGCGATCACAGAAGGCTCAGAACAGCCGCCGTAGCCGCTTTTCGACGACAACAGACAAAGTAAAAGGGACGAGAAAACTCGTCCCTTTTTGTTATTTGATGGTACCAGTCAGTTACCAAACACAAACGATTCACAAGTTGCGGAAGTATTCTTGATGTCCGTAACGTTGTCATACTTGAACGACGACGTGAAGGTAATCTTTCCGTTTTCAACAGTTGCCGTAATCTTTGTTCCGATGAAGCCCATTGCGTAGTTCTGTGACGTGATTGTAATCGTCAGCACATTTCCTTCAATGGTACCGGTAAATCCGTATTCGTACGAAGGATATGCCGTACTTGTAAATTTACCTGTAATCGATGTAGAATCATCAAAGACAACTTTATAAGTGCTGCTTACAAACTTCAACCCTGCAAAAATGCTCTTGCCAAGCAACGTTTTTTTAGCAACATCCAGACCGTAAGTCGTACTCGTTGCGCCGTCAAAGATAGTGATGTTAGTACCGCTTACAACATACGTCTTGCCGCCACCTGCACCGCCGAAGCCGTCCAGCGTGATTGTGCCTGCGTTGTCGGGCAATGTGTACGTTCCGTTGTAACCGTCCGAAACCTTGGTGTAGGTACCTTCGCCGAGAGCAACGACTACCGATTTTTTACCGCCGATAACAAACGTGATATTGTTGCCGTCAAGCGTGTAAACCGTTGTTTCGCTGCCGATTGTCACCGTACCGTAACCGTCAACAACGATTTCACCGTACTCGCCGGTGTAAGTACCTGCTTTACCGTCGCTTCCAACCAACGTCTTGTCTTTCCATACATACAATGCCGTTCCGTTTTTGGAAATCAACACACCGTTTTTCGAAGCACAATCGTATCCGTTGCACGCTTCACCATTTACACTAAACGTCACGTTGTAAATAATTTCGTCGTTAGCCACAAGCAAATTCTTTGTTGTGTTGTCATTATACGAAATTGTCATGAAAGTCACAAGTTTTCCGCCTACGACAGCGCATGAGTAGCTAATTGTCTTAATGGAATCAGAGTTTCTGAATCCAATATATGCGTCGTTCCCCCATGTCGTGGTATTGCTTCCAGAGAAAGCTATTACAATTACATCACCTTCTGCGCAAACGTAACCGTATCTACCAACCATAATTGAGCCGTCGGTCTTAGACATATCTTCTGAAGAAAGAGTGCCGCTAACCTTACCGCTGAATTTACCGTCGGCAGAAATTGTAATAATCTTGTCACTGGGCTTTATACTTTCTTTCGACCAAGTGCTGTAAATTTCAAAGCCCTTGTACGTACCCATCGAAGCAGCAGGTTCCATCCACTTAGCGTAGTAAGTAACTGCCGCCGTAACCTTGGTGGAACTTGTAGCCTGTTCGCCCCAATCGTCGCCGCTCTTTGCAAACCAGCCTGCAAATACTTTACCTTCAAAAACAACTGTTGCATCAACGGTCGGGATTGTGTTGCCTAGCGTATCGCCGCTTGCAAGTGTGTCGACAACCTTGGTTGTTTTGCCCGTTTCGTATTCGTAGCCGCTGTAATCAAACGTGATGTTGACAATGGCTTCGTACTTAGCGTAGTAAGTAGCGTCGGCAGTCAAAGTAACGCTTGTCATGGCACTGCCGGTAAATTCCGCATTGTCGTACCAGCCGCGGAACTTGTAACCTTCAACAGCCACTTCGTTACCCGAAGGCAACGTTACGCTCTTACCGTAGAACGGCGTAACAGAAGCAATTTCCTTGTGTTCATTTACAAAGGTAATTGTAACTCTGTTGTCCTCTACCGTGTAGGTGCTGCCAATGATTGTAACCTTGTACTGTCCGTCGGTCGTCGTGACGTCGTAGGTGTAGCCTGCGCCTTCGTCAGCCGCCGTGTAGGTACCGCTAAGCGCACCGCTTGCAATTCCTGCGCCGTTGAGAATAAGATTTTCCTTTCCTTCGCAGGTAAATGCGCCTTGCGTGCCGTCCTGAGCAACAGCGTCGTTACTGCTGTTTCTTGCAAACGAGTAGGTGTTTTCACCTGCGGTAACGGTGATTACGTACATGTTTTTCGAGATGTCCGTCATCGTTGTAAGTGTCGCACCCGAAGAATCCGTCGCTGACCACGTTACGTTTGCGTAAACGACTCTGTTGTAAACAAGCAGATTTTTTGTTGTGTCATTGCTGAACCTGATTGTAGCAATCTTGACCGTACCCTTTGTCCAGCTTACGCTTTCTGCCGAAGCAGGCGTAACGTCACCGTTTACTGCAAAGAACAGATAAATGTCGTGTTCGTTTGTAGACCTTCCCGCGTAGTAGTCAATTTCAACAATTCCGTTTGCAATGTCTGCATAGCCGTTGTAACGGCTGCTGCCGTCCACCAATACAAAAGTACCGTTTTCGGTATTGTAATTTTCGATTGTACCTTTTTTAGAGCCCGTCACCTTACCGAAGTTGTCGATGGTAATAGAAAATCCAAGCGAACTCTTGGTTGTTAATGCGATACTGCTTTCGCTCGGGTCAAATTCTGCACCCTTGTAGCTACCTGCCAGTGCGTGCGGTTCAACCCACTTAGCGTAAACGGTTATACTTTCGGTAACGGTCGTGCCGTTGGTAAATTCCGTACCCCAGTCGCCGCCTTCCGTGCCGTTTGCCGTAAACCAACCTGCAAATACCTTGGTGCCGAACGTGAAGTCAACAGTAGGTACAGTAGCAGATTGGTCGTTTACAAACAGGTTTTCGACGCCGTTTTCATGTGCGCCGCCGTCAAGGTAGTTGTACGTAACCGTGACAGCCGCGTCGTACTTGGCGTACAGGACAATTTCGTCTTTGTCTGCAGTAATCGACGTAACTTTGTTGGTAAATGCCGCTTCCTTGTACCAGCCGCGGAATGTGTAACCGCTGACCGTCGGTCCTTTGGGAATGGTGTACGTGCTGCCAAACGGAACGCTTACGTTTGCAAGAGTTGCCTCAATCTTGCCGAAGTTGAACGAAATGGTAGCGTTGTACTCTACAAGGCTGTACGTGTTGCCGCTGAGCGTAAGTTTGTACGTCTTTCCGCCCACATTCGCAACCGCCGTATAACCTGCATTTTCGCTTGCCAACGTGTAAGTACCCTTTTCACTGCCAAGGGTAAGTCCGCCGAAGCCGTCAAGCGTAAGTTTTTCGCCGCCTTCTCTTGTGTAGTAACCGTCAAGGAAGTCGGGACTGCCTGCCGTAGTAACCTTTACGCCGTTGATTGTCAGATCGATGATATATGCAGTATCCGATCCGCCTTTTCCGCCGCTATCCTTTTGATAAGTGAAATACAACGGGGCATTGGTCGTGCCTGTTCTTTCAGAAAGAACAAGTTTGTATTCTTCTGCATCTGATGCAGTAGCCGTTTGTCCGCCGTATTTTTTCGAGGTGTAAGTCGTAGTAGTGCCGTCAGCATAGTACCACACAGTAGCGAAGTCCCACTGGTCTGCGGACTCACTGGATGCCCAGAATTTGAACGAAACTTCGATTTCGCCGCCAATCGGGAAAATCTTGAGAGATGCGGACGAGCTGTTTACACCCTTGTTGTTGCTCTTCCATTGTCCGTCGGCTGCATCGTAAACAAACGTATATTTATCACTGTTGTCTATTCTCCAGCTTACGTTTTCGTTCCACTTGGCAATGAACACCATTCCGTCCGCAACAAGCGTGCCGTCGTCAACGGCATAGTCACCGTCGTCGATTACGCCGTTTTTGTTGACGTCCACGTACCATGCCTCAAACGGACGACCGTTGTTGTACTTCAGGTTGTCCTCTGCGGCAAGAGCCTTGCTGAACTGAGCGTTCTTGACAAGGTGCGTTTCCTTGTCGGCAATCAGGTGACCGTACTTAAGCGTTACCGTAGCAAGAGTTTCCCATTTTGCGTACAGATTGATCGTGTCGCCGCTGTACATAAGCAGATCGGCAATGTTTTCTTCGCTTGCCTGAGTGTTGAATTCCGCGTCGAAGTACCAACCCTTGAAGCCCTTGGTCTTGTCGGCGTTAAGCGTAACGTCCGCAATGTAATCCGCAGGAGCCTTTGAAAGGATCGCTTCGCCGATGTTGATTTCCGTATTCTGCGTGCCGCCGCCGATAAGTCCGTTGTAAACAACCTTGACGGGCTTCGTCCAGATTGCGTACACGGTAATTTCCGTCTGACCGAGCGCGATAGTAGCGTCTGTGCGCGCTTCTTCGACGCTTTCGGGTTCTGCCGTCAGATACCAGCCTGCAAAGAAGTAACCTTCACGCGTGGGCACAGGCAACGTGTAAGCAACGCCGATGTTGATTTCCGTTTCATGCGCGCCCAGTGTGCCGTCGTTAAGCACGTAGTTTACCGTGCCTGTGGGCTTAACCCTGGTGTAGGTGTAATTTTCACCGAGAGTAACCTGATAATAAGCCTTGGATGTGCCTTCTTCCAAAAACACGTCCAATGTGTAAGCCGCGCCTGCTTCGGCACGTTTGTATGTGCCTGCGAAGGAGTAACCGCTGCCGTTTACCGTAAGTTTGCCGTTACCGTCAAGCGTTGCTGTTTCTTCGCCATTTGTATAGGTGCCGTCCAGTCCGTCGGTTTCGGCAAATCTCGTGCGCGTGCGACCTTCGTCGTCCTGATACTCTACAAGTACGAATCCTGCAATACGTGCGCCCGTAGCGTCTTTAACTACTACGTTGTTTGCTGTTTTCGACTGAGCGACCGTAAGTGTTTCGCCTGCAAGGTCGCTGAGAGTTGCGCCGAAATAGAATGTGCCGTTGTACTTAAATACAACGTTTTCCTTTCCGTTGACCGTCAGACCAACCACTTTGCCGACGTTGGTGTCGTAAGGATAAACGGTTTTAAGCGAAACCGCCGTATCCTTGCTGTCAACCTGTACAAGCACGTAGTAAGCGGAAAAGCCTGCGCTTGTGTCGTTTACTTTGTATCTGTCAAACACTATGTACTTGCCGTCAGCGGACACGTAACCGTTGTAAACTTCGGTGTTGTCTGTAGAGGTACCGCTGCTCGTTTCCGTCCAGGTGAAGGTTACGGTAATCGTTCCTTTTGCGGCGTCGACAACGGCAAACTTAATCTTTTGGTTGGAATAAGCGCCCGGGCCGTAATCGCCGTATTCGCCGTAACCGTCGTCGGAAGAGGAAGAGAAGTTCTTTTTGTTGAAGGTGTCGTCCGCAACGCCCTTTGCACCGATGTCGATAAACACGTTTTCGCTTGCAAAGGTGTCCTGACTTCCAAACAGCATGCCGCCCTTGTACAATTTGTTTTCGAAAACAGCCACAAGACGGGTGTTTTCGTCGGTAATCGTAAATTTCTGCTCGCTGCCAAACACAGTTGCCGTGTAGGTCGTGTAAGCGTCGGCTTCATAGGTTGCCGCCGTTACCGTTGCCGTCCACACCGTTTCATCACCGAGTTCAGCCACGTTTTCCGTCTTGGTGTCGGTGCAATTTGCGCACTTGAGGTTTGCAACGCCGCCTGCCGTCAGGGTCGGTTCGGTTGCCCACGAAACAAACGCGTAGGAATGCGCAAGTTTAGCCAGCACGACTTCCACCTCACCGTAACTTTCGCTTGCGTAGACATCCTTGCCTTCTGCAGTGCAGGTTGCGTCAACGTGCTTGGAAGCAACCTTTGTCCACACAGTTTCGTCTGCAAGAGAAGCAACGTTTTCTTCCTTGAGGTCGTTGCATTTTTCGCACTTCAACTGCGCAACGCCGCCTGCCGTCAAGGTAGGCTTCGTCTTCCACGAGTCAAACTTGTAGTTGTGCCCGAGGGGCTCACCGTCGGTAAACGTTTCGCCGTTGTGATCCTTGCTCGATTCGCCGCATACGCAACTGTAGTAGTACACAGCCGCCTCAAGGCAGGTTGCTTCCGACTTGAGATACTTGGCGTCTACGACTTTCTGGTTGAACGTGTGTTCGTCGCCCAGTTTTGCCACGTCAACGGTAACTTTGCCGTAAACAGACGTGTAGTCCGTCTTGCCTGCCGAAGTGTGCGTAGGTGCGGGATTGGGCGTAGCCGTCCACACCGACGTGTCGGTAAGCGCGGGTACGGTGACCGTTTCCTTTTCTTCGCAGCCCGTGCAAGTTCGCGTTGCCGAGCCTTCGGTTGTCAGCGTGGGGGCGGTAGTCAATGTCCAGTCGCCATACGTGTGCTCGTGATTGTCACAAGCGGCAAGCGAAAGGCACAACACTGCCACTACCAGAACCGCCAACAACAGTTTAGTGGTCTTTTTCATAAGATTTCCTCCTCCATAAAATACGTAATATCCGATTTTAAAAAAAATGCTCGGGCGCACCGCAACAAGACCACGCCGCAAGGGCGAGATCGCATTGCAGAATCTCGAGCATTTCCGAAAGTACCTATTCAGTTTGTAGCTAAAAACGTCTTTCGGACAACACCCTGCACAAAATCCGCAATCGCGTCACGAAAAATCAAATATAGGGTTATTATATGCTTTTCCGTCCTTTTAGTCAATCGAATGACGACAAAAAGTCCGACGGCGTCTGTTTTTTCGCTTTTTTCGAAAAAATAAGGTCGGCGAAATACCGACCTTATCTGTCAATGTTGTTTGCACCGCCGCCGGCGACGTCACTTCTGAACGTTGAACTCGTCGCCTGCGCAAATGCCGCCGTGCATGTTTCTGTCCATAGTGCTTGACGCGCATGTCAGTTTGCCCGGCGTAAGAGGATCATTGAGAGTAAACACGATTGTGTGACCGCCGATCTGCACCGTCACGGTAAGATTGTCAACGGTGTAGGTGCCGCTTTTACCCTCGGCGTTGCCGATTGCGCAGGTGTAAGTATCTTCCCCGCACATGTAGTCCTCGTCCGAGTCATGCATCGGGGAAACAGACTTGCACACCACCGTGCCGCCCTCGCCGAACTCAAAGCAAGTTTCGGCAATGTACTGCACTGCGCCGCATTTGAACTTCACGCTTCCGCGGAAAGTTTTGCCTGCCACAAGTTGTTCGCCCGTGGGGGTTGCCACCGTGCGGTAAAGGTTATCTTTCACCATCAACGCCGAATAGGTACCGTCCGTAAACGTGACAAACAGCGAACCGTTGTCGCAAATACGGTAAGTGCCGCTCCGCGTGCCCAGCGTAAAACTGCAAAAGCCGTCCAACGTCAGCACGTCTGCCGATTGGTCGTCGTACCGATTGTAACTGCCCTGTAAACCGTCGGCTTCCGTAAGTCCGCTTGAGCCGTCGTTCCAACTTTCAACCTTAAACAGGCGTTGTTTGCCGTCGATTGTCAACGTAACCGTGGAATTGGTGCCGAACACCGGCGAAACGCTGCGTAAAGTCGCGTTAACCGACAAGTAGTAAGCCGTCTGTCCGCCGTAGGAAATGCGCAGCAACGTAATGCTGCCGTTGCCGCTTTGACCCAGGTTGCCTTTTGTCACGACAAATGAACCGAAGCCCGGCGCCGTAACGTTCAGCGTGCCGCCGAAAAGCATTTCGGCTTCTGCCTTCAACACGCCGTAAGCATCGTTGCGTGCCGTCACGACAACCTTTTGTCCGTACACGTCATAGCGACCTTCGTACGGTATACTTGCGACCGTCAGCGTTGCCCTGCCGTACTCGTCCAGTACAAGGGCGTAGCCTCCTGCCATCGGCGACCTGGTGTATTCTCCGACAAATTCGTTTCCGTCGTACAGCGGTTCCAGCACTTCCACCATGTAGTTTGCCGAAACCTTTTTGCCGCCCACTTCCACATTGATTGTGTAGCGGTACACGCCCGGTTTGGTAAATCCTACCGTGGACACGTCGATGTTTTCCTTGCGTTTTTTGTCCTCTAACGTCCATGCGCCGTCCACGGTAGTCACTTCGATTGCGTTGTAAAACTCGTCGGGCGCGCCGCTTTTAGTCGCCTTGGGCACCGAGTACGACCCGACAGTTACCACTGCGCCGTCTGTTATTTGCGTGTTGACAAATTGCTGCCCCGCAAGGGCGTTGTCACCGAGATTTTTGACCGTCAGCACGTTGAGCAGCGGCGACAGATAGAAGTCCGCCGTATCGCCGTAACCGAAGTTTGCCTTGGCGTTGACAAATTCGACGTGAATTTCACTGCCGACAAGATTGTAGCGTAGCGACGTAATTTCGTAGGAATTGCCCGAGAAATGAGCAAAGCCCGTCCCGTAGCCGTCCAGAAAAACGTACATGTCGCCAAGAACGTAGTAGCCCATCAGGTTGTCCCTGGGCAGAAGCGTAAATTTGTCGCCCCGAATGTCGAACTTGTAACTGTAGTATTGGCTTTCCGTACTGCCGAATTTTGCGGCATACGCAAAGAACGTGTGATCGTCCAGCACTCCGCCGTGCTTCATAGCGGCAAATTCCGTGGAAAACAATCGGAATATCACCTTGCCGCCTTCGGTGTAAGTTGCTTTTTGCGAGCCCTCGAAAAACAGTCTTGCGTTGCTGCCGTCGGCTGCCGTATAGTTGTGGTCGGCAAACGGATTTTTGTTTGCATCGTCCTTGACAATGGTCGCACTGTAACCGTCGCTGCCCACCGTAAAGCGATTAGTTTCGCCAAGGAAAGTGTAAGTGGCAGTCGCGCCGCTTTCGGGTACGAAACCTTCGCTGAATACGATTTCGCCGTGAGACTCCGTGTAGTAAATGTCCACGCCCGAGACTTCCTTGATGCCGGTTCGGGCGGCAAACCACTTTGTCGTGCCGTCCGCCTTGCTACGCACCAACATCGCCTCGATTGTGTAGTAGCCGTTGTATTTGTACTTGATTACGTGCAAACGCTGGTTGTTTACCACTACAAACGCTTCGATTTCGTACATGTCCTCACTTACGTAGGTCAGCACACGGTTGATTCCCGTTTCGGAGTAACTCATGTGCAGTTCGTTGAGTGGGACAAGCACCGCAATGCCGTCCGCGAAGTACATTGTGTAATTGTAACCGCCGATAGCTACCGACAATGAGCCGTCGTCGTTACCGCCGACGATTCTGCCTGTAATCGTGCCTATGGCAAGGGTACAATCGGCGCCGATTACAAGGTCGCTGTACCGACGCGCGCTTGTCGCGGCAGAAACCGTGTCGCCGTCCTCGTCGGTGTCGGCGTCATCAGGGATGGTCATCACACGCGTTTTGTATTTGCCTGCCATTTTGCTGTCAAGTACCGTCACCCGTGCCGTCTTGGTAACACCGCCGTAGCTGACGCTGACGATGTACAGTCCCGGTGTAAACAGGTCAACCTTGCCGCTGACCATGTCGTTTGTAACGGTTACGGACCTGCCGCCCTCGACAACGATAAACAAATCCGTCGTGTACAGCGTTTCGCCCGTAAATATCATGGCGTCGGTCGCCGTAACTTCCAGCGATTCGCGGATTTCCACGGTGTAGGTTACGGTAACCGGTTCGTTTTGCGGACCGTTGACATAAACGTCTATGATTATTTGCTGCAAACTGAGCGACGGATTGTAACCGGAACGCACAACTGCATACAGCGTAAGTGGGTCAACGTAGTCGACATTGTCCGTAAGGGTCATCGCGCGCGTCTGCCCGTTGAGGTACACCCTGACATTGCTTAGCGGGTCAAACTTGCCCGGGTTTAACGGCACCACCGTTTCGTCGAGCACATCTATGCGGTAGATGTTGCGTACTACGACGTAGTTTATCGTCGCGGTGTAGTATTTGAAAGATACAATGCCCGTAACGGGTACTGTCTTTTCGTTGTAGGGAACAGTAACCTTGACTTCGTACTCGCCCGAAACAAATGTCGGGTCGGCAAGTTCCGTCAGTTTTTTGCCGCCGACGGTGATGTACCTGCCGACGTTACTCAGCGTAATGCCGTTTACCACCACTTTGAAGTCGGCAGAGAAGTCGTAAAAACGCATATCCGTGCCTGCTCTGACGTCGATACGTTCGGCTGAGGGCACTATGACAACGCCGTCTTTTACGGTGACTACAACCTTCGCGGTAATGCCGCCGTAGGAGCACGTAACGGTGTAATTGCCCGCCTTGGTGTAATCCACGTTGCCGCCGAGCATTGCACCGGTGACCGGCACGTCAACGCCGTTGTCCACAATTCTGAACAGCGACGTAAGGTCAATCGGCGTAGCGTTGGGGTACACTTCAACAGTGGGTTTAAGGGCAGTTACGACAAGCGTCTGTTCGTCGGACAACGTCACGTATGCCGTCGCCGTGCAGACGCTGCCGCTTTGCATAGTGTAAGACAGTTCCACGGCGTAGCGACCGGGCTCTGTGGCGTTTTTCAACGCGTCGGCGTCAATCATGTCGTCGGTTACGGGCACAGCCTGCTCGTCCACGTACAGCATAAACAGCCTTGTGCAGTCGTACGAAGAAGCCTGCGCGACAGCCAGTCTGATTTGCGGATAGCAAACTACCGCCTGCACCACTTCGTGTTCCACAACGGTAACGGCAACGGACACCGATTTGTTGTCCGTAGTAAGCGTCAGCGTGTATTCGCCTGCAATGGCGGCAACCGTTCCGTCCAGCATTGCGGCGGTGACCTTTGTTTCCGCGCCGTCCACCGACAGGGTAAACAGCGAAGCGAAGTCGTAGCCGTCCACGCGTGCGGCGTTAACGGTAAATGTCGTTCTGCGCGCGGAAGGAATGTATTCGTTGGGAGTAACGGTGACGGGGATTTCCGCCGAGTAGTTGTTTGCGCGGCATATTACTTTGCCTGTGCCGCCCCAACGAGGAAACTTGCCGAAGTCGAGATTTGCGGAAGTCAGTTCAAAATCCTTGCCGTTTTTTGTAGCGGAAAACAACGACAGAAAGTCGTAGCCGACAAAATCCTTGCTTTCCATGGTCAGCGAAGTGCGATTGGCGGTGATTACGTAAATGTCCTCCACGCGCACGGCAATTGACTTACTGATACCGCGGAAAGTAACCGTGTAGGTGTAGTTTCCCGCAACTGACTTGACGTCGCTTGTCACCATGTCGTCGGTGATTTCCACGCTTTCGCCGTTTGCCAATGCGCGGAAATGACTTTTGAAATCGTAATTTGCCGCTTCGGAGGGGGAAAGGGTCAGTTTGTAGACTGATTGTTCAAGTTGGTAAAAAATGTGTTCAAATGCAACTTCGGCAGTTGCCGATTTGCCCTTGTAAGTACACGTAACCGTACCGCCCGTTTCGGTAAGACCGCTTACGTCCAGCATGTCTTTGGTAACGGTTACAATGTCGTCACCTTCGGTTACGACAAACAGTTTCGAATAATCGAAACTGTCTGCCTGCTGATCGTCGATATAAAATTTTCCCTTGTGGTACAAGGAATTGAATTTGTTTACCGAAACGTCAACCGTAACGTCGGTCGGCGCGTCCGTGCACGCCGTAAAAACAATGGCAAGAGTCAACAACAGAAGAAGCACGACAACTATCGGTTGTTTCTTCATTATGCCTCCGACCGTTATTTAATCCACTCACCTGCATTGTAGATTGTAATGTAGAAGTAGGGCGAGCGAATGTTTTCGATGACGATGGTCAGACCGTCGCAGGTAAATACCGCGCGTCTGTTGGACACATCGTCGTAAGCAAAGCCCTCAAGGGCAGTGCTGTTTGCCTTGGAGAACGTCCAACCGCCAATCCAGTTGCCTTTGTCATCCTTGGTGAGTCCCAGTACGGAAGCGTTTGCTTCGTTCCACTTATTGAACTTGGCAATGATTGCGTTGATGCAGTTTACGTATTCCTCGTTGGAAAGAACCTTGTTTTCGTCAACGTTATCCACCTGCACGGTGATGCTTACTTCTTCGGTGTAGGTGTAGTTGCCTGCGGAGTCCTTGCCTGTGCTTGTGTAATCGTACCATGGTCCGCTGAGTCTGTCGTTAAACAGCTCGAGGAAGAACTGCGGACCGGGCAGATACTTGTAGTTGTCCTTGAACACATCGGTAAATACGGTGTCCATGTTGCTGTTGGTCAACTTCTGGTCGCCGCCTTCGATGTACTTGCCCGTTTCTTTGTCGTACATGCCGGGGTAAGCCTTGACTTCGGAAGTGTGCAGATAGTAGTAGTAACCCTTGTGCGCAACTTCCGCCCAACTTGTGGGAAGCACTCTTTGCTGATACTTGTTGCCAAACACTTCGTTTTCGGTAATGGTAGTCGTGCCGATGCCGTAGTAGTAGGTGGTGATGTAACCTGCGTATGTGCCGCCTGCGAAACTGTAGGGGTAACTTGTGCTTACGATTGTGTAAGCCGAAGGATCGCTTTCTTCCTTACTTGTGTCGTATGCCACGCTTATCTGAACGGTGTTTTCCGCACTGCTGCTTGCGCTGTTGCGTTGCTTGTCGATGCTCATCTGTTGAACAACGTCGTAGGTAAGCGTCGGGTCGATAAGGCTGAATGTATGAACTTCTCTGTCGCCGTCCATCTTCATCGAATCGTACTTGAACAAAGCCGTGCTGAAGTTGAACAAAGGCAACACCGTCGAGATGTCGGCATTAACAATACGAGTGCCGGCAAATCCGTCAATCTTGGAATTGTAAGCAAACTCTTCGTAGTAAGCCGCACCGCTGCCGTCGGTAAATCCTTTGTAACCGGTGTAGGTGAAGTGGTAAATGTTGTCGTCCATTGAGGATTCGTATTTACCTACCTGCTCAAACAATACAAACGGGTTTGCCGTATTGGCTACAACGTAACCCATTGTACCTGTTGCGGCCTGTCCGTTGAGACCGACCGAGTCAACGTGGTCGTAGAATTTGCCGCTGTGGGTTGCGCTGCCGGAACTGCTGCCACTGCCCGTCGAGCCGGAATCCACGCCACCACTTACGTTGTAGTCGTCCTCGTTTACCGTGGGCGCACGTGTTGCGGTGTCAACCGCCATAAATTTGTAACTCTTGCTGTCCTTCATGTAGGAAAGGGACTTTTCGAGAATCGTGTATACGTCGCGTGTGCCTACGGTGTACGGAGCGGGGTCGGCAACGGTAGTCGTGCCTATGTCGGACAATGTCAGCATGATTGTGGACCAACTCTTGCTGACGGGTTCGCTACCCTGTACGGGCGTGTTGTCTTCCGTTCCCCAGTAACTTTCGACATATGTCTTTGCGTAAATACCCAGTACGCCTTCACTGTCGACGATTACCCACAAGTCTTCGATTGCGTCATCGCCGCCGGCAAGCGGAGTAAGAGATTGTTTGATGTAAGCAAACAGATAAGCAGTCTGTTCGTCCGTAGCGTCGAAACGGTACTTGAACGCCGACATTGACGTGTTGCTTGTTCCGCGGGAAACGTACCCCAGAGCCGCGGCGTCTACTTCCTCGTCAAAGTTGAAGTCGTCAACGGTCAGGTAACTTGTGGTAAGGTGATTCCACAGGTGCTGATTTTCCCACAGGGTGGGTACGCTGGCGGAATTCTTGACCGTTTTGCTTGCAAGTTGATTCTGAGAGTTGATGTACAGTCTGTCCATCACGTTTTTGGCAACGATGTTGCCGCTTTCGTCCCTGGCGTTGACCGTGGTTGCGGACTTGACGTAAGTGTCGCTGGTAACAAGTTTTTTACCCATGATGTTCCATGCGCCGTACCATCTGTCCTGAGCCATTTTTACCAGCATTTCGTAGGAGTTTTTGTCCTCTCTGCCGTTGCTTACCGTCAGCGTGATGTCGCTGAGAACGCCCGTAGAGGTGATGCTTGCGTTGCTGATTTCGCCAAGATTTTCCTTGGTCAATTTGATACCGTTTTTACCTTCAACGGGTTCCTGATTGCCGCGTGTCTGCAGCAGTCTTACGGAAATTGTTTTGCTGATGTTTGCGTTGTCTTTCAGAGAAGCCGTAATCGTAGCCGTCGTGTCGAAACGAACGTCGCCTACAAGTCTGACGATGTACCCCTCGCCTTCTTCTACGACTTCGATGAGGTCGCTGCTTGTGGCAAACACCAGTTCCGCACCGCCGGTTGCCCATGCGGTAAGTTTGGCTTCGTCGGCGTCGGGATTAGCTTCGGTTGCCTTTTGCAGGCTTGTCTTGTCCAGAGACAAATTAACGCTGACAAGTCCCTTGACTACAAATTCCTTTGTGCCGAACACGGCGCTGTTCGTCTTGTCGGCAAACTTGACAATTACCGTCGTGTCCTGCAATGGCGACGTAACAAGCGACAGCATCTTTGTGCGAGGACTGTAAGACAGGTAGTCGCAGTTTGCAAGGAAGGTTTCGCCGCCGTCCGTGGAATAAGTTACCACGTAGTTGCCGTTTTCCGGCGTTACTGCAAGTTCCAGCGGTTTACCGATGTCCACCACGTAGCCGCTTTTGGACGTAATGCGGATTGCGCCGTCCGTTGCGGGAACAAGGTGCAACGTAACTTCGGTGTACAGTTTTTCGTTGCCGATTGCGTAAACGACTACCGTCACGTCCGTCGGTTCGTCAACGTCGCCGATAACGGTAATTGTCATTCCGTCGATTTTAAGCAGGTCGGCATACTTTGCGTCTACTTTAAGCGCGCAATTGCTGCCGTCCGTTGCAAGGGCGACAAGACTTATTTTGTTGCCAAGTTTGTAGATACCTTCGGGGATACCGACCTTGATTTCGCCGGCGTTCTGTTGGCATGCGACAAGCGCAACGCTGACAAACACCATCATTGTCAGCACCAACAGCAGGGCGATACGCGTTTTGCTGTTTAATTTCATACTTTACCTCCGTGAGAGAACGTTTCTCGTGCGCCGCTTAAAACGCAACTGAAACGTAATCGCTTTTGTGTCGGGCAAACGCCCTTATGTTGCAGGTTCTGCCAAATGCACAATGCCTTTGGCAGAACGAATGCCTTTGTTGCGGTTACTCGCCGATGTACCAGACGTAGATAATGAGGTCCATTCCTTCGTCGGTAACCTTGATGACAACCTTTCCGTCGGTACTTACGTACTCGCCGTAGGTGTTTGTCGTAAATCCTTTCTTTGCAAGCAATGCCTTGATTTTTGTCAGCGAAGAATCGATTGTGTAGTTGACGTCCAGCGGCACGTCGTAGTAAATGCTGACGCACTTGGTCATGTAACTCATGCCGCCGCGTTTAGCCACGGTGTCGAGAGCAAAACCGAATGTGTCGCCGATGCAATCTTCGCTTCCGAAGAAAGGCACCTTGTCGCTGAGACCCGTGGCGATGGATTCGAAGTACTGCTTTGCGCGCGTCGGGTAATCGGTTTCCTTTTGCGTGATACTGTCCTTGCGCTTGCAGATTACGTTGACCTGACTCCAGTCCGCAGGTACGTTGCGTGCAGGGATTGCCGCAATGCGGGCAGCCTGCTGTTCGGGGACGGTGGTTTCTTCGGTAAGTGCGCCGCCTTCTTCCACAAAGTTGTCGTAGGTCAGTTGCACGATACCGTACACGCTGCCGAGATAGTAGTAAAAGCCTGCACCCGTAATGTACGGTTTGCCGCCGATGTACTTCACTTCCACATAGGTGGGTTTGTAGTTGCCGAACACGCCGGTACTTGCAAACATACCGTACAGCGCGATGTCGTTGCCGATACCTAAATACAACGTGGAAGCCACGCTGGTCATCGATTCGTCCACAAAATAGCGTTTGAAGGTCGTCTCTTCGTGAGTGTCGGCGTTTTCTTCCGTCACTTCTTCGCACACGGTAAACAGTTCCGCGGCAAATCCGAACGTCGGCTTAGCCTTGTCGAAACTGCCGGTATAAGCGCGGTCGGCGCGAAGCGACCTTGTGCTTGTGTCTATTGCGTCAAACTTGTCGGGATCGATGTCGTAAATGCTGTCCGCACGATAGTTGTAGGTGTTGTACAGATTGTCGTTTATCTTGCGGAAGCCGTACACCGCCGTTTCTTCCGTGTTGCGGACAATGTTGCCGCTGTCGTCCGTTTCCGGCACGTAATCGCGGAAGAAGCAATCGGTGTCGTTGATGATTTCGTAGAAACCTGTAAGTTGCGTAGAATTGGATCCGTTCATCTGAGCCGCCTGCAGGAAATCCAACGTGTACGCCTTGAGGTTGTGCATGTTGTTTATTGCCGCGGCAAGTTCGTCGTGGAAACTTTTGTGTTCAAACGTTCTGATACTTGGCACCGTAACGGTGTCGTCGGTGTTGACCGCCACAAACACTTCCTGCACCGCAATGTAGTTGGTGCTGACGGTGTGGTCGTCGTTGCCCTTGATGTACAAGCCTACGATTTCGCCGTCGTCTACAAGAAGCGAGAATGGAAGTCCGTCCTCGGCTGCGAAGTTGTACGGGTCTGCGGAAGCTACAATACGCGCGGTAATCTTCTGATTTGTACCGACGTACTTCCAACGCCACAAATCTTCGTCGAAGGCGAAGTCGGAAAGTTTGAGTCCGTCAAGGTTGTTGTACAGTCCTGCGTCTTCCCACGTCGTGCGGTTGTTGGATCTGTCCACAAGAGGTGTCTGCTCGGCGACGTTGAGAAAACTGAGGCTGTCCTGATAAGCGTAGTCAATGCCGTCCGAAGCGTCGTGATACTTGGAATAAAACAATTCGCCGGTGATACCCGCGCTGCCGTTTTCGTACTCTGCATACCAGTGTTCGCCGTCAAGCGACGTGTGCAGCGACATCGTCGTGGTACCTGCGTGGCGACGAGGTTCGCCGTAGGTGTAGTAGTTGATTGTCAAAAAGCCGTCGAAGCCGATTTTGCTTTTGCCGTTGAAACGGTTGAGCATTTCCTGCGTAAGCACCGTGCGCGCAAGCACGTTAAGCACCTTGGTCGTGCTGAGCGACGGGTCCTCGATGCTGGTAACTTTGATTACAGCCGTCTTGTCGCCGCTGACGTCGATTTTGGCGGAAACAAGACCTGTCTGATCCACAGACACGTACTCCGCACCGCTTTCCACGCTGAATGTAACGCCCTGCGTGCTGCCCTCGACATATGCGTCAAGTTTGGTAGTCTTGCCGGCACGTACTTCCGACGAGCCGCTGACGGCGACTTTTGTCGGCTTGACAATCGGCCCGGTACTTGCAGTGTACTTGACCTCTGCCGAAGCGGCAGATTCCTTGTAGCCGTCCGCGACTGCTATTACTGCAATCGTAACGTCCTTGTTGAGCGTTGCCAGTTGGTAAGTTGTTGCAGTGACGGTGTTTTGCTGACGTTGTCCGTTGAGGACAAGCACGTAGCCTTGCGCATTTGCAACCGCATTCCACGAAACGACGCCGTTTTTGTCAACGGCAACGTTTTGCGGAATTGCCAGTTGTTTGTCCTCGGTGTTGTTGTCCTGACATGCGGCAAACGCCACAAAGGAAAACATCATCATGCAGGCAAGTAACAGTGATAATAATCTCTTCATTTTCTTTCCCCCTGTCAATACCCGAATGTATAAACGTAAGATACGTCCTGACCGGAGGTTTCGGCGTGGTAAGTCACCGTAATGTTGGTCACCTTGTCTTTGTCGAAGTTAATCGTAATTCTCGCGTCGCCGAGAGGTGCCTCGGACGAAACGTTGATTACGCTTGCGAGTTTAGCCTTGCCTACCAATGCGTTGACAGTGCCGTTGTTTACGGCAAACACCGTAAAGTCGTCTTCGGTAAACTTCAATGGCGCGGCGATTTCCGTCACGGAACGTTCGGAAACGTTTTCTTCGTACTCGAACGAACTGTTGAAGCGACCTTCGGTGATTTCCACCGCGTAACCCTGTTCGTTTCTGGTGGACACTGCCTTGTAGCCGTACACTTTGGTGCTGCCGTCGGTGATGGTCAATTCCGCCGTGTACACATTTACCTGCTTTACGGAGTCCTCGATGGCTTTCATGCGGCCTGCCACGGAATTGTCCGAGCAGGCGCACAGCACCGCCGCCAGCGACAACGCAAGCATTGCCACGGCAAAAATTTTACGTAATTTCATACTTTCCTCAGTCCTCCTTGCGCTTTTTAAGTGCGGGCAACACACATGCTGCCAACAGCACTCCCGCCAAAGAGGCGTTAAGTCCGGATTCGTCGGAACCGCTCAAAGACGGTTTGAGCAATTCCGCGTAGTCGGACACTGTCTTGACGTAGTTTGTGTAAGCGTTGACAAGGTTGTCGTACCTGTCCGTCGTAAGCGCGGACTTCTCTTCGGCGGTCAACGTCTTGAGAGCCGCAGCAACCGCCTTGACCTCGTCAATGCAATCGAACGAGAAATCCGACGGCAATGCGTCGATCATTGCCTGAACCTTGCGCGTAGCTTCGTCCGCCTTGGAGTAGCGCAACGCCGTAAGTTGTTCCTTGGCTTCCAGTACGATGTCAACGTAGTTGTACCATTCGGCGTCGGAGATACCGAACTGTACGGGATTTTGCGTTACGAGAGAGTAGTTGTACACTGCGCTGTCGATAAGGTCACCGTCACCCAGCGTAACCGTTTTTATTGCGGCAATTTCCACTGCCTGATCCAGGAAGTCGCGCATCGGGATTTCCATTGCTTCGCCTTCGCGTTCGGCAATTTCGCCGAAGTACATACGGTACGGCAATGCGTCGTAGCCCTTTGTGCCGCTGTTTGCAGGAACAACCATGGTCATAAGTTCAACCTTACCGACAAGGTCGACAAAGTTGTAGTAGTACAGGTAGTAACCGAACATGTTGAAGTACTTGTTCCACATTTCGTAGCCGGGGTCGCCTTCAACCAGTTTCGCATTGCTGTTGTATGCGTCGTCGAGTGCCGGTGCTTCGATTGAACGGAACACTACCGTGTGCAGCGACGTATAACCGTAAAACGCGTACTGACCGATGTTGCGCATGCTGACGGGCAGTTCGATTGTCGTGACGTTTGTGTTTTTGTTGCCGGCGTAAGCGTCTACGCGACGGGTACCTTCGGCAACGACCAGCGTTTCGATGTTCTTTGCGGCAGGCACGGCGGTAAGTTGCCATGAGCCGTTGGCAAGTCTGGTGTACAGCACGCCGTCAACCAGTTTGGCGTAATCGTTGATTGCGCCGTCGGTTGCCGTCTTGCCGTCCTTGGTGTAATTGAACGTTGCAAGTTTGCTGCAACCGAGGAATGCGAAACTTTCCACCTTGGCAAGTTTGTCGCCGAATGTGAAACTGCGAATCGAAGTAACTTCGTTGAACGCGCCTTCGCCGATTGTGGCAAGCTTCGGTGCGGTAATGCTCGTCAATGCCGAGTAAGCGAACGCGTAGCTGTCAATCCTGCCGAGTACGGGTGCGTTTACGCCGCCGCTGAGGTTGGATTGATAGAATGCGCCCTGACCGATGGTCTTCATCGATTTCATTCTGACGTTTACAAGTGCCGTGGTCCCGCGGAAACTTTCCTCACCGACGCTTTGGACATTGTCAAGGTTGATTGTGGCAAGTGCCGTGCAACCCTTAAACGCGTTGTCGCCGATTGTCCTGACGTTGCTCATTTGCACGTTGTTAAGGCTTGTGCACAGTGCAAACGTTGCGGCAGGAATGTCCGTCACCTTGGAAGGAATGTTGATTTCTTCGAGGGCGGTACAGGAGATGAACGCACCCATACCGATGCTTTCCAGCGTTTCGGGAAGATTGATCGTGCGTGCCGCGATACCGCCGACGTTGTTTCCGCCGAACGCGCCCTCGCCGATTGTACGGACGGAACGCATTGTGACGGTAGCCAGGTTTGTACAATCGGCAAACGCATAGTTGCCTATTGCCGTAGCCGCAGACAGGTTGACGTTGAACAACTTGGTGCAGCCCATGAAGCCCAGTTGCGGAATTACCGAAACGTGCGACAGGTCGATTGAGTTGAGTTCCGTGTTGTAAGCGAATGCGCCTGCGCCGAATGTCACGTCCGTGTCGGGCATGATTACAGTTTTGAGCGCCTTTGCGCGCTGGAACACACCTACGCCGTAGGAAGAGTCCGCGCCGAGAGTTACTTGCTTGAGCGTGCTTACGTTGAAGAACACTCCTTCGCCGTATTCCGCACCGTCCGCAGTTGCGATCGGGCTGTTGTCGCTGTCGATTACCGTGTAAGCAAACGCGTAGTCGCCTACCTTAACCGCGCTTTGCAGGTTGATTACGGTAGCAAGTTTTGACACGCTTTCGTTTTTGGTTTCGGACGTTACGGCGTCGCTTTCCAGCGAGTACGCAAAGGCGTATTTGCCGATTGTCGTGCCGTTTTCCGCAGCGAAAGTTACTTTGGTAAGGTTGGGACAGTTGTAAAACGCGTAATCGCCGACTGCCACCTTTCCTTCAAACGTAACTTCCGTCACAGCCGTTCCGCTGAATGCGGAATTGGCGATTTTCGTTACGCTTGCGGGAATTGTGAGTACGCCGCTTGTAGCGACGGGGGCAAATACGATTGTGCTGCCGTCCTTGGTTGTCAGGAAGCCGTTTGCGTCCACCGCGTACAGATTGCTGCCGGACACATCGAAGGAAGCAAGTTTGCTCTTGCGGAACGCCGTGCCGGCAACGGTGTCGAACTCGGTGTTGCCTTGCAATACAAGGGTGGTAAGACCGCTGCGGTAGAAGGCGTGATCGCCGATACTTACTTTGCCGTCGGGCAATGTAAACTCGCTAAGTGACGTGTCGTTGTAGAATGCCTGCTGACCGATTACGTCAACCTTGCCTTCCAGAATTACTTCGGTAAGGTTTTTGCATTGACTGAACGCGTTGCTGCCGATACCAAGGCTGTCGCCGTGGATAGTTACCGTCTGCAGTTTGCTACATTCGCTGAAGCAACCGTAAGGAATTATTTCGCGGCTGTAAATGTCCACGCTTGTAAGACCGCTGCGGTAAAACATACCGTTTGCCAGTTGCGTGTTGCCGTTTTCGTCAAACACCGCTTCAAACAGGTTGGAACAATTCTGGAATGCGCCGCGACCGGTGTTGCGCAGACTTACAAGGTTAACTTTGCGAAGAGCCTTGCAGTTGTCAAACGCTTTTACGCCGATTGCGTAAACGCGGGACAGGTCGATGTTGTCCAGTTTCTGACAGTTGTAGAATGCGTTTGCACCGATTACTTCCACCGCCGTGCCGGTAAGGCTTTGCGGCGTTGTGCCGCTCCCGAACACAAACTTGGCAGGAATACGTTCCGCGCCCGTTGCGGGATTTGCGGGTACTTCGGGTGAAAGTCGGTACTTTTCGCTCATTACGTTGCTGCCCGTCTTTGCAAGGTTGTCGATGAGAACAACCCTTTCAAGTTTCTTGCATCCGTAGAAAGCGTATTCGCGGATGTACTTCACTCCGTCGGGAATTGCCACTTCGCGAAGGTCCGTGCAGTTGTAGAATGCGTACTTCTGAATTTCCGTAACGCCGTCGGGCACCACTACCGAAGTAACGGATGTGTTGGACGCGGGGATTTTGTTTGCGTCGTAGTCGTCGTCGGGCAACTCTATCGTGTTGTCCGTCGTGTACAGACAGAACGCATACGAACCGATGTACAGTATGCCTTCGTCGTCGGGAATTACGACATTTCCGCCAAGTCCTTTGTACGCGACAAGGGTACGATTTTCTATTACAAACTCACTCTTGACGGTTACGGCAACGGTCGTTTCAAACGCAGTACCGTCCACCTTGAGGGTGATTTGCGCGATGCCTTCCTTAAGCGCGGTAATTTTGCCCGTCACCGTGCCGTCGGCGTGCACCACCTTTTCCACCTTGGCAACTTCGTCGTTGTCCGTTTCCCAGACAAGTCGGTCGGCGTACTTGCTTTCGGCGTACCAGGGACGGAATTCGTAGTGCATGTCCACGCTTTCGCCGGGGTACACGCTAAGTCCGCTTTGCGCCGCAACGTATCTGCGGTCGCCGGTTGTGCCGATTTCGCTCGTCTGCGCCGCACGGGAGTAGGCAAACAAGGTGTCGTAGTAGGTAAATCTCAGTTTTTCCACGGTGTCGTCCGACAAATCGTCGTCGCGCCCCACTTCGCCCGGAGTCTTGACATTGACGATAAGCACTGCCGACGCGCCGTCCAGTTTTTCTTTGACGGTTACCGTAGCCTTACCGGGGGCAATTGCCTTGATTACGCCGCCCTCAACCTTCAGCACTTCTTCGTTGGACGAACTCCACGTAAGGTGTTTGAGGTAGGTGCGGTCAAGGGTATCCTCACCGATGTTTTTGGTCTGGTCGGAACAATAAAGGTACTTGGTTACGTCGACGGATTCGCCTGCATACATGCTGAGCAGAATCTTGTCCGCGCCGTCCGCCTCACCGTTGGACGTAAACTTGAATTCGCCGCTTGTACCGGGAAGTCGGCACAGATAGATGTTGCTGTTAAGCGCGTAGTCGTCAACGATAAACGCAAGCGCGTTGTTGATGAGTGTGTCGGAATACAGGTCGTCGAGATAATCGGTAATTTCGATACGTACCGTCGTGTCGGAGTTGCGGTCGCTGTAAACGGGAATCGGGTTTTCCGACAGGTAGGTGTAACTGCTGCTCGACGTGAAAATCACGGGCGCAACGCTCATTGCGTAGTGATTGTCGTAGATTGTAAGGTTGACGTAGTAACGATCTTTGTTTGCCGACTTGTCGTACACCTTTTCGTAGGTGGCTTCCTTGATTACGGGAGCCTGGTTGTCCATGTAGAAGTCGAAACCGAAACTGTTGCGTACGTTTGTGGTCAGACCGTTGTCGCTGTAATCCAGGAGACCTTGCATCCTGAAACTGTACTGACGGTTGTTGACAAGTCCTGCTTTGAGCGACTTGACCTTGATAAATTCGTAGTACGGTACGGGCGAGCCGCCGTTACTGAATGCCTTGTGGCAGTTGTAGTAGGTTTCCGTCCACACCGTTTCGCCCGTAGTCTTGTCGGTGATAGAGAAGGTCATTTCCTTGGCGTTGCGCAGAAGTCCCGCGTAAACTGCCGAAATGCCGTCCACCGTACCGAGAATGTTGGACACCGCGATGTGATCGGTACTTGCCGGGATTTCGTCGTAGTTGCTGTCTACGTCGTACAGGTAGGTCCCCAGAGGAATCATGTAGTTGTAGTAGTAACTTCCGTAAGGGGTTGTTGCCCAGTAGTCGGCTTTGATTTTGTCGTCCTCGTCCACAGACTTGTCGTGCTTGGTGGATTCCACCTCGTAGTAAGTCTTGTCGAACAGAGGCGCTTCCGCCCAGTTGCCGTAGAATGCAAGGAACGGAATGTTGAGGGGAACTTCGTTTTCGGCGGTCAGTTCGACGTAACCTTCGACGTACATACCGTACTTAAACAGCATGTCGATCATCGTCTTGTCCGCTTCGCTCAGTGTGTATGTCGCGCGTACCGTTACGGTTTTGCCTGCGGAAACGGTCACTTTGCCGTTGTTTACGCTGCCTTCGCCGCCGATTACTTCAAGCGTCGTGCTGCCGTCAAGCAGATTGCCCTTTTCGGCAACGTGCTTGTTGTCGGAGGTGGAAACGCTTTCAGTCATGCCCACTACGTTTACGTTGTAGGTAAGCGGGTTTTCACCGACGTTTACTACGTTGAATTCCATCACGTACACGCCGCTGCGCTTGGGGTCGTCCCCGAGTTCCAACTTTGTCTTGGTCTTGGTCGTCACCGTTCCGTCTTGGGCGGTTTGGTTGACCGTCAGGTAGGCGTTGGTGTTTACCACGTTTTTGGCACTGGCAAGTCCTGCGCCCTGTTTACGAGGCGAGTAAGGGTTGCCTTCCTCGTTGAGAGCAACGGTAGCCGTACTCATAAGCAGTTGGTTTACCGCGTCGTTTACCTGTACGGGGTCGGGTTTGCCGTTTGTTTCGGTAATGCCGAACTTGGCGGCGTTGCTCTTGACGTAGTCGCGGATAAGCACGATGATACCGCACAGGTTGGGGCTTGCCATCGAGGTGCCGCTCAGTCTGTCGTAACCGCCGTTGGGCACGCTGGAGTAGATTTCGCCGCCGTGTGCGGTGATTTCCGGCTTAAGTTTGAGGTCGGGTGTGGGACCCCAGCTGGAGAAGTCGGACATAAAGGGACCCGCGAGGTTTGTCGAGCATATTGTCAGCGTGCCTTCGCGCTTGGAAGCCAGCACCGTGCCGTCGTCCTTACTGATGGAGATGGTCGGTATGTGCTCCGTCTTACCCATACTCATCAGAATGTCGCCGTCTACGTTGTTGTAGATGATACATGCGATTGCGCCGTAACGCTTTGCCAGCATTGCCTTGTTTTCAAAGGTGTTGTCGCCACGCTTGACGATGGCGATTTTACCCTTAAGTTTGCTTGCAACCATTGCGAAACTGCCTGCCGAGCCCGTACCGGGAACGGTTACGTACCCGAAGGTTTTGGTTTCGTTTTCGTTCATGTGACCTGCGTTTACCAACTCTTTGACAAAGTTGTTCTGTTCGCCGGTGATGCTGTTGCTTTGGTTGTAGAAGAAAATGTACTTGTCGCTTGTAGCCTGATTGGCAACGATGTAGTTACTCTTGACGCCGCTGATACTTGCAACGGACAATGACGCGTCGTAAGTCGAGGGCGAGCCTACGGTACCGCTGTCGGGGTTGGTGGTGAAGTTGGTGTTACCCTGATCGCCGCCGAAGCCGCTGCTGTAACTGTTGCTTGCCGCCGTAACCAGCGAAATGCCGCTTGCCTTGATTTTGTCGTAGACGTCGTTTATTTCCACCTTGTCCGCTTCGCGGCTGAATCCGCAGGAACTACCCAGCGACATGTTGATTGCGTCAACGCCCAGTTCCACCGCGTCCTCGAGGGCAAGAAGAATGTCCGCCGTGTTTGCGCCCGCGTCGAGGTCGGGGAACACCTTCATCAGCACAAGTTGCGTGTCAATTGCAACGCCGCGGAAGTCTACGGGTTCCTCGTCCTTGATTTGCGTACCGTCTACGATGTTACCGCCGATGATACCCGCAACGTGTGTGCCGTGTTCGCTGTCGTAGGGGAACACGTTGGTGTCCTTGTCGGCGTAGTCGTACACGAATGGAATTTTGTTGCTGTAATACAGGTCGTTGATGGTAACGCCGCTTGTGTATTTGGCTGCGTTAAGCAAAGGCAACATTTCCTGCTTGATTGTGCCGTCCTTGTTGTAGACGTACTTGCCGTCGTTGTCCGGGTCTTTGACGTTTTGCAAAGCAGACTTGGCAAGCAGCTCCACAATCTGTTCTCTGGTGATTGCCAGTTCGCCATCCTGAAGCGCACGCTGAAATACTTCGTGGCTGCAGTCGAAACCGGAGTCCAGAACGGCAACCGCCGTCTTTTTGCCCGTGTAGCCTACGCTGTCAGACTTGTAGATACCGGTTTTTTCGTACACGTCGACGATGTTGTCAACGGCATTGTAACTGCCGCTTCCGCTTGTACTTGTGGATTGCGGTTTGTTGTAGGTGTCCGTCAGAATGACGTTTTTGACGCCGCCGAGAGATTTCAGGTCGTCAATCTTGCCGTAGGTTGTCCTGACGGCAACGGCGTTGAGCAATGTGCTGTAAACGCCGACGATTTCCGAAACAAGTCCCTTGGACTTCATATTGTACACAAGTGCGTCCTGACTGTCGGCAATGGCTACCTTTTTGGATGCGCCGATGCTGCATGCCGCGTACTCGGCAACCGAGCCGTAGCCGTAACTTTCCGACAGATAGTCGTCAATCAACGCGCTGCCGTCCAGCGTGACGATGACCGTCACCTCGTCGCTGTCCTTGTAGCCGTTGTTTTTGATCAGGTTTTCCGCCTTGATTTTTGACAATTTCTGATCCTGCGTGTATGTAAGACTACCGTCCAGGATTTCCAATTGCTGCGGATTGGATTTCACCGTGTCGCTGCCGCCGTTGTACACGCCGTCGGGGATTGCCTGACAAGCAACCGTGCCGACAAGGGACAACAGCAACACCACGGACAAAATCGTAATCAGTGATTTTTTCATACTTACCGTATTGCCTCCTGTAAATTAACGTTGCAAAACCCTTTTGACTGCGCCTTGGCTCCATCTTCGGCGCAAAGATGCCGCAACGTCCGTTTCCGCCGTTTTGTCGTCGGAAACACAACTTTTGTAATAAATTTGTCGATACGTATGGCTGATTTCGTTACCTACGGCAACCTTGCAGATGTCATTTCCCGTTTTTTTCGGGTGGACATCCGTCCGGTGTCGCAGGTAAAACCTGCTTACGCGCCGACTGCTGCTCGCCGCAAGACAAACAGCCTACATCAACCAGAAATACATCAGTATCGCCACAATGGCGAAGCACCCGAGCACAAGCAGGAATTTTGGCAAAAACACCGCCAGTGCCGCTCTGATTGCCGCCCAACGTTCCTTTCGGGTCAGTCCGACGTTTTCTTTGGGATTGCTGCCGTAGCGCATTTCGTCTATGCCGTCCATGTTGTAAACGGTATGACCGTCGTCTACGTACTTCCGTTTTTTGTCTTTTTTCATTTCTTTTTGCGAAGCCACTTAAAGCGTTCTTCCTTTTTAGCGGCGGCTTCTGCCGCAAGACGAGCTTGTTCTTCCTGCAGACGTTTGTATTCCTCGTCGTAGGCGGGAAGGTTTGCCATTACCTCGTTGTCGTACAGGTGGCACGCGACGAAGTGGCCGGGTTTTGCTTCCGTGTAGGCGGGCGTTTTGAAACGGCACACGTTCATGCACTTGCTGCAACGGGTGTGAAATTTGCATCCCGAGGGCGGATTTGCCGGCGAAGGGATGTCGCCTTCCAGTATTATTCGCTTGGTCTTGGTGTCGGGGTCGGGTACGGGGATTGCGCTGAACAACGCCTGCGTGTACGGGTGCAACGGATTGTCAAACAGTTCGTCGGTCTCGCCCATTTCCATGGTGTTACCTAGGTACATCACCATAATCTGATCGGTGATGTACTTGACAACCGACAGGTCGTGCGAAATAAACACATAGGTAAGCCCCATGGTATTTTGCAGTTCCTTCAGCAGGTTGATTATCTGCGCCTGAATGGACACGTCCAGTGCCGACACGGGTTCGTCGCAGATTACCAGTTTGGGCTTTACCGCCAATGCACGCGCAATGCAGATACGCTGACGTTGACCGCCGCTGAATTCGTGGGGGTAACGGTCGTAGTACTGCGGTTGCAGTCCGCACTTATGCATTATGTCGCGCACGTAGTCGCGCACTTCTTCCTTGGGGACGATGTTGTGCACGCGCACCGCTTCGGAGATAATGTCGCCGACGGTCATACGGGGCGGCAGACTGCTGTACGGATCCTGGAAGATAAGTTGAATGTCCGTGCGGTACTTCTGCATTTGTCCGCGTTTGAGGTTGGTGATGTCGTCGCCGTCGAAGATTATCTGACCGCCGTCGGTATTGTACAGACGAAGTATCGTGCGTCCGAGCGTCGTCTTGCCGCAACCCGACTCGCCCACCACGCCGATTGTCGTGCCGCTTTTGAGATTGAAGGACACGTCGTCTACGGCATGCAGGTATCTTGTCGGTTTTCCGAAGAAGTTTGTTTCGATCGGAAAGTATTTTTTGAGGTTGTGCACCTCAAGTATATATTGTGTGTTATTCGAGTCGTTACTCATGTGTAATCCTCTGTCTGTGAAGAATGGTGAAAAATGAATACTTTATTTTGCCGCATGCCATCCGCTTGTTGCTCATTTGCGGCTGTCGCTGCCAAATCAAAGCCCGTTTCGGTTGTCAGCCTTGCTTGTCGGGCTTGCCTGCCCGGGAGCGGTCACATTTCATTCTTCATTGCCTTTTTGGTCGTACAGGTAGCAACTTACGAAGTGCGTGTCGCTAACCTTGATTTCCGGCGGATATTCGCCGTTGCACTTGCCGATGCACTTTTCGCAACGGTTGCGGAAGTAGCAACAGTCCGGCAGATTGATTGGGTTGGGTACCTGCCCCGGGATACTGTACAGCGGCTCTGTACTTGACGAAGTAATCAGCGGTTTGCTCTTTTGCAGACCGATTGTGTACGGGTGCATTGGGTTGTGGAAGATTTCTTCCGCGGTGCCCTTTTCGATTACGCGCCCTGCGTACATTACCACCACTTCGTCTGCCATTTCGGCAATCACTCCGAGGTCGTGGGTAATAAGCATTACCGAGCACCCTTCTTTCTTCTGCAAGGTTTTAAGCAGTTCCAGTATCTGTGCCTGAATGGTAACGTCCAGTGCCGTCGTGGGTTCGTCGGCAATGATAAGTTTCGGTTTGCCGATAAGTGCCATTGCAATCATTACGCGTTGGCGCATACCGCCGCTCAGTTCGTGGGGGTAACTTGCGTACACGTGGTCGGGCATTGCAATGCCTACCTTGGTCAGCATTTCGATGCTGCGGGCCCTGGCGTCTTCCTTGGTGCACTCGGGATTGTGGGTAAAACTCACTTCGTCCAGTTGGTTACCGATGGTAAACACGGGGTTGAGGCTGGTCATCGGTTCCTGGAAAATCATCGTGATGTCCTTGCCGCGCACCTTGTACATTTCCTGCGTGGGCATTACTGCCAGATTGTACGCAAGTTTGTTGCCGTTTTCGTCCGTGCCTGCCTCGTCGGAATTGAAGCGGATTTCGCCGCCGATTACCTGACCTTGCGGTGCCTGCACCAACTGCATGATGGACAGCGAAGTTACGCTTTTGCCGCAGCCCGACTCGCCGACGACGCCGACAATCTTCTTTTTGGGGATGTCGAACGAAACGCCGTTGACGCTCATGACGGTGCCGTTGTCGGTGAAAAATACCGTCTTGAGATTGTCTATTTCGATTATGTTGTCGGGATTTTTCATCACCGACGTGTATTCCGAAGGACTGAGTTTGCGACGCTTCAGAGATTCGTAGTACTTCATCTGTCTGATGTTTTCCCTGATTATCCTGCGACTGTCCTTGATGGATATGTAATTTGTATCTTTTTTCTTCATTTTCTGCTGCCCGTATGTATTATTTCTTGGCTTTGGGGTCCATTGCGTCGCGCAAGCCGTCGCCGATAAAGTTGAAGCCGAGCACCGCGATTACAATCATAAGACCTGCCGGCAACCACATGTTTACGTGGTAACTGAGAATTGCGGGGTCATTACTTGTTGCAATCATTGTACCCCATGCTGCTTTGGGTACCTGCACGCCGAGTCCGAGGTAACTAAGGGTGGATTCGTACAGAATTACGCTGCCCAGCCCCAACGTCATGGACACGATAAGTTGCGGCATTACGTTGGGAATAAGGTGAACGAAAATCTTGCGCCACGTGGGCAAGCCCATTACTTCCGTCGCGGTGATGTATTCCTGTTCGCGCAGGGACAAAATCTGTCCGCGCACCAGACGGGCGACGCCGCTCCAACTGAACACCGTGATGATTACCATCAACAGATAGATACGTTGGTTGGGTTCCACGCCCCAACTGTCGATCATTGCCGAAGCGATGAGCAGTATCGGCAGGGTCGGAATACAGTTGAAAATATCCACTATACGCATGATTACGCTGTCCACCCAGCCGCCGAAGTAGCCTGCGAGACCCCCCAGCAACACACCGATAAGCGTTTCCAGTATTACCACGATGAAGCCGATTGTCAGCGAAATACGTCCGCCGTACATAAGACGGGTAAACACGTCCATACCTTTGTCGTCGGTACCCAGCAGGTGGTCCCAACTTGGGTCGGCAAGCATGTTGATGTCCTTGGTGATGTACACAACTTCCGTTACTGTGTTGCCTTTGTCGTCGGTATACAGCGATTGCACCGCCTTAACCTGCGGCGTATTGTCCGGGTTATCCTCGCCCCAGCGGTTGTACACAACCGGTCCGAGGAAGGAAAAGAGAAACAGAAACACAACCATGATAAGTCCGACAAGTGACAGTTTACTGCGGAAAAAGCGGCGCATAACCAGTCTTATCGGGGACATTTCCTGATAGGTTTCTTCCAGAATGTCTTTTGTCTGAGCATCATCGGGCACCGTCGGTTCGGTTTCCGTGACGACCGTATCGTTGTTAAGTTCGTCCATAATTACCTCCCCAACTTGACCCGCGGGTCAACAATCGAATACATAATGTCGCTCAGCAACGTACCGATGACGGTAAGAATTGCCAGGAACATATTGTAGCCCATTACGAAAGGCACGTCGCCTTCCTTCAATGCGTTGTACGCAAGACGGCCGATACCGTCTATTGCAAACACCTGCTCGGTGATCATCATTCCGCCGAACAATCCCGGCAGAATACCTGCAAGCAACGTTGCCAGAGGAATGAGGGTGTTGCGGAATGCGTGTTTGTAAATTACCGTCTTTTCCGACAGACCCTTTGCGCGAGCCGTGCGGATGTAGTCGGCGTTCAATACTTCCAGCATGTTGGTACGGGTGTAACGCATCAAGCCGCCCAGTGACAGAATTACGCTGACGGTAATAGGCAAAATAAGGTGATAAGCCATGTCGCCGAGACGTTGCAGCGAACCCGCAAACGTGTCGGGGAATACCGCGCTACCCGAGATAAGTCCGTTGACCGGAAGCCATCCGAGGTCTACCGATAAGAACTTGATCATTACCGCCGCGAAGAAGTAGGTGGGCAGGCTGAGTCCGATCATGGTGAATATCGTCACGATGT
>DPQS01000042.1:1365-17456 GCA_003537755.1 Clostridiales bacterium | reverse complement strand
GCATGGTGAATATCGTCACGATGTAGTCCTGCGCCGAGTACTGGTGCGTTGCCGACGAAATACCCAGCGGAATTGCAATGAGGAATTGCAGCAAGGTCGCCACCACCGCGATTGCGAAACTTATCCACATGTTTTCGCCGATTACGCTTGCGACGGGTTTTTCGTACTTGAAACTGTGACCAAGGTCGCCCTTCATCATGTTACCAAGCCACCCGAAGTAACCGCCGAGAATCGTGCCGAGAGTTTCCCATCCGCTGACCTTTTCGTAGGTGTTGGTCACATTAAGTCCGTCCAGCGTGATTGTGTCGGTTGTAATGTCTACGGCGTAATTGCCTTCCTTGACGGTAACTTTGTGCAGCACCGAGTGGGTCGTTTCGTTGCCTTTGTCGTCCTTTACCGTAACGTTTTCGTAGTCGTAGCGTTCCAGTTTGTAAGTCGTGCTTACAACGCCGTCAACCTTTTCAAAGGTAAGCGCAAGGTTGTAGTAATTGTCCCCGATCGTTCCGCTGTAATCGCCGGAAACAAAGTCGGCGTACATTTCCGCATTCTGGATGTCGGTGTCGTGGTCTTTGATGCGCACGTCCTTTTCCAATATGCCTTCCGTCGAGCCGTCGGGGCTCCACCTGAAACGAATACGCGCTTCCGGCGTGTACAAGCCGTACAGTTTTTTGAAGTTGTCCACGTCCTGTTGTTTGATTGCACCGCTTTGCAGTTGCGAAGCAAACTTCAGGTCAACGTAGTCGTTGGGCATAAGACGCACCATCGTGTAGATGATGACGGATACACCCAACAAAATTATTATTGAAATCAGCAGTCTTTTTACAATATACTTAAACATTTTTCTCCGTGCCAAACAAGGTTGTCACCACTCCTTGCGTTTGTCCTGCGAATGTCGCTTAAAACAAGAAACCCGACGCAAATATGGGTAATATGGGTCGGGTTCCTCGTGATAAACGTAATCGTTTTACAAATACAGATATTCTTTTGTTTGGCTGATTACTTTTCCTTTACGACAAGCGAAAGGAGGTTGATGTCACTGGTAAGTCCCTTGTAGGATGACAAATCTTTGTTGAAGGTGTTTACGTCGATGTATCTTTCGTTGTACGCAAACATGTCCTGTCTTTGATATGTGGGCAATTCCACCGCCAGTTGCATTACAAGGTCAAGAGCGTCTTTGTAGTAACCGCTGCGTGCGTTCTGATCCGTCGTCGAACGACCTTGTTCGATCCTGGTGGACAACTCGTTGATGATTTCCATTTCCGTAGCGTACTTGGTCTGGTTGATCTTGATTTGTTTGTAACCCCAGTTGAGAACGCTGGTTGCCTTGCTGTCGATGTGGTAAACCTGGTACATATCGGGGTCAATCGTACTGCCCCATGCTGCCGCCCATACGGTGAGGTCGCCCGTGCTCAGCTTGCTGAGCGCGTTGCTGTCCGTCGTCGTGTAGGTGTCGAAGCCCATCTGGTTGAGCAATTGGCTTGCCTGATACAATGTGTTGAATGCGGGGTGGTCGTCCGTTTCGCCTGCGATTGTAAACACGTACTTAAGCGCGCCGTCGTCGTTTGTCAGGACGCCGTTCTTTTCAACGTAGTCCGCGTGGTTTTCCGAAACCCACGGATTGCCCGAACTGCTCCAACCGTTTTTGGTCAGAAGTCCGTAGATGAACTCTTTCTGTTCGTCAAAGGTAAACGTGTCGCCGGCTTGCTTGTTTTTGTACAGTACAAATTCCTTGTAGTCGGGGTTGACAACCGCGTTATCATTGAATACGGAAGCGGAGATTTTGCTGCCGATGTACGGATAGTAGGGTGTGCATCCTTCGGGATAAGCCCAACTGGACTTGGACATAGAGCGGTAAATCGCTTCCGCCTTGCCGTCGTAGTACTGCACTGCCAGTTCGGTGTTCATCGCGTGCATGATTGCCTGACGAGCCTTGATACTGGGCACCTTGCCTGCGTTGATACCTATGTAACCGTAACCGGATGTTTCGACTTCGGTATGACCGAAGCCTTCACCCTTTTTCTTGTCCAGTTCCGACATTTTTTCGGGTTTTGCGTTGGGTTCGGCGTAGTGAATATCTTTCTGGTACAGACTGTTGAGCATTTGTTGCTCGGACACGATTTTGTAACGCATATTCTTGATTTTGGGTACGCTTGCGCCCTCGAAGTTGTAATGTACGTTACGTTCGTAATAAATGACGCCTTGTTTGCAGAAATCGCCCGCGGTAACGTTTTCCGTGCCGCCGGTACTCTTGCTTGCCACATACGGACCTGCGCCGACGGGCACGCCGATTTTGTCGGAATTCTTAACGACCTGCGTCATGAAGGTCTGACTGTTGAATTCCACACCGAATTCGTTTTCGAAGTTGAACGCTTCGATGTAGTTTTTGGGTGTGCCTCCTTCCTTTGCCCAACTTGTCGTCGAGTAGTAGTACATGGGAGCAACAGTGAAAGAGAAGTTCCAGATTGCCTTGGGGTCAACCTTGTTGATTGTAATGCTCAGTACTTCGTAACTGCTCTTGACGGAGCCGTCGTCATTGTACTCGGGTGCGGGATAATCTTCGCCGTTGACGTTGACGGAAGCGTCCTTGTTTGCAAACGTGATACCGGAAATGTTGGGTACCGTCTTGCCTTTTTGGGCGATATCCTTTTCCATTTCGTCGTTTACGATGTAGTCAAACAGGTTGCCTGCGGTCTGCCAACCGGTGATTACCTGTGCAAACTGAGACGGAACGATACTGAGGTAAACGCTTTTGATTGCGTCTTCCTTGGTCATGCTTGCGGTGTATTCGCGGTCGTCGTAATCGCCGTAATCCATCTTGCCGTTGCCGTTGTCGGCGTTTTTGTCCCACTTGATTTTGCCTTCGTTGTACAGGAACATTTCGTTGTCGTTGGCAATCAGGTTTTTGACTTCCTGACCGTTTTTGTTACGAAGCACGAAGTCCTGCCATGTGTCGACGGAGTTTTTGTAGTCGTTGTCCAGTTCTTCGTTAAACAGTTCGATTGCCTTGTTGAAGTCGTCAACAACGTATTGAGCGTTTTTGTTTGCCGCGCGGTACTCTGCAAGTTTTTCGGCAAAAGTAACTTCGTCGGTAACGCTGGTATCCTTCAGAATCGTGTTTGTGGCGGTAACAAGCGCAAGAATACGCGTGTTTGCCTTACGTTCGAACTGAGCGGAATATTGTTCCTGTTCCTTTTCGTCGTAGGTCTGCGTGCGGTAAGCCTTAAGACCTACAATATCGGTACTGTACATCGTGCTGCTGCCCGTGTAGGCAGGGTCGAGGTACACGTACATGTTGAACAGCACGTCCTTGATTGTCAGCGGGCTGCCGTTGCTGAATTTGATGTCGCGCTTAAGTACAAACTTGTAGTTGGTGTACTGTTTGCCGCCTTCTTCGTAGGTTTTTTCTTCGTAATCCTTCACCACTACCGCTTCGGTGTCGCCGTAAGCGACCTTACCTTTGCTGTCGTTGGAAAGCATGCCTACCTGCGTGGGTCCGATTACGTTGCTGTCCGGCGCGGTCGTGCTGAAGAAGGGGTTGAACACCTTGTCCACGTCCTGCGAAGAGAACACAAGCGGGTTGGTTTCGTTGTCGTAATAGACTGTGTTGTCCTGCGTGCATGCAACAAGCGGCATGACGGTTGTCATAATCATCATGGCTGCCACAATGAAACAAAGGACGGATTTTTTGTTTATTAAGTTCATGGCTATTCTCCTTTTTGGTAAACAACCGTGCCTGCGCAGTCGGTTGCGGTCGTTGTGCCGTCGGCAAGCAGGTACAGGTTGTTTGCTTCGGCGCAAATGATTTTGCTTTGATTAATTCCTCCGCCGAAATCGGCAGAGGCACCGATTGTCACGTTACTGAACGTGCAACCGCTCGCCTTACCGCACAGAGCGGCAAGGTAGATGTTGTATTGTTGAAGGTCCCCCTCGCCGCCGTAAATCTCACCGGTTTCGGAGTTGGCTGTGCCCACAAAGGACACGTTTTCAAATGTCAGGTCGGAAATTTTGCAATTTTTCATTTCCGCGGACATTGTCACGTAAAACGCCCTGCCGCCGTCGTCGTTGATGTCGTCTTTCAGGTTGTCCTTGGACAGGTACCCGAGTTGGTTGCCGACCGCAACGGTAAGATTACTTACGGTGTGCCCGTTACCACGGATTTCGAGGTTGTTTATACTCTGGCGCACGACGAACGATTTGCCCGACAGGTCAATGTCCGTCGTAAGGTACATTTTTTTGTTGCTTGCAAACGCGGTTTTGAAAGCGTCCGCCGTCGAAACAAGCGTGTACCTGCCTTCGATGAAGTGACAGTACACATCGACAACCAGCGTTTCGCCGCTCGGACGAGTACCGCCAAGGCCTTCGTAGCCGCGGCTTTCTCCGTCGGGACTGCCCGTAGTGTAATCGACAAGCGTAAGGTTGTTTTCGTTTGCGTAGTTTATCGCTGCGCCGGCAGTTCCGTTGAAGATACCGTTTTCGCTGACGGGGTAACTGCCAAGTTCCACGTCCTCGCCCGCGCCGTTGCGGTACAACAGACGGTAAGAGTAAAACTTTTGCTTTTCCCACAAAGCGTACAGTTGCGTGCTGCCGTCCTCGGCGATTTCGTCCTTGTCGAAGTTCCACGCGTCCGTGTATGTGCCGTCATCGTTTTTGGTCTTGTACCAACCGACAAAGTCGTAGCCTGAACGCTCGAGACGAGTGGATCCGAACGAACCCAATGGCTTGACAAGACGTTTCGCGCCTTCGGCAAAATTGTAGTAGTACTCCACCGCCTGCTGACTGAGCCCGTACGTGCCGCCTTCGAGATTGAACGTAACCTTTGTGCCGGTCGGCGTTCCTTCGGCGTTACATGCGGTAAACAAACAAGCAAGCAAAGCAAGCAGGAGCACCGACAGTAATGTTTTTTTCTTCATATTGCTTCTCCGTAGTAGGCGGACTATCTGTAATTTTGCGCTACTCCACCTATACAATAGTAATTATTCTACAACTTTTCAACCAATACGTCAAACAATTTTACCGCTTTGCCTATATTTGTTGTAGAAATTTGCATTAAAATAATTAAAATATTTATAACAACGACATATTGTTTTCAGAAAATAAAAATAAGCGCCCGCTTTTCACTGAGAAAATGTAAAAATCGGACGCTGATTTCAGGTGATTATTCTATTTTTTGCCGACTTGTAAGGCGGGTTTTACCGCAGTGCGCGGCAAAAAACGGACTAAATTACGGTAAAGCCTTCTGTGTTGCGTACGACCTTGAAGATGTTGACTTCGTTGCCGCTTTCGCTGTCCACGTAGACGTAGTACTGGCGGTCACCGCGAACGCATTCAAACTGCCAGCAGGCAAAGATTTTGTCGTTGCGCTCGACATAGGCTTTGGCAACGTTTGTGACGGCAAGACCGTCGGCAAGTTTTGCTTTTGCCTCGTCCGAGCCGATTTTACCGAAAGGCTTGACTACATCGGCGGCTTTGTTGCTGAGGTACGCCTTGGCTTCCATGCCGACAACGTGTCCGTCGGCGGCTACGGCAACCTTGACAAGGCGAGGATACACTATCGCGCCGTCCACAACGGGTGCGCAGTTGACGTAGGTTACGTAGTCCTTGACCTTGCTGACCCACACTCCGCGGACGTTGTACCCCAGGCGAGCGCAGAACTCTTCGGCGGCGGAAACGCAACCGTCTTTGCCGACGTTGCCGTTGTTTTCGTTTTCACGATATTCGGTGTACTCCACGATGTCGCCGCCAACGCTTGCGGTAACTCGACCGTCTTTGCCTTCAAACACATACAGAGTGTCCGCACCGTTTACTGTGTTGACATACTGTACATCTTCAAACAGTTTAACAACCTTTTGTGTCACTTCGGACAGCGACAAGTGTCGCTTTACGACAATCTGTTTGTTTTGCACTCCGTCTGAAAAAGGTCCGTCGTAAATCAGTTTTTCGTAGGCAAACGCCTTGTCGTCGACATCCTCGAGGCTGTCGCTGAGTGCCCCTGCGCCGCCCAAACCCGTGCCGTTAGTCATAAACATTCCGCTGTCCGACTCGGCGTAGGCTTGCAAAAAATCGTACATGTTTGTTGCAACGGTATTAAGTCCGTCAAGGGACGCGCGCTCGCCGTCGGTCAGTTGTTTGCCCTCGGCAAGTTTGGCAAGAAGAGTACGGGCAAAGTCCTGCGCCTGATTGACAAACTTCTGGCAGGTCATCAACTTTTCGCTTGCTTCGATGGGAAGGTCTGCGAAGCGGTCGTTTACTTCGTTTGCACAAACGACGACGTTTGTAAGGGCGCGAGCCTGCGTTACGGCGTTATTTGACACTACCGTTTTGCCCAGGTTTGCGTCAAGGTTTTTCATACCGTCGCATGCCGCGTACAATGCATGACGATATTCGTTTTCGCGATTGATTTTGTACACGTTTTCGTCGCTGACGGTGGACATGTTTATATGGGCAACACGACTTTCCGCGGCAAAATACATTGCGACGGACGACGCCACGGCGACAACCGCCACCAATGCGAAAAAGACAGCCCAAAATGTTTTTATACTTTTATTTTGTACCATGCGCAACCCCCTTAAATGCAAAAGATGTGCTTACCGATTGTGGTAAGTTGTTTGCGCGACCAGATCCATTTACTGGTGGCGGTTGCAGGGTTGAAGTAATACAGTGCGCCGCCGCTGGGATCCCAGCCGTTGAGGGCGTCCTGCGCGGCACGGGTACATTCGTCGTTGGTGCCGAGGTTAATCTGCCCGTCGGAAACGCATGTAAACGCGCCCGTCTGGTAAATTACGCCGCTTATGGTGTTGGGGAAACGGCTGCTTGCAACGCGGTTGAGTATCACCGCGCCTACGGCAACTTTGCCGGCGTAACTTTCGCCGCGCGCTTCGCCGTAAATGCAACAGGACAGCAGATACAGGTCGCTGTTGCTCACTTTGTTGCTTGTTGTCGTACCGCTGCCGCTCGCCCCGGACGACAGAGAAATGCCCATTGCCTTTGCGGTGGCGTTGCCGACTATGCCGTCGGCAGTAAGCCCGTTTTTGCGTTGAAAGTTCTTTACGGCGTTTTGCGTTTGCGTACCGAAGACGCCGTCCACGCCGCCGGTGTAGTAACCCCACCGCTTGAGTTTGGTTTGTATGGTGCGCACGGTCTGACCGCGACTGCCCACCTTGACTACGGCTGCGTCGGCGGTAACAACACCGCAGACTACAAACACCGCGGCAAGGGTCAGCACAGCCAGCGCCAGCGCGACAAACCTGACAGAATTTACTTTCGTCAAATTTTTCCTCCTTGTGACGGCGTGTGTGCCGTCGGTTTGCGCATAGTATGAGCAACCGCGCAAAAAAAATGCGGAACCGCGCCGGGTAGGACTTTCCGCATTGAAAACTAATTTTTGGATTTGTCGTAATCAATTACTTTCCCGCGTTTTTCCGCGAGAAAAACTTATCTATTACTTCCTTTAACAGCGAGCGATAAACAATGGAATTCGTACCGTTGTTTTCTCCGCCAACAAAGCACAACGGCGGATAGACAACGCACCACCAGTTGTTGCCGCGTCCGCTGCCAAGGTCCAGTATAAGGGCGTCGTAAATACCGCTTTCAAGCGTTAAATTGCCGTAAGTGCGACACGGGAATTTTTCCGAAGCAACCCTTGCGTGACACTTGTATACAAAGCCTTTGTCGGCAAGCACGGTATTTGCAACCTGTTCGAGAGAGGTCAGTTCAGCCTTAACCACTGCCATTGCTTCGGCTTTGCTGTCGGCACGGGCAAGTTTCGGCGTAAGATATTCCACAACGGCGGCTTTGACTGCATACTTGACGGCTTGGTCCGTTTCGGCGTTGCTGTCGGCACGAATATGTATACGAAGGTAGTCGGCATTGGCGTTTTGCGTAGGAGCGGCAAACAAACATATTGCGACAACGGCGACAAATGCCGCGACGATAATTACTTTTTTCATAAAAAATCCTCCGCCGTAATTGTTGACGGCAGAGGTAGTTTTTACGCAAATATGTACGCGATTTTTGTATACGTATGTCGATTTTTGCCACAAGTTACGCTGCTCAGACGGTTGCCAATCGCACATGTACAACGCTTACCGCACTTCGGTCACGCCGTGTTTTACCGATTTACAGACAAACGACTTGTAGCCGGTTTTGTTGAGAATGTCACAGATATTTTGCGCCGCAATCGGGTCGGCAAAGGCAATAAAATACGCACTTCCGCTACCCGTCATTACAGACCGGATGTTGCGACTGCCGCAAAAGAAAAGGTACTTGTCGGCGTAGTCGGTTTTTTCCTGTACAGCCGTTTGCAGGTCATTGCAATACAACTTTGCTGCGCTGTCTGTGTTGCCCTGCTTTAGCAAGCGGACAACTTCGTCGTTGTCGCACAAATGACGACGCCCGCACTCATCGAACCAGGCGTAGACCTCGCCCGCAGAGCAGGACGTATCGAAAGTTGTCACTACATAGTAAATTTCATCGGGCACGTCAAAAAATTCAATGTCGTTACCCACGCCTGTCATTCGCGCAAAACCGCCGCTAACCATATACCACACGTCGCTGCCGACCGTCGCGCAGACGTCGCGCAAAGCGGACTTTTCCAGACCGTAAATTTTGCAGAAAGCAGCAGCCACCGCCGCCGCATCCGCCGATGAGCCGCCCATACCCGCACCCACGGGGATACCTTTTTGCACCACAATGTCCGCGCCGTTTACGCCGAACTTTTGCACAAGCGCGGTTGCCATACGGTATGCCGTGTTTCGTTCGTCGGACACCCATGGCATACCACCGACGGTAACGACAAAATCGTTTCGCGGTGAAACTTCCACAACGTCGCACACGTCAACCGACGTCACCACGCTGTCTATCGCGTGAAACTTGCCGATGTTGCCCACAACGCCCAACGTAAGATTAAGTTTTGCATTGACCTTTACTTTCATACAATGATTGTATCACGCGGATGTTTTTTTTGCAACACCTCGCCGAACAAAACAATCCTTCTCCGCCGCAAAACAAAAAGCGCGCCGAATTCTTCCTTCGACGTGCCTTTGTTGCTTGTTTTAATCGGTGTTGATTTATTGCAGACGACAGTCAACAATTCTTTGTCTAAATTTTGTTGAAGATTACAACGCGGGTGTCTTCCTCAAGCGGCGTTGTCAACGTAGGATTGGTTGCCACAAGGTCCTCTTCGGACATGTGCAGATTTTTCGCAAGATTCCACAACGTATCGCCTTTTTTGGCAATGCAAACCTCTATTGCCGGGCGCGCCGCCTTGTCAAAGGGTTGTTCCTCGACGGAAGTAATCAGATTGTAGCCGACGTTGCGACTGCACGAAAGGCTTATCCACAGTTGCGCCGTCAGCTCTCCGCGCGACAACGCCACTTCGCCGACGGTAACGTTTCCGCGGCAACTGCATTCGTTTCCGAGGTAGTCAACTTCAACGATTTCGGCAAAAGGCAACTCTTTCGTTACACCTTTTATTCCGCCTTCGCCCTTGTACAGCAACGTTGCCGTAATGTAGCCTTTTACGGTTGCGCGCTTGTCTTCCGACAACACATCCGTTACCGTTGCGCCGACATTTACCACGGCAATCGCGTCTTCGTCCACACCGAAAGTGCAACTTTTTGCAACGCTTGCACTGCCGCAAGGAAGAGTTGTCTGCACTGCTTGTCTGCCAAGCGCAAAATCGCAATCGGCAGAGTACAAATCCGTCACGACGGACAGTGCCTCTATTTGCGAAGCCTCAACTGACAGCGTTGCCTGTACTTCCATACTGAACGCCGTATTGTCGCCATCGTCGGAAATGTCCAGACGTACACGCGTTGCGCGTACCGTCGTGCGGAAAAACGGCTGACTGTCTGCGGCAATTCCGCTTGCGTCAAGTTCGCGAGTCCACGAAAAAGGAAACGCGTCGGTTACAATCGCGCCGTCGGAAAGATAGGTCAGCCGTCCCACGCCATTGCCGGACAATGTCAGCACGCCGTCACCCACCGTGTAGTCCGTCGCGACAAGCGAACTGTCGGCAAGCAAAACCGTACCGATGTTTTTAGTGGTCGCGAATTCCCTGTCCACGACAAACGGGATGTTGGCAACGTTTACCGCGGTTGTCGCTTCGATCTGTTCGTTTTTTACAAACACGTCGTCGCCGCCCGTCACGAAATCAACGCTTTCCGACACAAATGCATACGCGACAATTTCCAGCAAAACAGACACTGTCGCAGTGTTTGCATCAACCTCGGTCTTGCTGTCGGCAGTTGTCACGTCAAACACAAGTTTGTCGTTTGCCCCCACGCTGTCAACGGACATAGACGAGGTAAAGTCCGAACCGAAGTTGGCACTTTGTATGCTTAAACCGTCCGAGTAAAGCAGTTTAACTGTCGTTTTGCCGTAGTAGGCAATTTCGCCGTGTCGTATTTCGTAACCCGTTACGATGTTTTCGATGCCGACGGACAGCACCTCCACGATGTCGTTACGCACCGACAGACGAATGCTTTGCGCCGTCTGTGATTTACCGACACATTTTCTGCAAACAAATGTTTTGTTGTCAAATTGAACGCTGTCCATAGTGACCCCCTGACCGATGTGATACACCGTATTGTATGCTTGTCCGCTTGCCGATATGACAAAAAAATAAGGGTGCCGAAGCAATGAAGTTGTCGCCGAAGCAATGAAGTTGATGTAAGGGGTCCTGACGAGGAATTGCCAATATGGGAACGGCTGATGCCTCGCGCCGCTTCGCCTATTAAGGCTTAGTATCAGGTACGCTTCCCAGCCGCAGGCTCGCGGACGATGTCCCTAATTGGCAACACCTCGCCACCCATGATGTATTTGACTAACGGTTTATAGTTGGTTTTCGTACCTCGAGTATACTAACTTCGGCGGACGTAGCAGAAAGAAACAGTTAATAGTGGTTGTCTAAAATGTCATTGCGAGACACCCATTGCGATATAAGCATTGAAACTGGAACGTTTTTCTAATCGTGCCCGCTCGGGTGCCGTGGCAATCCCCCGAAAGGGTTCCGCCCGTCTAAGGCTATTTGTTGTAATGACCCTGTTTGAGTTGGCTGTATAAAGTTGTCCTCTGTCCATTCACTTTATGGAATACCCCCACAGCGCCGCTACCCCGACCACCCACCCCTCATGGTCAAAGACACGCTAAGTGTAAACAGAATAACTAACATAAACACTTCAGACAAACAATAAAAACCTTGCTCGTTAAAAATATATTTCAAAATTGATTTTTAATTTTGATTCACAAACATCATTCGTTAAATAGTTTTCACAAAAATTTCAAATCTCTTGTAAAACGTCAAAAACTCGCATAGCAACCCAGTCCAAACCAAAGTTTTTGAAAGAATAGGATTAAGGGGAAGGGAAACTTTTTGTAAAAAGTTTCCCTTCCCCTTAATCTTCTATCCAAAATTATTTTAATATGCTCTTGCAACCAACGTTACTACCGGTTTGTCGCACTTGTTGCCCGTAATCGAGCAGGTATCCTGGAACGGCGTTTCGTGTTCCAGCATAACGCGCACCGTTGCCTGATATTTTTCCTTAAGCAACGCTTCGCCTGCGGGGTCTTCGTCCCAGACAATTTTGGCGAAGCACTTGTCGTCAAGTGCCTGTCCGATTTCTTCAAGCGTGTGGCAAACGCGCACGTGAGCGTCGCGGAATGCCAGCGACTTTTCGTACATTGCCTGCTGAATTTGTTTAAGCATTTCCACCGTGGCGGCGGCGATACCTTCGCGACTGATGACTGCCTTTTCGTTGTCGTAACGCTTGCAGTAGGTCACAACGCCGTTTTCGATGTCACGCGGTCCCACTTCGAAACGCAAGGGCACGCCCTTCATTTCCCATTCGTTAAACTTCCATCCTGGCGACTGGTCGCGATTGTCCAGGGTCACGCGAACGCCTGCAGCCTTAAGTTCCGCCTCGATTGCTTCGCACGCTTCCGTCACGCCGGGTTTGTGCGCCGCAACAGGCACGATTACAACCTGCACGGGAGCAACCATCGGGGGCAAAACAAGACCGCGTTTGTCGCCGTGAGCCATAATCAAACCGCCGATAAGGCGCGTGGACGTACCCCAACTGGTCTGCCACACGTACTTGTGTGTGCCGTCCTTGTCAAGAAACTGAATGTCGTAAGCGCGACTGAATTTCTGTCCGAAATGATGGCTTGTGCCTGCCTGCAACGACTTGCCGTCCAGCATCATTGCTTCCATGCCGTAGGTTTCTTCCGCGCCGGCAAACTTTTCCTTTTCGCTCTTGCGGCCGATAAACGTGGGCATAGCCAGGACGTCTTTGGCGAAATCCGCATACAGATGCAGCATTGTCAGCGTTTCGTCAACGGCTTCTTCACGAGTGGCGTGTATGGTGTGACCTTCCTGCCACAAAAATTCCGACGTACGCAGGAACGGGCGCGTTGTTTTTTCCCAACGGACGACGTTTGCCCACTGGTTTATTTTAAGAGGCAGATCGCGGTAACTGTTGACCCACTTGCTGTACATTGCGCAAATGATGGTTTCGCTTGTGGGGCGAATTACGCATGGTTCGGCAAGGTCCTGTCCGCCTGCGCGCGTAACCATTGCCACTTCGGGAGCAAAACCCTCAACGTGTTCCGCTTCCTTTTTGAGCAGACTTTCGGGAATGAGCATAGGAAAATAAGCGTTTACGTGTCCCGTCGCCTTGAAGCGTGCGTCCATTTCGCGCTGAATGTTTTCCCAGATAGCGTAGCCGTAGGGGCGAATGACCATCGTGCCCTTAATGGGGCCGTAGTCCACCAACTGTGTTTTGAGCACCACATCGGTGTACCATTGCGTAAAGTCGGTATCGATATCCGCGATTTGCGTTACAAATTGTTTTTCTGCCATATGTTTTTCCTCTTCTCGGGGGAACTTTTGCGTCAAAGCACCTTTTGCACAAGGCAATTATCCGCATCCTCTCCGAAAATTTTTATTTTTATTATGTTTTTTGACGGAACCATTTCCGCCGTTTACCGCACTTCCACTCGACAAACCGTCGTCAAAAAGTGCATACGTTGCTAAAATTTGCTTACATTTGCCACCGTTTTAAGCACAATCATTTATGCAAATTTCTTTTTTTTCACAGACTTTCCTGTGAGGGCGTAGATGTGTGCGAAGCATATCAACACGGCTGCAATGACGGCACAGATTGGTGCAGAGAGCCGCAACAGGCGAATGAGCGCGACACGAGCGTACTAAGCGTACGTGACTGAGCGCGATTGAGCACGTAGCGGCTATATGCGCCGATATGTGTCGTCATTGAAGGGAACGGTAATCAACCTTCCCGATAGCCGTCATCGGCATCTTGTCGATAACTTCCACCCTTTCGGGCACGGCATACGGCGACAACTGAGTAAGGCATACCTGCTTAACTTCGTCGACAAGTTTATTTTCGTCCACGGGGACTTTTTTGTCAAGTGTTACAAAGGCTTTGAGAAATTGTTTGTTTTGTTGCTTGTATCCGACAACGCAACACTGCGTTACGTACGGCAAAGTGCATATGCAGCGTTCCACTTCCGCAGGGAAAACGTTTATCGAAGCAATTTTGACCGAGCGTTTTTTGCGGTCGATTACGTACACGTAGCCGTCGTCGTCGATGTAGCCTACGTCGCCGGTTTTCACGCCGCCGTCGCCTGTCCAGGCTTCGCCGCCGTCAAGGTAGCGCGTCATAAGCGCAGGCGAGTAAATGACCAGTTCGCCCACAGTGTTGACAGGCTGCACATGCCCGAGGTCGTCAACTACTTCCACGCGCGTGCCGTCAATGGGTTTGCCGCAACTGAGTTTGCGATTGTTTTTGCCACTGCTGACAACCACCGCGCCGCAGGTTTCCGTAAGCCCGTAACCGCGCAAAAGCGTTGCGTTGCTTCCGCAATCGCGCAGAATATTGTTGACCTCGTCAACAAGCGATTGTTCGATGTAGTCGCCGCCGCACCACAGGTCGCGGATATGCGCAAGCCCCTTACAGGCGAATTTGTTCTGACTGATCAATTTACGCAACATTCCCGGCACAACCAGCCACAAACCGACGTTTAACCGCCTCAAATAGCGTCTTACGGGTTTTGCGCCGAATTTCGGCACAAGTGCCAGGCTGTAGCCTAACAGCAACGGAGCGTGTACCGAAGCACACAAACCGTAAGCATGGAACACAGGCAACGTGACCAGCGCATACTTGCCGCAAGCGTGTTCCTGACGGTGCAATTTGCCTATCGTTTCGGCAACATAGTTCATTGCGCGGTTGGACAAAGCAACCACCTTGGGTTCGCCGCTGGTACCGCCGCTGTGCATGTAACACACAACGTCCTCGTCCGTGCCGACAATCTGCGTGGATTTGCGTTTTTCCACCAACGCGGAATAGGCATATACGCCCTTTTTACGTTCGCACTTGCAACGCGAATACCATTTGAACAACGGCGCAAGAACCCCCTCGTAGTCGGCAACCGAGCAGCGCACCGCAATGGGTGCCATGTCGGCAAAAGGCTCGTCCGAGGTGTTGAGCGCGTCGAAGAAAAACACGGCTTTGCTGCCCGTTTTTGCAACAATGTCCGCAACCGTCGCCACGCTCATACGCGGGTGAATGAAACTTGCCACGATGCCGAGTTTAGAGCATGCGTAAAACGCCGCTATGCTTTGCGGGCAGGTCGGCAGGTACAGCGAAACGACATCGCCCTTCTTCAGTCCGAGGTCGGTAAACGCCGCCGCCAAGCCTTCGATTTCTCGCAGAATGCGACTTACGCCAACGGCACGCCCGTAGAAATACCACTTCCCATGCCTGTCGATATGTTGTTGTAGAAGTTCGTAACAAGTCATTTTATAAATAAAATTTCCCTTCGGAATTGCCGCGTTTTTACGATTCTTCAAGCGTCGCTGTATTCAAAAACACGATACGTTGTAAAAATATCGTTACTTTTTTCCGTTGTGTTCGCAGCATAAATCTGACACGATTTCAACAACGGCATTGCGCCGTTTGCGCTTGATTTCGGTAAAAAGCGAGCAATAAAGTGTGCCGTTACAGAAGGGGAATCGTGCCGAGATAGCAGATGTCGGATCTTCTCGCTGCGTCACCCTCTGCAAGCACAAACGCTTTTTTTTGAATGATACCGCCTGCAAGACGGACAAGTTCTTCAAGCCCCAGCAGGCTGTTGCCGGTGCTTACAACGTCATCGATAATGCCCACCTTTTTGCCCTTAAGCAGGTCAGCGTCAAACTTGGAAATGTACAGTTTTTGCTTTGCGCCGGTGGTAATACTGGAGTTTATTTCCACTTCGAGACCGTCCTGCATATACAGTTTTTTGGACTTGCGCGCCACTGCATAGTACGGTTGTCCGAGGTCGCGAGCCATTGCGTGGGTCAATTGCAAGCCTTTGCTTTCGGCTGTCAGCAACACGTCGCAGTCGGAAACCATTTTGGCAAGTTCTTTTGCGCAGTGTTCGGTCAGTTCGACGTTGCCGTGCAGGTTGAAAAAGCAGATTTTAACACCGCTGGGAAGCGGCAAAACGGGAAGTTTGGCTTCATATCCGTGAAGATCTACTGTAAAAAATTCCATGATAGGTGTTACCCCCTTGTAGGTGATTGTCGGTTTTTTCCCGACGTTTTCAGTGCCCGAAGGCTCGTTTTTGCGCCGTTTACACCACGGCACCACAATATAATATTTTACAACATTAAGCTGCCGTTGTCAACGCCTTGCAAATAAGTACTGCAAGCGTCATTAAACATGTAGATTATATTATTTTATGTAATGCAAGACGCGTCAATCGCTGTGACGAAACCACATTTTTCTTGCCTGTCACCGCCGCACGAAACGCCGACATTATTTCGTCGCAACATCGGGCGCAGCGCACAAAAAAAAGAGGTCTTGCGCAAGGCAAAACCTCTGTTTCGTGTCGATTAGTCCGCAACGTACGGAATGAGAGCCATCTGACGAGCACGCTTGATTGCTACCGCAAGTTCTCTTTGGTGACGGGCGCAAACACCTGTCATACGGCGGGGCAAAATTTTGCCGCTTTCCGTAAGATACTTCTTGAGCTTAGCAACGTCCTTGTAATCAATGAATTCAGAACGATCAACGCAGAACTGGCAAACCTTT
>DPQS01000042.1:498-1194 GCA_003537755.1 Clostridiales bacterium | reverse complement strand
GAGCTTAGCAACGTCCTTGTAATCGATGTATTCGGACTTTTCTACGCAGAAGTTGCAAACCTTTCTGCGAGCGGGCTTTCTCATAGGCTTTTTGAATTCTTTATTTTCCATTGTTATTCTCCTTGTTAACTCAGAACGGCATATCGTTGTCGTCCGCTGCTACTTCGCGCAGTTGGTCAATGGTCTGATCCTGACGAGGTGCGCTTTGCGTGGGTGCGGCGGGTGCGCCGGTACCCTGATTTGCACGCGACAAAAATTCCACTTGGTCCGCGCGAATGTCAAACGTCTGACGTTTTACACCGTCGCGCTCGTAACTACCGGTCTGAATACTGCCCACAACTGCCACCTGGCTGCCCTTTACAAGGTACTTGACACAATTTTGCGCAAGTGCGTCCCAAGTGATGATGTTGATGAAGTCTGCCTTGTTTTCGCCGTCGCGGGAATACGCGCGGTTTACGGCAATGGAAAAACGACAATACGAATGGCCGGATTCAAAACTGCTGGCTTGCGGATCCTGGGTAAGTCTGCCGATCAAAAATACTTTGTTCATAGTACTACGCTCCTGTCTGCTGTTACTTCTTGACTACCATGAAGCGGATTACGCCGTCTGTGATGCGCAATACACGTTCAACTTCGTCGGGAAGAGTTGCGGGTGCGGAGAAGTTTACCAAAACATAGTAGCCTTCGGTCTTGTAG
>DPQS01000042.1:0-326 GCA_003537755.1 Clostridiales bacterium | reverse complement strand
AGCCTTCGGTCTTGTAGTTGATGGCATAAGCGAGTTTGCGAGTACCCCACTTGTCGATTCCGTCAACCGTTCCGCCGTTGTCCGTAACAACCGCATTGATCTTGTTAACGATGGCTTCCTTGCCTTCGTCGCTGAGATCGTTGTCGATGATGTACAACAATTCGTAACTGTTCATAACTGATTTTACCTCCTTATGGTCTTTGTGGCCGTGGCAAACCGCCACAGCAAGGTGTGCCCATACTTTGAGCAGTAATATTATACTGCATTGCAAAAAAAAATGCAAGTACTTTTTTTGCAATACGGTCAAAAGGGCAAAAAAAATCGCA
>DPQS01000029.1:92767-107304 GCA_003537755.1 Clostridiales bacterium | reverse complement strand
CTCGGCAGGACCCCTTACACCAACCACCGCACTTCGGCGCCCTTTTAGTAGTGGGCGCACGCCCCCGTTCTCGGCGTCCATTTCACAAGGGCGCTTCCGCGAGATACACTCGACTACACTTCGTTCCGCTCGGTATGACGTAACTGTATGTTGCAAATTAAAAACTTGTTTCAAATTAGTGGGTGCACGACCCCGCCCTACTCAAAGTTTTTGGGAAAGGGTAAGGGAAAACCCTTTTTGTCTAAAAAGGGTTTTCCCATAAAAAACAATTTCTTACTTTTGCTCGTCGATAAACTTGCGAATGTTGCTTGCGTTTTCAATCAACTTCACTTCGCCACCTACTTCCACTACCAGCGTCGGGGTCATCTTTACGCCCAGTTTCTTGGCAAGGTCGGGGTTTTCGGTTGCGTCGACCTGTTCGTACCCGTAACCGAGTTTTTCCAGCATCAGTTCCGCCATCTTGCAGTTGGGGCACTTGGGCTGAACAAACAACATCGGCGTAACTACGCAGTTGCCGCTTTCGTCGGGTTGCTGAACTTCCGTCGTCGGTTCGAGGGGTCCTGCGTGCTTAAGCGTGCTGTGGTCGATGTCGTAGGTTTTGCGGTCCTTCCATTCCTGCGTTTTACCGTCGTTCCAGTTTTGTACGGGACGGTAGTAACCGGTGATACGGCTGTAAACTTCGGTGCGCTTGTGGCACTGCGGGCACTCGTACACTTCGCCGCTGATGTAGCCGTGTTCGGGGCAGACAGAGTATGTAGGAGACATCGTGTAGTACGGCAGGCGGTAGTTTTCCGCGATGGAACGTACCAACTTCATTGCCGACTTCCACGTAGGCAGGCGTTCGCCGAGGAATGCGTGGAAAACCGTGCCGCTGGTGTACAGCGTTTGCAATTCGTCCTGAATGTCCAGTGCGTCAAACACGTCGCAGGTGTAGCCTACGGGCAGGTGCGAACTGTTGGTGTAGTAGGGCGTTTCACCCGGTTTGCCGGCAAAAATCATGTCGGGATAGAACTTTTTGTCAAACTTAGCCAGACGGTAGGAAGTACTTTCGGCAGGGGTTGCTTCAAGGTTGTACAGGTCGCCATACTTTTCCTGGTAGTCGGACAGGCGGTTGCGCATGTGGTTGAGCACGTCCTTGGTAAATTCCTGAGCGCGTTTGTCCGTCATGTCGCAACGCAGCCATTTTGCGTTGAGGCAGGCTTCGTTCATGCCGACAAGACCGATTGTGCTGAAGTGATTTGCAAAGGTACCGAGGTAACGCTTGGTGTAGGGGTACAGACCCGCTTCCATAAGTTTGGTGATGGTGTTACGCTTGATCTTCAGCGAGCGTGCCGAGATGTCCATCATCTTGTCAAGGCGGCTGTAGAAGTCGGCTTCGTCGGTAGCAAGGTAAGCGATACGCGGAATGTTGATGGTTACAACGCCCACACTGCCGGTACTTTCGCCGCTTCCGAAGAAACCGCCGCTCTTTTTGCGCAGTTCGCGAAGGTCAAGGCGCAGACGGCAGCACATGCTACGCACGTCGCTGGGTTCCATGTCGCTGTTGATGTAGTTGCTGAAGTAAGGTGTGCCGTACTTGGCGGTCATTTCAAACAGCAACTTGTTGTTTTCCGTTTCCGACCAGTCGAAGTCCTTGGTGATGCTGTATGTGGGTATGGGGTACTGGAAGCCGCGGCCGTTGTAGTCGCCCTCGATCATGGTTTCGATGAAGGCGCGGTTGACCATGTCCATTTCCTTCTTGCAGTCTTTGTAGCAGAAGTCCGCTTCCTTGCCGCCGATGATGCAGTGAAGTTCCGCAAGGTCGGCAGGTACCGTCCAGTCAAGCGTGATGTTGCTGAAAGGTGCTTGCGTGCCCCAACGGCTGGGCGTATTTACGCCGTAAATGAAACTTTCGATGCACTTCTTCACCTGTTCGTAACTGAGGTTGTCCGCCTTGACGAAGGGTGCAAGATAGGTGTCGAAACTGCTGAACGCCTGCGCGCCTGCCCATTCGTTTTGCATAATGCCCAGGAAGTTGACCATCTGGTTGCACAGCGTAGCAAGGTGCTTGGCAGGTGCGGACGTGATTTTGCCCGAAACGCCGCCCAGACCTTCGGAAATAAGTTGCTTCAGCGACCAGCCTGCGCAGTAACCCGTCAGCATGCTAAGGTCGTGCAGGTGAATTGCGCCCGTGCGGTGAGCGTTGGCAATTTCCTCGTCGTAAACCTGGCTAAGCCAGTAGTTTGCCGTGATTGCGCCGCTGTTGGACAGAATAAGACCGCCGACGGAATACGTTACGGTACTGTTTTCCTTAACGCGCCAGTCGGCAACCTTGAGGTAGTTGTCCACAACCGATTTGTAGTCAAGCAAAGTTTCGCCTGCTTTGCGGGCGTTTTCGTGATTTTTGCGGTACAAAATGTACGCCTTGGCAACATCGGTGTAACCTGCCTGAATAAGCACCGTTTCCACGCTGTCCTGAATATCTTCCACGGACACGAGCGCGTCTACGATTTTTTCACGGAAATCCGCCGTAACTTTAAGCGACAGCATGTCGATGATGTCATCGTTGTAGGGGGCGTTTTTGGCGTCGAACGCCGCGCGGATGGCACCGCTGATTTTGGTTAGGTCAAACGGCACAACCTGGCCGTTTCTCTTCTTGACTTGGTACATGTTTTCCTCCGTTTGGTATATGTTTCCGCCTTTGACCCGACGTCGACTGTGCGACGGTAACGTCAGCGGAAACGCCTGATTGTATTTTTGCCCGACTTTCTTTGCGTCGCGTTTGCGCATTTGCCGCAGACGGCTGCACTGCGACGCAGTTGTCGGTTTTACGCTCCGACCGACAGGCAGACAAGCCATGTCATAACAAATGCTAAAACTTTATCAGACAGTGACTTCCTCTGCCCGGTGCATGGAGCAGCGAGCCTTTATATAATACAGCACGCCGCGCCAAAAGTCAATAGGCGCAAACAAACTTAATCACAATATATTGTGTTTTATTTTCACTTTTGACACAATATGTAGTATGTCAAACATACCACTTTGACAGACATACCAAGACAAAATATAACGGCGTTTACCACGGGTTTGGCAAGGTTGACTTGGCGGTGCGAAATATGACAGGGCGCGTGATTATAAATTTGCCGCTTACATGGGTAAATGTGGTAAAAAACATTTTTTCGGCGTGTACACAGGGAGATTCTTTTCGCTTTCTCCGCCACACCGATTAGTACCCGACGCGGCACGATCAACGATTGTCCGACAAGTGCTGCCCCTGTTGACGGGGTGATTTTTGCGTTGAGTCTCTTATTTTCAGCTCGTCGAAAAGCGCAAAAGTACGGACTGCGCGGTCGGCAAAACTACCCGTCGGACATCTGAACGTCGCGCAAAAAAAAGTCGGACTTTCGCCGAGTGTTCGGGAAAGTCCGACTTTTCGTCAAATTATTTAATTTGTCCCGTCAGTTTGCGGAACTCGTTGAAACGGGACCGCCGAACAACATAAGGAAATGCTTGATGCTTGTGTTCGGAGTTTCACCGAGCGCGCCGGGGCTGACGTACAGAGCAAACTCGCCCGTATGGTTGCTCTTCATGGAGTTTTCCCACAGGCTTTGCGCAATGGTCGGCGCAGCGGCGTTGATTTGTTCGTCGGTAGCGTCGGCAGGCAAACCGAACTGAGCGGGATTTTGCTTAATCATCGGGATGATTGCCGCGGCAACCGCTTCCTGCGTGGGATTGTTTAGTTTCATCGTACCGATAGTTTCGTTTGTCGGCATCGTGGCAATAAAGCCGTAGTTGATGTTTTGCCCAAGCGTGGAAATGTCCACGGCTCCGAGCTTGAACACGGGCGCAACCGCCGCAGCGGGATTTGACTTGTTGGCGATGATTGCGTTGAACGTAGCGTCATCCATGCCGTAACTGTTGGTACCGACGTTGATCTTGCCGTGCAACGTGTATTGGTTGGTAAACGCGTCGCCCGGTGAGGGGATAATTACTGCAATGACATTGCTCTTGGCAAGTTCGCCGTCCATTCTGAAGAACTTCGTACCTGCGGTGTTGTCCACAATTTTGGTAAGCGTCATCAGTTTGTTGACGACGGGCATCGCTTCCTTTGTGTTGATTGCAAACCATGCTTCGCGACCGCTGAGCCAACTTTCCATGTTTGCCGTGCTGTCGATGTTGAGCACGGTGCTTTCGTTGGCAATGCGATCTTCGCCCATATTGTCCGTTGCGCTTTGAAGGATAAACAGCGGTCCGCCGGAACGCTTCATTTCACAGTTGACAACGTTGATTTCCTTGGCATAGAAACCGTACACCATCTGGCTGAAACTACTGTAGAATTTGCAATTGGTAATGTCCAGCGTTGTGCGGTTGTTGAGTTCGACATTGGCAAACCAGCTGTTGGCAACGATATTGTCCAGCGTAGCCTTGTTTTCCGTCAACGCACTGTGGAACATCATGATTGCGGCAGGCAGGTTGGTGTTGTCCGTTTTGCCCGTTCTGCCTACAAACAGCACGTTTTGCACCGTACGGTTTCCTTTTGCGTTCTGCTCGTCGACATTTTTGTATGCCACAAACGAGACGTGCGGTTCGGCATAGCCTGTTTCCTTTGCCATGTCGTTGAAGTCCCACGCGACGTAAATGCCGCCGTTCGGTGCGGTAACGTTGCCCTTGTCGTCCACCACAAGTCCGTCTTCGTAGCTGACCTGCATGTAGTTGCCGTTAAGTCCGATACCGTTGCTTGCATACAAGCCGCGTTGTTCGCCGTCGATGTTGTACGTTTCGCCCCAATTCGTTTCTTTCAGAGAACCGGCAAGCAAGTGCCGCATGTTTTCGGGAAGTCTGCTGAGCGCGTCTGCGTAACTTCTACCGCCGCCGACAGCCTCGTCGCCTTCCGTCCAGAAGTACTTGGCGGGGAGATCGGACTTTTTGACAATGATTTCGTCGTGAAGAATAACTTGTTTTATGTCGGCATACCCGGAGAGTTTGTGTTCGTCCCAATCCAGCTTGGTATCCTTCATTTCTGCCCAGGCAACGTTGTTGAGGTTGTCCAGTACAGACAAACCATTGGCGTCGTAAACGTTGTAACCGTCCACCACTTTGATTGTTTGCTCGATGTAGGGCGTGTCGAGAATGGTTTCGTACTCGTCGGAAAGGGTAATTCTGAGACGGAATAGTTTGTCGTTGGCTTCCGAAGTGAAGTAGTAAACGTTGTTTTCCACCTTGGAAAGATACTTCGTCAGGGCGTCGCCGCTAAGTGCCGTTGCGGAATCGTACTCAAACAACTCGTAGTCTGTCTTGACGTTTTTCAATTCGATTTCATTGTCGCCGCCGGACATAATGTCCACCGCGATTACCTTGGGGTTGCACACGTAACCGTTGACGCTGCCCACCGTGTAGGGGACGTCCTTGACGTAGAACTCGTTTTCCTTGTTGGATTGTTCCGCCTTGTTGACTTCGTACATCTTGTAGCCGTCGGTGTTACTGAACTCCGTAACGCTGTAGATTTCTTCGATTGTCACTTCGGCGGTCGCTTCCTTTTTGGCATAGGTAACCTTGAAAGTGACTTTTCCCGCAACGGAAGTGTCGATGGCATCGTACTTTACGCCGTTGGCGGTAACGGGAATTTCGCTTTCCTTGCCGTCGCTGAACACAACGACGAGAACAACGGAAGCGTAATCTATTTTGCTGCCTTGTTTAATTACTTTGGGCAAGGTGCTTTCCTTAATATAAATGGATTGCACTTCCGCTTCGACAATACGCTCGTAGACTGTAATGTTTGCCGACGCTTTTAAGCCTGCGTACTCGACGGTGAATACGGCTTGTCCTACCTTTGAGGTGTCTGCTTCCCGATAACTAACGCCGTCTGCCTTGACAGACAACTCTTTTGTCGTACCGTCGCTGTACTTGACGATAATTTTGACCGAAGAGTAGTCTATTTTTGCATTCTGTTCCACACTGGCAGGTAATGTGCCGTCTTTCACGGAAATGCCGGTAGCCTTGACTTCGGGGGTTTTGTCACATGCCACAAGTGGCAGACAGGACCAGACAAGCAAAGCCGCAAGCAAAAATGCCATTGTTTTTTTCATCTTTTTTTCTCCTTGTTCGTTATTTTGTGCAATTTTGTACTCAAATTTCACGCACGTACCGTTTTTTTTTGATACCTGCGATAAACTGTCAACACGACGTCAAACCGTTGCAAGTCAACGTTTTTCGTTCGGCAGTCACCTGTCCCATGCAGTCAGACGCATCTGAACGCTTACTCCGCTGCCGTCGGCGGCCTTGATAAGCAGCGTCACCGACGAGCCGCTTTTGCCTTCCACCTTGTTGAGTTTGATGTAATATGCGCCGGTAATGCTTCTTGTCAGTTCGTAACAGCCGTCCGCCGAGCGGGAAATTACCGTAATGTCCACGCTCTTGTCGGACGCATTGGTCGGGTTGATGTTGTAGTTGATGGGCATGGCGTCGGGTGCGTCACGGAAGGAAAAGTTTGCCGCATACACGAGTTTGCCGTTTTCCGTCTTTTTTTGCAGTTCCACACCGCCGTACTTAAAGTAATGTTCCGTGCCGTCCTCGTCGACGCTTTCCACAAAGGAAATTGCATTGACCGGGTAACGCTCGTCCACGGGAATGGCTTTCAGCCCGAACACGCCCACCACCACGACGGAAGCCACGTAGATTACGACTATCAGTATTATTGTAAGTTTTTTCACGGTGACCTCCTACTTTTCGGCGTAATACAAGCGTATACGCGTCAGCAACAAGTACACCCTCGCCCCGAGAAACACCAGGGCTACAAGCGCAATCTTGAAAATCGCTTTGGTTTGTCCTTCGGACATAATGAAGTACATGCAAAAAGCAACCAACGCCGAGATAAGAAAGCCGATAATGGTACTGTTGCGTTCGTTGGGATTGTCAAACGACACACCGACAGTGGCATATTGCTCGTTTTGCGGATTCATTACGTCCATTTCCACCGACCACAGCAAGTGCGCAAGACCGGTAAAAATAATTACCGCGGCAAGCAACGTCGTATCGGCAACGGACAGTTTCGCAACGCTTTGCCACAAAATCATTGCCGCAATTGCAGACAGCACTATTACGACGGTGCGCACGATAAGACGGGCAAATATCGTCGTGTAAGGTTCCAGCGGTTGCGTTTTCGCAATGGGACGCGCCGCGCCGTCCGCACTCAGCACCGAGGCATAGTTTACGTTGCCGGCAGTCACAATCAACAGCGAGATAAGCAAACTGAACGCAATGGTCATGTACTGTCCCGCAAGGCGAGTGTTCATTGCAACATACAGTTTGTTCATCAGAAACACCGCCACGGGCAGGACTACAAGACCTGCCATCTGTCTGATGACAAACCTGCTACTGCGGAAACTACGCATTGTTTCATACACAACGGGGGCAAATTTGCGGCTGTGCACCTTGTTCTTTTTGAAGCCGGTGACGTCCTTTTCGTACTCGAACTGCTTGCTTGCCATTCTGAAAAACAGCGGTTTTGCCGCAAGGTACGCCAACGCCAGACATACCGCGCTTGTACCCAGCACAATCAGCCAGCCCCATAGGGCGTTTATCGTAATAAGGGAACTGCGTATCTGGCTTGTACCGCCCACCATCATAAGGTTTACCATGTCCAGCGGTCTGACCATATTTGCAAAGTCCTGAAGGGCTTGCTGTACAGCCACGGATATTGCCGTCCATTGCCCCGCAATGTTGATGTCCTCGGGAATTATCTTGATGATGCCGACAAGCAGCCATCCGATAAGCACCGTAGAAGCAACGATAATTGTTGCCTGCAACCACTTGTACTTGCGCACAAACTGCGCGATAAACAGCGAAGGAATGCTGAGCAATGCGCCTATTGCCACCGGCACAAAGGACACAAACACGAAGCACACCAACAACCACAGGTAGTAGTACCACACCGCGCCCATCACTATGCCGTAGGATACGTACATGGGCAACAGTAACAGCAAATTTTTCTTCAGTTCGAAGATGTAGTACAGTATCAGTTTGGAGAAAAACACCGTGTCGGGGCGCACGGGCAATGTCAGCAACACGCGGTTGTCCGCCGACAAATACAATGCTTCGGTCAGCCCTGCCGTACAACCGACCACCGACAACACGAAAAACAACGTGTACGCCGCAGTCATTATCGTTGTAGGCACTATCCCCGTGAAGGAAAACAGTTTAAGCAACGACGCGAGATACAGAAACAGAAAAAATGCCGCTCCGGACAACACAAACTGTCCTATCTTCCCTGCCGCGACAAACAAAGTTTTGCGCGACGACTTGAGATAGGACAAATCCGTCTTGTCTTTCAACTGCATCACGACAAGCGTTTTGAGATTGTTGAAGTCGGTTTTCATCATTACTTTGCCGCTCCCTCAACCGAAATCGGTTTTACTTCGTGACCGTTGATAACCTGCATGTAGAACTCTTCGAGATTTTCGCCGTCGGCTTCCATTTCGTGCACGTCCCTGACGCACTGAATCTGTCCCTTACGTATGATTGCTATTTTGTCGCAGATACGCTCCACGACATCGATGATGTGACTGCTGAAAAACACAATGTTGCCTTTGCGTGCGTGTTCCTTCATGCATTCTTTCACCTGGTAAATGCTGTTTGGGTCAAGTCCCGTCAACGGTTCGTCCAATATCCACACCTTCGGGTCGTGAATCAGCGCAGCCATGATGGTTACCTTTTGCTTCATGCCGTGGGAATAGGTCTTGATGGGCGTATCTATTGCCGATTGAAACTCGAAACGCTCGATAAATCCGTTCAGTCGCTCGTCGCGCTCCGCCTGCGGTACTTCGTACAGGTCGGCAATGTAGTTGATGTATTCGCGCGCGGTCAGACGTTCGTACAATGCGTAGTGGTCGGGCACAAACCCGATCTGACGCTTGGCTTGCACGCTTTGCGTAGCCACATCGTAGCCGCACACTTCTATTGCGCCTTCGGTGATTGTTTGTATGCCGACGATACTTTTGATAATCGTCGACTTACCCGCGCCGTTGGGACCGAGGAAGCCGAATATTTGTCCGCCATCCACTTCCAGATCGGCATTGCGCACGGCGTAAACATCGCTGTTGCCGTAGCGTTTTGTAAATTTTTTCAACAGTAATTTATTTGTATTTTCCATATCCATCGGCTCCTCTATGCTTCTGCCGTGCAGACTTACTTCCAATGCAAGCGCGTCCGCCCTGACCTTTTTGTTGCGCGCCCCGATGTCCATCCAGCCGGAAACGACGTTGTATGCAAGTTCATACAGGAACCACATACCGAACGCCGCGGCAAAGTACACGAGAAAGAACAAAAATTGGTACAGCGGATAGAACCTGAAATGCAGCCCCGCAAGGTCGAACTCCCATTTTACATTCATAAGGTTGCGTCCCCAGTTGCCGAACTTGTCGGGGATGAAGTCGTTGTTGAGGAAGAAATAGTTGACGTCGGGGTTGTAGTTGGTAAACCAGGCATTTACTACCAGCATCGCCACAAAATAGATTGCAAAGGCAATCATGCTGTAACAAAACTCTTTCCACCGCGGACGACGGAAGATACCCAGTCCGACAATCAGCAGCGGCATGAAGAATGCCTGGTAATGGTTGAAATAAAACCTCCACACCTGTTGCGAAAATACCGTTACGTTTTCTCCGTAGTTGGGCATGATGAGCGCGAGAAACGCCCCGAGAACGTTGATAAAGTAAGTGAAGTAGAAAAATCGCTTCCACTTGAACGTCAGACAGAACGGCGTGATGTACATTGCGGTGTTGCACAGGTGCAACGGCAACGCCGTAACCCACGCATTGCCGGCAAAGTTGTTGAACTTGGCTTCCAGGCTGAAATTGAGCAGTCCCATCCAGGCGTAGTACATAAGTGCCAGGCGTTTACTTTCAAGAGGCAGATCTTTCAGTGTCACGTACAGAATTATCGGCAAAATAAGTGCCGGATACAACAGCAGTCGGTGGCTCTGGTTCAAGTCCAGCGGATTGTAGGTGTACTTCGCGCCGTTAAACAACAGTTGGAAGGCGTAGCACGGAGTAGCCGCCAGTATCATACCGACAATTGCGGCGGCAAACCATACCCGGTCTTTGCCTTTCAACAATATTTTGTCACGGTTGGCAACGGCATACACCACCGTAAAGCCTATGCCAAGACCCGTTTCGACGGACATAAGTATTGCGCGGAAGTTTGCCGAAGCAAACGCCGCTTCACCGACAATACCCATTATCTGGTTGGGAAGCACGGCAATGTTGAGCAGGTAGGCAAATCCGCAAAAGAATGTGACAAGAGCGGGCAATGTTTTCGCCTTGAAAAACGGCGCAAGTATCGTCAGCATTTCCGCCGCGTAGGCAAGCCACACTTGCACAAGCGACATTGCAACGGCAAACTTGCTTGTAAAGCCGTACCCCACCTGCAAATTGAGTATATTCTGCAAATTGTCGTCGCCCCACATGTAGCGGAAGAACAACGCCGTCATAAGCGTAAGCGACACGGTTTTCAGAAATATATTTATTTTTGTCGGAAGTTTTTTGTACATGATCATGCCTGAGGCAACGGTCACGGCTGAAACTCCGACGGCAATAAGATAGTAAAGTAACGTCATTTGGGGGTTATCTCCTTGATAGAGAGGTCTTACGGACAATGTAAATAAAAAAGCCCAACGTAGCCGCGGGAACGTCACAGCCGTGCACGACGGACAGCGGCGCAAAACGATTTTGCGCTACGACTGCCACTTGTCGATACCGCCCGACAGAGAAAATCCTGCCCTTGCGGCAACTAAACGTGTACGACAAACGTCCCGACGAAAACGTCGGGCAAATATTCAGGATAGAAATTGAATGTGGTGTCTGAATGTCAGCATGCAGACGTTTCCGCCAGCGCAACGACTTTGGGCATGAGTTGTTTTTCCGTTTTCCTTGCGATGCACAAGCAATTTGACAACGCATCTGACAACAATCACAAGGCCGCAGCCGACAATACCTGCCACGGTGATGACTGCATATAATCCGCAATCGGACAACAGTGCGCTTGTCAGACCGAAAGCTTGCGCAACAAGAAGATTAAACCCTTTGCCGACAATTTCCGTCAGGACGGTGACGCTTATCCGAATGCCTTCAAACAACAGTGCCAGCACAATGTTTGCCACAAAATACACAAAAAAGACAATAACAAACTTGACAATCGGTCTTATGACCGTGCCATGTTTTTTCACGTTATCGGTATTGTTTATGGCCTCCGCGTCGACGCACGAGGCTGCAAACTGTGCGAAATTCATCTTGTCCACCATTTGTATGGTACCAAAATACACGTTTTTTGTCAAACGATTGTAGTATATCTGCCGTCATACGGCACTTTTTTGCACTATTACAAGAAAAACCGGACGCCCGAGGCACCTCGGACATCCGGTAAAAGCAAATATTGTTTACCCGTGCGGAAATTTTCCCGCGCCGTTACATTTGACCGTAACTATTTAATCTACCGATACGTCAAATTCAAATTCGATATGTTTTTCGGTAATTCTGTACTGTTGTCCCAGCTTCGGTCCGCACGCCGCGCTGCCCACGCCGCACTGGCGGTAATCTATGTTGAAGTACCACTTGTCCTCATGCACAACTTCGTAGCGATGTCTGAAATCTACTCGTTCGTCGTAGTCGTGCAAACTAAACTCGATGTCGCGTGCGCTTTGCACCGTCAGGCTTTGCCCGTTACCCGACAATCTGACCATGCGTACGTTACAACGGTTACCGTTTTCCTGCGGACGAACATAGTCGTAGCCCAACTCGGATATCGGCATGGTGAACAATCCCACATAAGACAGATTATTCTTGTCGCAGTAGCACTCGTACGGTCCGCGCCCGAAGTACGTCACGGTGTCAAAAGTTTTGGGCAAAGCAAATGTCAGCCCGAACCGCGGAATATCGTCGAGATTTTCGTCGAGATCGGCAACGACCGACACGTGCAATCCGTTTGCTCCGCAAGTGTACCGCAACGTAACGTCGGCAAGAGGCACGCGGCTGTCGCAGACCACTTCTACATGCGCAACAGCGGTGTTTTTGTCAATTTCCACCGAGCGCGCAAAGCAATACGCCTTGTCCAGGAAGTTTTTCCGCCACTTGTCGCGTTGCATGTCGTTGTCCGTCGGCGCGCGCCACATATTTATACACGTCTGCGGCAAAATATAGTTTTTGCCGTTGCTCGTCAATACCGTCGGCATACCGTTTGCGCCGATTTCAAATCGGTACTCCCGATTGTCACACGTTGTCGGCTTGATCGGGTAACTGTCCAACAACACCGCCTGCTTAACGCTTTTTATGCCGTAGATTTTGTCGGTAAACACAAAATTTACGCATACGTATGCATTTTTTGCCGACACTGTAATGCCTGTTTGTTTGCGTGCGTGAGGCAAAATACCCTTTATGTCAACATCCGAGACTTCCGTTTCCACGCCGTTTTCCGTAATTATGCACTTGCACTCAAAGTTGTCAAGCGTGGCAAAATCATTTCGGTTTTCCACCCAGAATCTTCCGTTGTCGCAGATGACGTTGCACGGCGAATATGCTTCCGAAACCTCTATCATAGATGAATGTACGCTGCTTCGGTCAAGTTCCACAAGCCCGTCGACGCAAAAGTTGCCGTCGTTGAGAACATCGCCGAAATCGCCGCCGTAGTAATCTTTGCCGTCCTTCTTCACTCCGTGATTACACCATTCCCACACAAAGCCTCCGCAGCAATCGTCATGCTTGTAAATAAAGTCCCAATACGATGCGACGTCGCCGCAGGAGTTTCCCATTGCGTGGGTGTACTCGCACAAAATAAACGGCACGGCAGGTTGATGTTCCGAGATGTATCGCACAAAATCCACCGACGGATACATGCGACTGTTCATGTCGGGCAGCGAGTGCGGACGATTTTTGTTTTGTTCGGTAATAATATACCAGCCTTCGTAGTGCACAAGACGAGTAGGATCGAGCGATTTCAGAAAGGCAATCGTGTCAACGAGATTATTGGTATTTGACGGATGCGGAACAAGGTTTTCGCCCATCACCGCGCCGTCTTCGGCGATCCAGCCGGTTTCGTTACCAAGCGACCAGATTACGACAGACGGGCGATTTTTGTCCCGCTCCACCATACGACGTTGACGGTGCAACATCTGTTCCTTGAATATTTCCATGTCGACAATGCCGTTGTACTTGTCCCAATCATAATCACAAAGACGGGCCACCGCACCATGCGTTTCGATATCGGCTTCTTCCAGAACGTAAATGCCGTATTTGTCGCAAAGTTTAGTAAACAACGGATGCGGCGGATAGTGACTTGTGCGCACGGCATTGACATTGTACTTTTTCATAAGCAAAATGTCGCGCACCATATCGTCAACGGTTTCGACATATCCGTTGACCGTCATGCTGTGACGATTAACGCCCTTGAACTTAGTCGGTTTTCCGTTTACGCACAGCACGTTGCCCTGATTACATACGGTACGCACACCGACATAATCACGGATATACTCGCCGTTACAGGCAATAATGATTTTGTACAAGTTGGGCGTTTCTGCAGTCCACAAATCGGCATTTAACACCGTAAAGCGCAGGTTAATACCCCTTTGCGTATCCAGCAACGAATCGTATGCGTCGTACAATTGCACGGTGGCAATTGTGTCGAGAGCGACATCGATAACGCCGTCGGCACCGACAATGTCCGTCGTCACCTTGTAGTCGCGCAGGTGGTTTTCGGGACGGTGAAGAATGTACACCTCGCGAAAAAGTCCGCTCATACGCAGTTTGTCCTGGTCTTCGAGGTATGACGCCGAACACCACTTTGCCACGACAACCTTTATTTCGTTTGCGCCGACGTGCAGTTTTGCCGTGATGTCAAACTCCGCCGAACTGTGCGACACGGTAGAATAGCCGACAAATTCGTCATTGACAAACAGATACAAACAACTGTCCGCGCCTTCGAAATTTATGTAATACCTTCCGTCCGCATTTTCAATTACATATTCCGTCTGATACACGCCGCATGGATTATCCTTTCGTATATACGGCGGATCATACGGAAACGGGTAACGCACATTGGTGTACTGGTGGCTGTCGTAACCGAGTATCTGCCAGCACGACGGCACTTTGATATCGGTCGTCGGCGCGCAGGCAAACGCCTCGTCGGTTATTTTGTCGAAATAGGCAAACTTCCAATCGGAAAGCAAAGTAACCTGCGACGAAGCAAATTCGTCGCCTACAAAATTTTTGTCGGCAAACGGTACATAAAAACTACGTGTGGGCAATGCGCCGACCTGGGTTGTGAGGGTGTTGTGGTAGTTGTACTTCATTCTGCTGCTCTCTCTTTGTCGGATTCCTCAAAAAATGTTGGGGTGTATGTAAAAAACAAGGACATTCTCCGTGATGCCTGATCAGTTTGCAAAAAAAATACAAAAAGGAGAAGTCCTTAGGGTTAATTTAGTCATCACTAATAATTTTTGCGAGTGAGACGGCGGCTAATTATGCGTTAAACGACACTCACTGTACATACAGTACAGTTTCGGTCGTTTGCCT
>DPQS01000029.1:24116-92492 GCA_003537755.1 Clostridiales bacterium | reverse complement strand
GGGCTTGTACGGTTAGTGTCGCTTACCCTACTTACGGCTTCGCCGCGAGAAAGGACATCCCCAAGGTTGTTAGTGATAACTAAATTAACCCTACCTTATGTTTTATTCTACCACACAATTTCCCGGTTTGGGAAACATTTTCGGCACATTGGCTGAAGAAAATACTTCCGACAAAGACATTCAGGCGTCCGAGCCCGTACTTGTCGAAGGTCGGCATCGGCAAACCCGCCCGATAAACGGGGCAACCTGACGGTTACCGGATAACGGTTGTAGTTTATCGACGGAACTTTGTCGGTTCCGTCCGCGCCTTACATCCGGGAAGCTTTCCGCACTTCCGTTGCAAAGCGGCATGCCCTTGCATAGGCTTCCGCCAGGTAGTCTGCAAGCGGCAGCCCGGCATACTTGTCGTTGTCGTGACGGTCGGGTTTACTGCGTGTGTTCAGTTCGAAAGTCAACTCGCCGCTGTAGCCGGTGCCAACCAGTCGTTCGGCAAAAGTGTGCCAATCGGCAATTCCATCGTAGGGTAACAAGTGCAGGTCGTCAAGCCAGGTAGTGTTGCCGTCGAAGTCGCTTATGCCAAGGTTGTCGTTGAGGTGCGTACAAAACAGCCTGTCGCCATACAGCGCAAGCATGTCACGGCTGTGATTATAGCACATCTCGTGTCCCGAATCCCAACAAAAACCGACGTACGGACGGTCGCCAAAAGCCTGCATAATTGCCGCAAGGTACTCTTCACCCTCGGTGTTTTCAAATGCAAGACGCACGTTACACCTCTTGGCTTCGTCCACAAGAAAGTTCACGTTGTCCAAGCCCTGTTGTGTTGGCACGTGGTCGTCAAATCCGATAAACGCATGCATAACTACCGTCGACACTCCGACATTTGCCGTGTCCCGTATGCAATGCAGCAGTTCATCGACTGCAGCAGGCGTATTGTCGCCGGGGTACCATAATTTACGCATTGACACAAAGGGCGCGTGCACCGACTGGAAGTACGCGCCGCAACTATCGGCAATCCGTCGCACCGAGCCAAGATCTTTGCCGTCGGCGTACATACAGAAAAAGCCGTCAAATCCTGCCGCGCGAATAAGTTCTATTTGTCGTTCTTCCGCCTCGCCGAATTGTTCGTTTGTGGCAAGGCACAGTTTCTGTTTCCACATAAATTTTTTACGATTTTTAATCGACAACAATGTCGTACTTGGTAAGCGACAGTGTGCATTCTCCGTCCGTTTCAAACTCAATTCCGTCGGCGTTTTGCGGGTTGTAAACAAGGTTTGTAGCCGTTGTCGCGCCGCCGTTTATAAACAATTCGGCAATGCAGTTGTCCAGAAACAGGTCAAAAGAAACTTCGCCCTTTTTGCCTCTGTACTCTACAAAACGTATGCCGTTGTCGGAGTTTTCGTCATTATCCATGCCGCCTTGCGCATGTTGCGAGGCAGAGCGGTCGAATTTGCATACATTGTTGACCGTGTCGAAAACAAACTCGGCGTAATATCCGTCCCCGACAAAGAACCGTATCCTGAAATAGTTTGCGCCATGCGACGAAACCTTGCCTTTCAGTCTTACCGTCCTGCCGGAAACACCGTCAAATTGCTTTTTCCCGTCAAAATTACACTCTATCTTTACTTTATTTTTGCAATATTTGCTTATTGCCGAAATAGGTTTTTGGCGTATTTTTCCTTTACTCAACGACATAACGCGAGGCAGTGTTACTACGCCGCCCCAACCGAAACCATTGTCCATAGTGACGTTTTTACGTCCCCACGTTTGCGCCCAGGCGACCATAACGGGTGTTTCGTCATCAAGCTGAATACATCTTGTGGCATAGAAATCACACCCCGCGTCCAGTTCGCGCAAGGAACCCATTGCAAACTTGCCCTCCGAAAAATCGAGTTTACCTACGCCGTACACGGTGGAATTCAAGTTAACGCACTTGTAGCCGTCCGACGGATACTCGATAGGCGACACGATAAGCGACTGCTTTTCGCCGAATCGAACAAAGTTGGGACATTCCCACATCTTACCCGCACGGGAACGCTTACTCATAACTCCGCAGTACTCGTAATCGAACAAATTTTCGGTACTGTACAACAATACCTGCGGAACGCCTCTGTTAGTATGAGATCCGACAACTACGTAGTATTTGCCGTTGCAAAGGAAAATGTCCGGGTCGCGAAAATCCTGCACGGACGCATACTTCGGTATTTTATCCGATCCTATTACGGGGTTTTTCGCATACTTTTCAAAATGTATCCCGTCGTCGGACCACGCCAGACATTGAGTCTGTCTGCTTCCGTTTTTTGTACGAACAAAACCTGTGTATAACAAATACAACTTGCCGTCTTTTACCGCAGCCGTACCCGACCAACAGCCGTCCTTGTCGTACTTTTCGCCAGGTACAAGCGCAACCGGCAAGTCGCGCCACTTTACCATATCATTACTTACGGCATGTCCCCACTGTACGCGATCGGGCTGTCCTATGTGACAGTTTTGGTGATACTGATAAAACATGTGGTACTTACCATTGAAGTACACCAATCCGTTTGGATCGTTCAGCCAACCATCGGAAGCCGAAAAGTGGTAAACGGGCTTGTAGTAATCTTTTTTCATAGGTTTAATCATCTCTAATAATTTTTGGCACCCGAGCGTGCACGATTAGAGTTACAGCCATAAACTATTTGTGGCTGTAACTAAATGGTGGTCAAGCCTCGGCTTGTGACGGCGGCTGATTATGCATCAATCGATACTCGCTGTTTTTCATATCATTTCCTTTTTGCAGTCAATTCCGACAACAACTGTCTGTATTTTTTTACCAATCTTGTCCACCTGAACGACGCCTTTGCGTAGTCGCTGCGCTTGTTGCGCGCAAACCATACCTGCTTGTGTTGCAATACGCATTTTTCACCAAAATCCGCCGTTTGACGCACAAGTCCCACGTCGGGGTTGTCGTTGCGCAAGCCGCGACACACTCGCGTGTGCATAACCGCCCACGTCAGCATGTCCAGCGCATAGCGAGCTTCGGCGCAATACAGATTGCCGTTGTCCACGCTGTCGAGTCGCGCCCTGATGTCATCCAGAAATGCCTGCGTGTCGTTACTCTCGTCGGTGGTCAACAGTTCGTCACGGCGGAAAAATGCCAACGGGTCGGAATAGTTGTCGTAGTCCACCTGCATGCAGTCCAGTCCGCGAATATACAGTGCGCTGAACAAAAACGGAATCATGTTCATCTTCTGCTTTTGCAAATTGACGTATCTGCCAAGGTCGGCAACAATTGCCGACAGATTGCACCCGTACACATTGTCGTTCAACCACTGTTGCAACTCACCGTCGTCAAAACAGGTTGCATTCCAGGAGTAGCACGCCGCAACGCCCTGACAATACACGCTCGAAACAAAACTTTGACTTGACGCTCCGTCGCCCCAATCGGTGTTGAGCATTCCTTCCGCGCCGTGCTTTTTGCCGTAGTACGCCGCTTCGGCGATGTTGGCAAGCATGTTGTCCGTCTTGCCCGTCACCGAGCTGTACAGCCCCGACGACGGACACACGTAAAACCGCGCACCCTTTTGCGCATACACACGACAACACTCATCGTTAAACAAGCCTTTGTCGTAGTGCCATTCCAGGTACACCACATCGCCGAGACGGTCTATTTTGTCGGGGTGGTTGTGCGCCACGTCGCCCCACATCATGGGGGTCAGTCCGCGGCTACGCACGTCGGCGCAAATTTGTTGCATGTAGGAAAAGTAGGTTTCGCCGTCGTCGTCGAGCGCATGTTCGCCGTAAATGGTGTCAAACGGTTCGTCGCCGCCGATGTTGAACAATCCCGCGTTGCCGAAAGCAGGCAACATGTCATCAAACAAGCCTCTGACAAACCGTACACTGTCGGGGTCGGCAGGGTTCAACGTGCCTGCCGGGCAATGCAAGCCGTCCTTGCTCCAATCGAAACCGTTCGGCGAATAGGCAAGACGGTTGTACTGCGGCTGATTGAGCCAATAAGTCATGTGTCCGTAGCAGTTGCCGCACGGCACAAGCGAAACAAAGCGTTGTTCGGCGTATTTTTTAAGCGCGACTATGTCGGCGGAGGTAAGATAATCGTCGGGGCGCGAGTAACACTCCGCCTTGGACGGGTAGTAGAAAGAACGCCCTTCGACATACAACTGCAACATGTTCACCTTGACGTCGGACAGATAGTCGACAAGTTTTTTGAGCGTGGCAAGCGTAGGCACCTTATTACGCGAAATGTCCAGCATAAAGCCGCGGCTGACAAAGTCCGGCTCATCATGCACGCACATAAAAGGAAGTTTTCCCTTGCACTGCTTAGCCGCCTGCAAAAGAGTAAGCACGGCGTAATGCAATCCTGTCTGCGTAGCATACTGCACCGTCACGCCCGTCTTGTCTACGGTAATGACGTATGCTTGCGACCCTAATGCGGCATTTTGTTGTGCAGCAAGCGTAACGCCGTTTGCCGCAATAAACGGTTGCAACCCGGTCAACGTATGTCCGCCAAAAACCTTGCGTTGCGCCAAAACAAAGCCTTCAAAAGGCAAAAAGCCGTTTTGGTAAACGACTTTTTTAGGTTGCGGTACAAAAACTATTTTGTTTTGCATAGTTCACTCCACTGTGCCTTGAGTATAGGCAGAAACAATCCGCCCTGCACGGTGCGGTTACGGAAAGTATAATACTTTGGCTCTTTGGTGTCAATCCAATCGGAGAAAGGAACTCGCTGAGTTGTGTCGGCAAAAAAGTTGACTATGTACGACGCATATTTGTTCACTTCCGTATTGTCGCCCAGCGCAGCCACCCACAACATCCAGTCGGTCTTGGTGTAGGTGTTGCGCGTGTCCAGCGGCACTCCGTACTTGCCTGCAACCTTGTCGTAGTAGCGCAACTCCTTGTCCACGATATCGTCGTCAAACAAGCCTGCCCCCAGCAATTTGTCGATTGCCATGTTGTATTTGAGGCTGTACGAATCGTGATTGTCCAGACACAACATAGTGTGGTCACCGTCGTTGTACAACGTCTTCCACTGCCCGGCATAGTTACGCGCCAATGCGTAGTACTCCGCCGCAAGATCGGGTTTGTTCAACGCCTCCGCCATCTTGGCAAAGCAATACATACCGACAATGGACTTGACGGCAAGGTTGGCATTTTTGTCCAGATGCCCTGCAAAGTCGTCGGTACACAATTGGCAGTCCGGCACAAGTCCGTACCGGACAAGGTACTTGACCCACGTTTCGAACAAGTCGAAGTTTTCTTCCAGAATCTGCTTGTCGCCGCTGACTGCGTAGTACAACCAGGTGACAATGATCATGTTGCCGCTTTCCTCCACCGGCATCTGGCGATTGAAGTCAAACAAGTCGTAATCTGCCGGCAGTTGGTAGTAGAACGGCAACACCTCGGGCGCAATCCAACTGTGCACCGTCATATCGCGACACTCGCTGCCGTTTTTGACGGCGTAGTACTGTCCGAGACAATATGGATAGATGCCCACGTCGTGCGGAGCAAAAGGCTTGTTCCACACAGCCATGCGCGCAAACTTGAATATCGGCAAAATCATTCCCTTGACCAACTCGGGATTGTACAACAGATACATCGGCATGGACGGATAGGTGACATCCACGGTGGCAATGCAACCGTCGCTGTTACACTCCTTGGACAGAAACAGCAAGTTGCCGTCCTTGTCCTGCACAAGCTTGTGCGCGGCAACCGATTGACGTACCGAAGCATACAACGTAAGCAGGTAATCGTCGGAGTAGCACGCCGCGTCGGCAAGCAATTTGTGTTCAAATTGTTGACACGTATGCAAAATTTCGCTACGAGCAGAGTAGGCGTGGGCTATCACGTCAAAGATATTTTTGCCGTTGCGTTGCCAGTAGTCGGGCAAATACTGTCCGAAGTAAAAAATAGAGATTATGTCATCGAACGCCACCACAAAAAAATCGCTGACATTATTTGCGCCGTTGTGGTCGTTGCGTACGGTTGTCCACACGCGGTCGCTCTTGACGCTGTCTGCGGTTTGTCCGCAAAGATAAATATATCCCCAGTCCGCGCCGACTTCGTCCATGCTGTTGGACAGCGGAAGTTGACGCAAAAGCCCCATCGAAACAGTCTGACAACAAGGCAAAACGTATTTGTTTACACGCATTTCTTCCGTTCGTTCTTCCTTGCGGCAGGTGTCGAAACAAGCGCGTTCCTCCATTGCCAGGCTTACCGAAACATCGTGGCTGACTTTGCTTGTAAACGTGTAGTTGACGTACACGGCAGGCAGGGACATCGTGCTCGGGTCGCTCGGCGGCAGCGGCGAAAAGAAATCCACCGCAAACGTGAAGTCGTCGCCGTCAAACGTGTAGATTGTGTCGAATGCCGTCACTTCCGTTTGGACAAGCCTGAGCGCAGGTTGCTCTCCCTTACCCAAAAAGCGGTACTCCTTGCCGTCGACGGTCAAAACCCCCGCAAACGGTTTAGGCTCGCCGTGCCAAAAAGCCACATCCGATTCCGTCGGATCGTCGGCAGGCATCCAGAAGGAAAAATACGGGTCCTTGACCATCAGCGGATAACTCGGCAATCTTTTATCTTTCAAAACCATAACAAAAACTTCCTTTTAGTAATTACATTTTTCGTGGTTTATTGGTTCTGTTTTTATTTGCCGCATTGCAGTAGTTTACCTGCGCCGCGACATATCCCGACGCTGCGGCAATTGTCGCAACGTCGGTTTGTCCGGTCAATTGTCAGTCGGTTGACCGCCCGACAGAGATTTGTTTACAGTACTTTGTTTTCGCCAAAGGTCAATCCGTCGTCGGCAAAATTCCACACGCTTGCGTTAAACGCCGACAAATCGCTTGCTTTTAGCGCGGCGTAGTTTGTGTATGTCGCGCAGTTTGTCCACGTTTTCTGAACGCCGTCGTTTTCTACCGCGTCGGCGTAAGAGAGTTTCAGATTAACGTCCGCGTTGACGATAACCTTGACGTTACTCACCTTTGACGCCCAGGAGCAAGCCTTACCAGTGATTGCGCCGATTTTGTCGATGTTGGCAAAGTCGAAACCTTCCTTGAAGCGAATGTTGATGATTACGTTGTTTACCGTTGCCGAGAATATAGGTCCGCAAACCGGTCCTGCGGCAACATAGTTGAGGTCACTGCCGATTACACTGCCGTTTGCATTGAACACGTAATCGATGTACACGTTTTCCAGTACGGCACCGCCGTCAAGCGTAGCAAACAATCCGTTGGCGGTATTCGCCGTTACGGAAGGACTGTTTACATTGACAAAAGCGATGTTTCTGATAGTACCTTTCATGGCGAAGAAGAAGCCGCCGCTCCAACCATTACCTACGTAGAAATTGGAAATCTTGTGTCCTTGTCCGTCAAGCGTGCCGGTAAATGTACCGAAACTGCTCCAATCGTCACCGCCCTTAACCGTGCTCATTTGCAAATCGATGTCGTTGTCAAGTACTATTACGCTGTTAAGACTGGTGGGCATCTTGGTGCGAAGATCTTCCGCCGATGCGATGTGAACGATTTGGTTGAGAGTGATGTCAAAAGACACTTCCACTTCGCCGATTGTGACTTTAATTGTGGTTGTGCCTGCGCCGTTGTAGCGGACAAACACATTGCCTTCGTCGTCTACACCCACAATTGCAACATCTTCCTTGGTGGAAGTAAAGGTTGCGCCCGTCGGCACTTCGTCCATCTTTGCCGTGTTATGCAAAAATACAATGTTGAGTATTTCCGCAGTAGGCAGTTCTGTTTCGTATTCCTTGACGATGTTGCCGCCGTTGTACACAATGTCGTACTCCGGAGTAGGCGCAAGAGCAAGGGTGTTGTGGAAGTACACTGCGCCTTCACGTACCGACCACACCGACGAATCGAGCTTGGTGATGTCCTCGGTTTCGCTGCTAAGCATACTGTAAGTGTACAGATATGTTCCGCTGTTTTTGGTAATTCCGTCGCCGACGCCTTCTGCTGCCTCCTTGTAGTACAAGCCGCCGCTGATTGTTGCCGATACGGACTTGCCGTTTGTCATTACAAATACGTTTTCCACCTTGCCGCCCCAGCTTTGTGCGGAGAAAGCAATCGCCGCCGCGTCAACGTATTGATTGCTTGCGGTACGCATGTTGACAACAATGTTTCTGAGAATACCGCCGTTTTCCACATAGGAAGCAAGCGGCGCAACCGCGTGGTTTTCCTGAACGCCCGAGAAGCGAACGTTGTAATCGAGATACACGTTTTCCACAAGTCCCTTGACGTTGCCGAACACACCGTTACCGGCAGCCTTGCCTGTTTCCGTGTAGAAGTTGACAAGAGCGATATCGCGCACTACGCCTTTCATTTCGGTAAACATACCCTGGAACCAACCCGACGGGTGAGCAACCGCATTGCTTACTTTGTGGCCGCGACCGTCGATTACGCCCGTAAACACATCGAACAGGGGCTTGTAGCCGTTGTCTACGTCCCACATTGCCGCGTTTTCCAGGTCGATGTCGGCTGTAAGATAGTACTTGCCTGCTTTGTTGTCCTTGATTGCAAGGAAACCTGCCTTGTCGGCAACGGCTGTGTAGCCGGCATAACTGCGACATGTGATTTTGTCATCGAGACGGGCAATTTCTTCGCCGTTGTACTTGGCAATGATTTGCACTTCACCGTCGGCAACGGCTGTAACTCTGCCGCCGTCGACTGTAGCAATTGCGCTGTCGGTGGTTTCCAACGTAACGGCAACTTCCTTTACTTCGCCGTCGATTTTGACAACTACATTCACTTCGGGGTAGCTGTTGTCGGTGGCTTCGGCAAAGCCTGCGATTGCAGTAGTGCCGGAACCTTGTTTAAGAGACAGTTCTGCCGTAATGTAGCTTGCCGTAACCGTGATGTCATCGGTAACAAGGTAATCCTTATCAATCTTGGTTTCGCCGACAAACCATCCGTACAATATGCTTGCCACAGGCGGCTGAACGGTGGGCAAGTCTCCTATTGCCGTGTTGTACGCAACAAGACGAGTTTCTTCGCGACCGCTGCCCGAAGTGTAGTTGAACGTTACAAGGTACTTGTCGGTGAACAATGCGTACAAGGTGTGGTCTTTCGTTGCGGTAACGGCGGTTGTAGCTTCCACCTTGGTTCCTTCGCCGTTTTCCTGCGTGTACCAACCGACAAAGCGTTGTCCGGTTTGTCCGACGGGAGCAGGCAGTTCGCCGTAAACAGAGCCGTAGGTTACTTGTTTGCTTTGCGTGGGCGCAACGTTAAAGGACACAGTCACGGTAACAGCCTTGAATGTTGCCGTAATCGTTACGTCGGCAGACACGTTTGCAACAACGTAGGTGTTGCCGGTAACGTCAACCTTGGCGTCGTTTACCTTAAGCTCGTCAAGCATGTAGCCTTCGTCGGGCGTTACGGTAAGCGTTACGCTGCCATCGGCGGTAACGGTAGACAGGTCCGCCGTCACTTTGCCGTGCGCACTTTCTGTAACGGTTACGTTGTAGGCGGGTTTTTCGCATGCGATAAGCGCAAACAACGAAGCCACAAGCATAATCGCCAACAATGTGCCAATCAATTTTCTTTTCATTGTTTCTTTCTCCTTGTTTTTATTTACGAAAGTTTCCTTTCGTCAAGTCCTTTTTTACTTGTCTTGCGTCAAACAACAAACGCAACTTTTGTACACGCAGCGGACATCGCTCGTGCCCGTACATGTACTCAAAAAAACACATACGTATTAGAAATCTGCCGACAAATTGACAAATCTTTTTTGTGCTTGTTCGTCATTAAAACAAATGGCGCAACACAGGCAGTCTTGTATCCGACACGTTCCACACCGCCGTCGAAAACGAACCGAAAGGCGCGTACTCCGCCACTGCGGCTTGCTCGGATGCAAAGTGTTTGCACGCCGACACACCGCTGCTGTTGATAAACGAAATTGCATTTACGGTTGCCGTCGTGTTGCCGACGACAATGCCTATACAATCCTTTGCAACGCCCTGACACAGTCCGAACAGCACACCGACGTAGTTTTCGGGTCCGGTTACTGCCGAGGCGTCCACATAGGAAATGCAGTTGTACACACGCCCGCGGAACTCGTTGTTGCCGCAGATGCCTCCGCCCGTACGGTAGTCGGTTGTGTTTCCGACGTTGAATTTGGCTTTTACAATGCAATCGCGCACGGTGCCTGTATTGAACGAAACAACCCCGAACGTGTTGGCAATCGTGTTGTTGCCTGACGGCGCAAACTCGATGTTGTCAAACACGGTGTTGCGTATTACAGCCGTGGTTGCCGTACGCCCCCAGATACCGCTGTCGTTGCCGACAATCCTGACATTTTTGACAGAGTAACCGTTGCCGTCGAAGATGCCCGAGAAGTACAATTCGTCGCTGTCCGTCGCCGTCCACTTGGTAATGGTGGTAAACACGTTGTTGCCGAAATCGATGTCGTTGACAAGGCAATAGTTAAGTTTGTAGTTGTCCTTCATCGCCTGCAACTGCTGAGGCGTGGAGATTTGTTGCCAACCCGTAACGTCAACCGCGACAAACTGCATATAGTCGTCATCGATGTAACGCAGGTTAATAAAGCATTTTCCTGCGCCGACAGCGGTGATTACACCGTTTTCGCCAACAGTTGCAACGCGATCGTCGGTGGTAGTAAAGGTCAGGTGCTGTGTAATCTCGTTGCCCTGTTCGTCAAACAATCGAATGGCTTTTTCGTCGGAAAGAGACGGATTGTTGTAGTCCAGACTGACGTTTTCGACGTCGGGCGAAATCACAACGCCGGTAACTACAATGTTTACGCCGGCGGTAGATCCGTTGGCAAGCCTGACGGTCAACCTTGCCACGCCCTTTTTGCGCGCAAAGAAATTCAGAGAATTGTCGGCGTTTTGCTCGCACACAAGTGCGCCGTCGTCGCCTGCGAGTTGCCACTGCATCTCTGCTCCCGTCACGTTGGCGGGGTTGATGTTGTAACGACGACCCTGCGCAAAGTACAAAGTATCTTTGTCAAACGACACACTTTGGTAGTGGTACAGCGACGGTACGTCCAAGCCCGTGTTTGTCCACACCTTGTCGGAAAAAGTGTGCAGTTGTGCGCCGCTTACGAAGTCGGCGACGCTTGTATACACGCCGCAATCGGTAATGGTACCGAGAGAATTGCTCCACTCTACGTACAAAGGCAACCTCGCTTCGGTACAAATGGCGTAGCAATTGTCTATTACACCGCAGTTGTAGCCGACAATGGCTCCCGCGTTGTTGTAGGCGCGGCTTGCCGTCACGCGCACGATACAGTTGCGTATTATGCCCGTTTGCGCGTTGGTGGCAACAATGCCGCCGTGACTGTTCCAGTTGCTTTGACTGTCGCTTTGAATGGTGTTTTCCAGGTAGCAGTTTTCTATCAGACCTTTATTAAAGGAAACAACGCTGCCTACCTTGTTGCTTGTGTCCTGGTTGACAAGATTGATGACCGACAGATTGCGAACTACGCTTGTGGTGTTGGTCTGACCGATAATGCCGTTGTTCCAACCGGACAAAATGTTGATGTTTTTGATTGCGTAGCCCTGTCCGTCAAGCGTGCCGCCGAAATACTCGCTGTCGGGGATTCCGTCGCCTTTCCATTTGGTAACGCCGTCCCACGCCTTACCGCCGAAGTCGATGTCGCTGACGAGCTTAAACACGCCGTTTATATCCGTGCGCATGTACTCCATGTCGGCGGGCGTCGACAGTGCGTACCAGCTTTCAACGTTGCACACAGCCACTTCGGACGAGCCAGCCACGCTTGCGGTGATCGTTACGTCTCCGCTCTTTTTTGCCGTAAGAGTTGCCCCCTTGGAATCGACTTTTACTTCGACTATGTCGGGGTTGCTGCTTGTCCACTCTACCGAAGCGGCATTGAGAGCATATTGTCCCTTTTTGCCGCTGACTTCGATACGGGCGGAATTTTGTCCGTTCGGATGCAAAGTGACTTCGGTTTGCGACAGATTGATTACCACAACTTCTTCCACCGTAACGGTGCAGGTGGCTGTGGTACCGTTGGCGGTTGTTGCCGTAAGCAACACTTCCGTTACGGGCGACTTGGTAATTTTTACACCCGTGACGACGCCGTCGTCGTCCACGGTCACGTAGCCTTCGGGTTGCGCGCTGTAACTGACGGCAACTTGTTGTTCGACAAGCCCCCTTTTTACCGTTGCGCCCACTTTGACGCTTTCGCCCTTAAACAATCTCAATGCGGTGCGGTCGAGGGTGACCGTTTCGTGCGAGTTGACGGTAACAACGCAAGTCGCCGCTACGTCTCCGATCGTTGCCGTGATTGTCGCGGAGCCATCCGCTACAGCTGTCACCTTGCCGCCGCTGACCGTTGCAATGCCCGCCGCGGATGTTGTCCATACAGGCACTTCTTCGCTACCGCTGACCGTTGCTGTGACGGTCGCAGACTGTCCCATTTCCAATTCCAATTGCTGCGCCGACAGAGTAATTTCCACTTTGTCGGGAGCAGGATCAGGCGGATTGTCATCGGTGGGTTTGCATGCGCACAACAACGTCACGCACAAAACAAACATCAATACGAGTAGTAATTTTTTGTTCATGTTGCACCTCACTCACCTATCGACAGCCGCCATGCATTGATGCGCTTGTCCACCGCGCCGTCGTCGCCTTGCGCCAGATTGGTGTGTTCGTGCCAATACATAACGTTGTTTGCCTTTGCCACTTCTTCAAACTCGTCAATCATTGCCTTTTGTTGCGACGGGGTGTATGTTTGTTGGTAATGTTGCAATGCGACAAACAAAACGGACAACTTTTCCATTTTTATTCGTTTGGTCAACGATTCGTACAACGTCGGGTCGCTTTGTTTGTACTTTTCCACTGCGGCAAGTGCTTGTTCGAAGTAGCTCATGCACGTATCAACGTAGGCTTTCGACCAGTACTTGACATTGTTGTAGTTGACGTAGCAGGTGGCATCCATGTTGTTTTCCACACGGATTACTTCAAGGTAGGAACGCATCAGATCGTAGTACTTTGTCATGTACTCCGCCGCATCCTTGTAGTAGTGCTGCATGAAGTCGGCAATAAGTTTTTGAGTGTCGGCTTCGGTGTCCCACATCAGCTTTGCCGTGACGTAAGAGCGCAAACGTTCAAACGACGGAGCCGCCGTGTCCCATGTACCCATGTCAAAGATAACCTTACCGCCGACACTTTTCAACTCCCTGTATTGCAAGGCCTGAGTGCCCCAATTGTTGAAGTTGGTAAAATAGTTGAAGAAGTTTGCACTGTATGTCCAGATGCAGAATGTCGGACAGATAACCTTCCACCCTAACATGCTTTGGGCAATTTCGGAATTGTGTTCCTCGTCCAGGAAACCGTAGCTGAAGTTGGCTCCGAGCGGAGCAAAGTAGATAAATACGTTCGGTTCGGCAACCACGTCCACGTGAGTGGGGACATACTCGCCGTCGGCGTTCTTTTTGACAGGCGCGGGAATTGTCTTGTTGTAAGCAAACGTGCCGATGTAGATGAAGCGATCGGGGTCGGTTTGTTCCAGCCACGCGTTGATATCGCGCGCGACCTTGTTGACAAACACCATGTCCACGCCGCTTTCCGTGCCGTACTTGGCTATTGCCTTTTTGCAGTTGTCACAGTAGCAGAACGAGTTGACGTCCTCGGCGCCCAACAGAATGTAGTGTTCGTCGGGGTGCGAAGAAATGATGTACTTCAACCGCGCAACAAATTCCTTGCGCATTTCTTCGTTGGTAAGACACAGTTGCGTACCGTCCGAGCTGTACCAATCGCGGTGTTGCGCGTAGTAGGTTCCCTTGGGCATAATGGTAAAGTGACTGTGCGAGCCGTAAATCCAGTCTTTGCCGTGGCGTTCCACGCGCAGACGGTCGCGGTAACTGTCGATGGACCACGCCGTGTAGTAACCGAGTTGGCGTTTTTCAAAGTCGGGAGCTTCCGTTTCGTCGAATTTCAACAACTTGAGTTGCGTTTTCGTTTCGTAGTACACTTCGTCCTCGGCGTAGGTCTCGAAACCTATTTGCCAATTGAGAAAAGCGTACGCTCCGTACAGTGTTCCGTAGTCGGACGGACCGGCAATAATTACCGTGTTGCCCTTGGTGACAATGCGGTATCCGTCGGAAGTAAGTTTGTCTTGCTCCACCGCGACGCCGCTTGTGGCAAGAATCTCGGTGTTGCCGACAGAGATGTACTTATCCTGCGGATTGAATGTCAATCCGTTGTCGCTGACAACGGCAAAGGTTGCGCCTGTTGCCTTGCCGAGAAACTCGACAAGTTCGTTACGCGCCACAAGTTCCTTCTTTTGGGGATTTTCGGGAAGGACGATTTTGTAGTCGGTTGTTCCGTTGTTTGCCAACAGAATGTTTGTCTCCGTCAGCGTTTTGCCCGGATCTTCCTCGTAGGTCGGCTTGTTGCCATTGTTATCGGTACAAGCAAATAGCATAGTCAAACTAAACATCAATACCAGAATTACGCTTGTCAGCCTGATGATCTTGTTCATTGTTTTGCCTCCGCAACCTTCAAAACGACATCGACGATGCCGTAGTTGCCGGACGAATCGACGGCAACATAGCGTATTGTATAAATACCTTTCCTGGCAGGCGTGTACTCCTCCTTGCCGGTTACGTTTATCATGTTGTTGTCGCAGTCAATCACAAATACGTACTCTTTTGCGACGCTTACGTCGTCCGTAGCTGTCGCTTTCGGCAGTTTAACCGCCGTATTTGCATATACAACCAACTCTGTCCGGTCAACCTGTATCGTGGGCGCAACGTCGTCGCGAACATTGACCACAAGGGTTGCGTTTGCGACATTGTCGTTTTCATCGACGGCACTGTACACAATCGTGTATTCGCCGTACTCGTCCAATGTCACGGTGTATTCCTTGTCGGCGGACGTGTTTGCAAGTATCACCTTGCCGTCCTTGACGACAGACACTGTTGTGGTAGTTTCAAATCCCAGTACGTCGTACGCTTTTGCCGCGCTGACCACAAGGGTTTGTCCTTTCCGGACCGAGCGGGATATTTCGCCGTCGGTTACAATGATGGGTTGGGTGTAATCGTTGTCGTTTTCCATCAGCAATTGATTGCCCACCTTGTACAAATTGATCTGGGACGTGCCTTGCACCTCTTCGGCGGTTATTTGCATAAACACCGTGTCGGAGAATCCGCGGAACAAACTGCCGTCGGCATAGTACTTGACGTAACCGACAGTCAAGCCCGAAGAGTCCTTGACGGAGTAGTCCTTGTTGTCGTATGCCACGCGCATCAGCTTGACCGACTCGAAGAAGTTACCTTCGACCGATACCTCCTGCAAGCCGTTTATCGACACAACCGTCGTTCTGTCGGCAAAGCCGCCCTTCCTGGCAGTAAACACAACCTTCTTGTCGGGGTCAGCCGCATCGGTGAGGGTGATTGACAGTTTGTTGAAATTGTTTGCGCCCGACGGGACGTCGAATGTCAGTTCAAATCCGTGTGAGTACAGCTTTTTGACAAACTCAATCTTTTTGTCGTCGCCCGCGCCGAAGTCAAGCGTCAGGTAGTCTTCGTTTTGCACAAGATTCACGGTGTTGTCGGCAACAAAGTACCGCGAAAGCACAAGCGCGCCGTCCTCGTCGCGCAGACTTACAATGCGCACGTCAAAGCGCATCTGTTGCGTTGCGCCGCTTGCCGCAGTTGCCGTGTACACAACCACAGCCGACACATTTGCCGCCGTGGTCTGAGGTACGTACACAAGGTCGTTGCCAACCTGTTCCGTAGTGCCGTCCGCTTCCACCATTACCGCTACCGTCGCCGGTTTGTTTGCCTTGTAGTCGTATGCGTTGACTTGAGGCAAAGTCGTTGCGCGTCCCGAAATAAGTATCTCGGGCAGCTGCGGAGTGCTGTCAAACACGGGTTTGTCGTTTATCGTTACGCCGACGGTTTGCGACGTCGTTTGCTTTGTCCCGAGGTAGTCCGTCACGGCGTAGACGACTTCATACGTGTCCTGTACAAGCGGTACAAACACAAGGTCGGTCGCGTTGTAAACGGTACCGGTATTTTTGCCCGTTGCGGTGACGGTAATCACATTCATACCGCTGCCGCCGACCACGGTGCAGGCAGGCAGAATAATCTTTTCGCCGACATATGCTTGCGACGGCACATCGCCGTTCGTCGATATGTCAAGCGTGTCAATCCCGGTATAAGCGTTGACCGTGTACCTGACCGTAGTTTGGTTGCCCGCCTTGTCCGTTGCGGCAAACGTAATGTAATACTCGCCTTCCGCAGTCGGCACAAACGCATTGTCCGTTACTTCCACTACGCCGTTGCGATCCGTCACGGTAGCTTGTACGTCGGGCAAAGCGTCGACATTGTCCGTCACGCGGACGGGCAACAACGGATACTTGCGCCCTACAACGGCCTTGGGAATGTCCGTTTCGTCGAAATCGGCACCGACAACAGGCGGAACGCAGTCGCCGTGGTACTTGCCGTAGATTTTTTGTCCGTCAATCTTGTCGATAAGTACGCTTGCGCTGTCGCCGGACAACTCGCGCATGGTAACCGACAGTATCGCGTCGCCTTCAAAACCATCCCACGCATTGACGAAGTACTCGCTGTCGTCAAGGTCGCACACAAGTTTGTCTCCGACGTAAATTTGCCTGCTCTTGTAGTCCATGCGCACGTCGACAAACTGCTTAGTGATGTCCACGTAGTTTGCCACACCGTAAAAGCTGTGGAAGAATTTTGTACCGCCGCCCACGTAGGACTCCACCGAGCCACTGTTGGAGCGTCCCGCCGGCGTCTGCTCCGCCGAGCCTGCGCGAACAACGCTCATGTCCTGTTCCGTAGAAGGGCTGACCAGCAACAATACGTAGTTTTTGTCGTTTGCGCTGTCCGTCAGTCTGACGGCGATTTGCCCCATTGCCGACGCGCCCATTGTCCTGGGCAGTGCCATAAACGAGATAAGCGTGTCTTCCTTGGTTTTGTTTTTGATGTCGATTGTCTGCTTGTAGGTAATCGTACCATTGGCAACGGTTGTTGACGCCACAAGTCCCGCAAGCTCGCTGTGCAGGTCGGATCCTGCAGATGTTACAGACACACCGTTAGTGCAACGCAGCAGCGCGTCGTTATCTTCAAACGCATACACGTACACGTTGGTCGTCAACTGCCTGCCCTGCACCTCGGCGGAATAAGTCAGCGTGTATCTGCCTTGTTGCGCCGCCGTGTACGGACTTTGCAAAATCGTCCCGTCCGGACTGCTTACAACGCACGTTGCGCCGACGGTGCCGTCTCCGACAATCCACTTTGCGCCCGTCACCGTTATGTTTGCGCCTACCCGCAGGTAGGTTTCGTACTCGTCGGTAACGATGAATTTTGCCGTCGCAGCTGCCGCTGCCGCAACGGTAACGGTGTAAGGTTGCCCGTAAATGCCGTCGCCGTCTTTCGCCTTGTAAATGATCGTGTAGTCGCCTGTGGCACGGCACACGAAACTTACTCCGTCCTGCCACGCGACGAAGCCCTCCTTGTCGGGAGTAACCTTTGCTCCGTCTGCGTAGATGGCCTCCGTTTCGCCGTCGGGGGAGGCAACCTTGACAAGTCCGTCAAAATCGATGATTCCCGAAACAACGTCGAAGCATGTCGGTTTTTTCAACGTGTAACTTTCGCCCACCGTTGCCGCGCCGACGTCGAACACTGCACATTCGGGTCCTGCCGTGTTTGTTGCGACGGAGTTTGCAAAGTTTTGACCGTTTATCGAATACAGCACGATCGAAGCCGTTTTGCCCGCCTTTACTTTGTCAAACACCAGGCTGACGGTGTACTGTTCAAACGAAGAGTAGCTGACGCCGACGTTTCGTCCGTCGTTTACGCTTGCGCCCATGTCCCAGATAAGGCGTTTTTCGGCGGCATATGCATTGTAACCATAGTTGTAGCCGTACACCTTCATCCCGACGGGGTCAAACACAATGCGCACGGGGCTGACGTTTGCCGAGGCATACGCTCCCGAAGCGACCGCAACGTTGGAGAAACTGCATCCGTACAAGTACGTATACACGCCGTTTGCGTTGTAACCGCTTGTGCTGCCGCAAGCGTTGTTGTCGCGATAGTAGTACATACCTCCGCGGTAGTCGTTTGTTTCGACGGACGCATTTACCGTGACGTTGTTGCCGTCCGCGCCGCCCGTCAGTCTGACTGCAAACGAACGCTTGCTGCCGTTTGTTTCGGTAAAGACAAGACTCATCTCGTCCAAATCCTGATACTTGTTGTCGTAGCTGTCGCCTTCGTAGCTCGAACCGCCGTAAGTTGCGCTCGAATACGGCAAAAACGATATGTCAAACAATCCGCTCGCCGTGTTTTTGTAACTTACGCTTGCGCCGTCGCCTTTGGCTGTGATTTGCAATCCCCTGTCCGCAACGGTAATGCCGGTGTCGGTCGGGACTGCGGCGTTTGTTTGCGAGTAGCAGTTGTTCAGATCGAACAAGTTGTAGACAAATACCGCCGCGCCAACATTGACGTTTGCCAGAACAGCGGACAAACAACAAATGCAGACAAGTGCAAGAATAATTTTTTTCTTCATCCTTTCAAACCTCCTACGGTCAGATTGCCGATCAGTTTGTCTTTCATACAAAGAAACAGCACGAATATCGGCGCAAACACTATCATACATCCGCTTATCTTCATCGGGATAGTGCTGATTGCCGAGTCGGTTGCCTGTTGGTAGCGATACAAACCGTATGCGGCAACAGGGTGATTGGGAATAAACATCATGGGCACGTAGTAGTCATTCCAATAGCCGATGAAGGACAACAACAACACTACGGATATTACCGGTCGTATCATCGGAATCATTATCCTTGTCATGACGTGGAAGTGTGACGCGCCGTCGACAAACGCAGCCTCGGCGTAGTCCCACGGCAAATTTTTGAAAGCCGAGTAGAAAATCAGGTAGTTCATACCGAGAAAGTTGGCTTTCATTACGAAGATGCCCCAGAAGTGGTCGTACGTGCCGAGATTACGCGCCATTTCCAATTCCGACGGCAAACTGCCGACAATGGGCAACACCATGGTTACGATTACTATGCCGTACACCACTTTGCTGAAACGGTAATTGTATTTCGCCGTGACGTACGCCACACAGCATGTAACCGCCGTGTTGACAATAGTGCAACCTACCGAGTAAATAAGGCTGTTGAGCAACATCTCGGGCAAAAATACTTTGCGCGACACGCCGTCTTGTATTACAGGTACGCTGAACTTACTCAAGGCGACAAGGTAGTTGCTGAACTTCCACTCTTCGGGGAATCCGAAGGGGTTGTTTTCAAAGTCGTACTGCGTTTTGACCGAGGAAAACAGCGCCCAGACAAACAGCGTTATCATGACAACTCCGTACACCGCCAGCAGCACAAACGTAACTACGGTTGCGGCGTTGGGTTTGCTGCGTACACCGCTGAAATCCTTGTCGTTTTCTTTCTTTTTGATAATTCTTTTCATGCGTCAACCCTCCGACGGACCGAACCGCTCCATAAGGTACTTGACCAACAGCGTTACGGGTGCGGCGACCAAGGTAAACACTATACCTGCGGCAGACGCGTACGGATACTGCGAATAAGTGCCGTTGTCGCCCGCCACCATCAAAAACAGCCAATAACCTATGGTGTAGTTTTGCGGAGCAGCATTTATTCCGTAAAAGCTGTACAATGCCGCCTGACTTGTGAAAAACGTCGCCACGCCGAAAACCATCTGCATTGTAAACGTAGGATAGATGGACGGCAGAATGATGTGCCACAACTCTTGCCAGGAGTTGGCTCCGTCAAGCTGGCAACTTTCGAGCAGGCTGTTGTCGATGCGCGACATTGCGCCCGTGTACAACAACATGCCCGTACCAAACCCCGTCAGACAAAGGAAAATAACAATCATCCACAATGCCGTGTCGGGCTTGTACAACAAGCCGAGAACCCGCAAATTGAACCACTTTTCAAGCAAGATGGGTATGCCGCCGTCGACAAAATACTTGTACACCAGAACCATGACTATCCCGGGGATAATGGTCGGCATAAACAACAGTACCTTAAACACGTTGCTCAACGTGCGTTTTTTGTACAGATAGTAGGAAAACAATATACAAATCGGCGTAATGAGAATAACCGTAAACAGCCATATCACAAACGAGTTTTCCAGACAATACTTAAGCACAATATCGTTGCCGAGATCGACGAAAAACTTTTTGTAATTGGCAAACAAATTGTCCCACGCAAGCCACCTGAAGCCTTCGCCTGCGGAATACTCCTTGAAGGACAACAACAGCGAGTTGACGTTGACGCCGATGTAGAATATAGCAAACTGCAACAAAGGCAATGCCAGTATTGCCCAGTAAAATATCTTTGCGCCCAGCTTTCTTTTCTTTGGCGTTTTCACTTAAAAATCCTCCTTTTTGAAGATTTTTATTACAAAACTTGCTTTCTGACCGAAAATTTTGCCGCAAAAAGGGAATTGAAACAACTCCCTCTTTGACAAAATATTAGGTTATAACCCGAAACGCGACCAGTTTTCCGAATGGTACTTGAACAAGCCGTTGAAGTAGCTTTCCACGGTCAGCGAACTGTCCGAAGCAAAAGCCTTAAACGGGTTGTCGTACGGAACACTGCCGACGTTGGCGTTCCACTCCCATCTGTCACGGAAGTAGGTGACGTCACTCAGACGAGTGTTGCACAAACCGATGTCGTAGATGACTTTTGCGGGGTTTTCGCCTTTGTACATATCGTAAATATACTTGGAAAAATACGTCAGACCTTCGTACTGTTCGTCGGTAAGGGTGTAATTAAACGGACGGCACATACCCGTGTAGGCATTGAACACGCGCAAAGAGTTTTCCGTATGGCAAAATTGGTAAAAATCTTTTGCCAGATCCATTTTGTCGCCTGCGTTGGCATTGATGAAGAAACAGCATGTCGCCGAAGTGGACAAAACCGTTTCACCTTGCGCCGAACCCGTAGTCTTAGGTACGGGCATATACGCAAACCTACGCGTGCCATACATAAGCCCACTTTTCGCCGTACTTGGGAACCATGTCGGAAAACGCGTTGTTGTTGCGCGCTTCGTTTTCCCACCAGTCGGACTCCAGAATCATTGCCACGGGCTGCGACGAAGGGTAGCTCTTGATAAATTCGTACTGTGCGCCAAGGTGGTCCTTGGTGGTACCGCCACTGCTCAGCGTGTAGTTGTTGGGGTTGGTTACAAGGTCCTTGGCAAACTGCAAAGCGTACTTTTTGCCCTTTTGTTTTTGCAACATATAGGCGTTTTCTTCGGTGATTTGCGTAGGCGTGCTGTCGCCGTCAAAGGTGTAACTGCCGCTGAAGGTGTAGTTGAGCAAAAAGTTGTCGTAACCTTCGTAGTCCGCCCACCATGCCGTCGTCGCCATTGTCTGGTATACGCCGATACCGCCGCTCCAGATAAACGGAGTAACGTTACTTGCGGTAATCTTTTTGACAAGTTTTTTGAATTGTTCGTAGGTTGCGGGCATACCGTCGTCGCGCGTACCCTTGATTCCGTCAGGACCTGCCGACTTGTTGTCGCCCTTGGTGTACTTGACGTTGGTGTCTGTCGAGCCGTCTGCAATGTAGAAGCCTTTATTCTCCCACAAGTCCACGTCGTACACTATTCCGCTGTGCGACATGTAACTGGGCAATCCGTAGTACTTGTTGCCTGTGGTTTTGCCTCCGTAGTATTCACGCAGGGTATCGTCGGAAATCTTTTCGGCAATCGACACGTCCTCGCCGTACTTGGTAAGTTTTTCGGTAACGACGTCCGTGACGTCTGCCAATTTGCCGTCGTTGACCAAATCATAATAGTATTGTTTTTCGACAAAGTACAGTTGGTGCTTGTCTGTGGCAATACTGTTTTTTAGTTGGTCGGGCGTAAAGGACGGTTTGTCGTTTGTAATAAGTATCTGCACGTCGGGGTGCAGTTCTTCGTACTGACGTTTAAGCTCGTTAAGCCAACCGTCACCCAAGCCGCCGTAGTAGTTACCTATGCGCAATTGCGTACGGTTGGGGTCGATTTCTTCTTCGGGGCCCTCGCCGGGCAAGTCGTCGCAGCCGACAAGCACTGCCGACAAAGACAACACCAGACAAAGCGTCAGCACAAGCGCAAGTATCATTGACAATTTCTTTTTCATTGTTTTCCTCCACATTGTTTGTAGATGACAATACCGATTTTGGGATTGCTTTTAGTATGCAAAACCGGCAGTAAAACACTGTAATTCAATGCCTTTTTCGCAAAACACGGCACAAAAAGCCTTCAGGGTACAACTCCCCAAAGATATTGTAGCATATTCAAGCTGTCTCGAATATTCATATTTCGGGCAAATTAAACAGTTATGTTTTCAACATTTTGGAAACGTTACTTAATTTTGGAAGATATATCGAAACAGTGTTCAGAATTAACAAAAAAAATGAGGAAACCTCTTTTGTCCGAAGAAGTTTCCTCATGCCATTTCCACAAAAAGCCGTTAAGATGTACGTTACTTAAAAATCAAAGAAAATGTTTTTTGTAAAAAAAATATTTTATTTGTACAAGAGATGCCAAAACAAGCAAGGATAAGGATTATCACGTTCGGCAGCCGTCAAAAAAACGTCTCTTCCGTGCACCGATATCACGGTTTACCTTATCATCATTATTATAGCTTGCGGAAAATCTCCGAAATGCTTCCCGTAAATATTGATTCCGCCCTGGTGTTTGGCGTCGTCTTTCAGCAAAACGGTAAACTTGACCGCATTGCCGGCGACAATGCCTAGTCTAGATATCGTTACGTCTTTGGAAACAAGCTGGTCGTCAATGTATGCGCCGCTTTTGTTGACCGTAATCTTTTTCAGCAACCCGAATTGCGAACTGGACACAGGCCAGAACTCCGGCGTGTATACTCCTCTCCTGCCCCCGAAGTCACCCGGGCATGTGTACGTCAACACTTCGACGTCGTTTATCAGAAAGGTAATGTCGCTGGGCCACACGTTGCGATAGTACACCGCCTCCGAACACAACTCCAACGAAAAGCTGATTTCGTTGACGGGTTTGGCTTCGGGCGAGGAATACGGGAACATGTAACTGACATACCCGTGCGAAAACCACACCAACTCGGCATCTTTGCGCTCGGGCAGAAAGAAGTACTCCGGCGAGTCGGGCGCAAAAAGCTGTTTTTCCGCGCTTGCCATTCCGCACGGAGACTTGATGTCGCAGTCGGTGTACATGCCGACGGGCATTTCCATGCAATATGCGTCGTTGTCCGAAGTTTTGGGCGTGGCACGCTTGATTTGTACCATGCAAACCATCTCGCTGCACAACTTAACGTGTCCTTTCGCGCTCGGTTGGTAGGTAACCAGCACAAGTTCGGCGTCCTGCAAAGCGTTGATATGGTTGGACACCGACGAAACGGGAATATCCAACACCTTGGAAATCTCGTTGAGATTCATCGAACGCGCGGTAAGCAAGTTTAATATTCTGACGCGGTCGGGCACGGACAATGCCCTGCCTACGGCGCAAATCTTTTCGCGCTCGCTGGGGATGTTGATGTGTAGCGTAAGTATTTTGTCTGTAATCACTGTGCGCCTCCCGTTGTTTTCTTGTAAATAAGGTTATTATACACTAAATTTGCCGTTAGTCAAGTGCAGAGATTATCACATGGCTACTTAAAAGCCGACGGAATTACCGCAAACCTACCGGCTTGTGCGTTTTTACGCGTTCTTTGACGACGGCAATCTGACTAGCCGACAAAGAATCGGTCGCACAATTACGCTCACATATACACACGAAAAACAATTTTTTTGAGTAAAAAAGAGTCCGCACCCGGACTCTTTACATTGAGCTATTGCATTTATTCTATTTGTATTTAACGCGCTTGTAACCCCTTAAGCGAAACAAGATTTCCACAAAGTGTGTATTTGTCGGAGTTTGCCGCATGCAGTCAACGACAGCAACGACGAAAACTCTGAAATTTTGCTTATACTTTTTTTTGCTTTTTGTTGGTTTGTTGCGCCCAAAACGCCGTAATTTGTCGCCGGATTTTGCATACGTATGTATTTTTCGGGCAACTTTTCACCTTAACAACGGCTCGCCGTCAGCATGGTATTTACCGCCCGCGCCTAATCCACCGACAAATCTTCGGCGTTGGTTTGCATTACTTTCTTGTACCAGTAGGCACTTTTCTTCGGCGTACGTTCCTGCGTGGCGTAATCCACATAGACCAATCCGAAGCGTTTCGAGTAGCCTGCCGTCCATTCGAAGTTGTCCATAAATGTCCAATAGAAGTAGCCTGCTACGGGGTAGGTTTCGGCAACCCTTTTCAACACTTCGATGTGCCTGCGAATAAAATCTATCCGCATATAATCGGGTACTTCGCCGTCAATCGTCTTCCACTCCGTAATCGCAACGCCGTTTTCCGCAAAAATGATGGGCAGACCGTAACGCTCGTAGTAGTACCTGACGATGTATTCTATGCCTTCGGGCGTAACCTTCCAGCCCATCGCCGTCACTTTGTCTGTGGGCGAAAGCGGCAATTTTCTTATACCGTTTTCATTTTCTTCGACATAAAACCCTTGATAATAGTTGACGCCGAAGAAATCGAAGTTGCACTTTATCGTGCGTAAATCGTCTTGCGACGGGTTGTAGCCGTACTCGGCAAACCACTGTTTGTATTCGTCCGAAAACTCGCCTTTTATCAACGCATCGGTAAAGAAACAGCCGTCGTAAAACTCCCCGTTGGGCAAAAAATTGTATTTTTCGGCAAACGTCTTGTCGCAACCTTCGGTCGGAATCATCGGAGTAAAACACGGCGAAACGCCCAGGTTCAGTTTGTGTTTTGCAGCCTTACGCATTGCCTTTTCCGCCTTACCTATGCACAACAACACATTGTGCGCAACGCGAAAAACGTCGCTACGACTCAATTGTAAAAAAGGCGCATGCGCCCCCGTAAAATGTCCGTCCTCTACCACGACTTGCGGCTCGTTGAAAATAATGTAGTTGGACACTTTTTCTCCAAACATTTCAACCACGGCACGGGCATAATCGGCAAAGTAGTCGCTTATTTTGTCGTTCAGAAAACCGCCCTCTTCAAACAACTTGCGGGGCAAATCCCAGTGATAAACAGTAACCCACGGCGTAATTCCGTACTTCAACAGTTCGTCTGCCAAATCGTTGTAGAAACGCGCGCCCTCGGCATTGACGGCGCCGGTACCGTCGGGCATAATACGACACCAACTGACGGAAAACCGATAGTTTTTTACACCCAGCTCGTGCATCAATGCAATGTCTTGCTTGTAACGATGATAGTGGTCGCATGCAACACTGCCGTTCATGTCGCCCAGGGTTTTGCCTTCCGTAAACTGTTTGTCCCAAATACTCGGACTTCTTCCGCCTTCGTTTTCCGCACCTTCGATCTGATACGCGGCAGAGGCGACGCCCCAAATAAAATCTTTGTTCATTTTTCCCTTATGTCCTTTTGTCAAATACATTCTTTGCAATATTTTGCCTGCCCGCGTAGCCACATTACACGCACCGACACGTCAAAAAACTATCCTGATTGCGTTGCGTTGTTTGCCAAGCGACATATCGTCAAGATGACAACGTCCGTCATCTGTACCAAGCACACCAAAACTTGCGTTGTTCTGCAAAATATTCTGCTCGCCTTTCACCATGCCGCACGCCGCTTTTGCCGCAACGGGCGCGTGCCAATTTTTGCCGTCAAAGTGTTCGGCATAAACGGGATACTGCGCGCCTTCGCCGTAGGCGGCAAACAAAACGTACTCAATCAGTTGCGGTTCGGTGGCAAAACGCAACACGTATTCGCCCGAGACGTCAAACATTGTAAGCATTGTTTTTGTACTGCTGCGCTGCAGCAACGCATCTTCGCTTTGACCGACATAACGCACAAAAACTTCGGCACGAATACTTGCATAAGTGTCGGGCAACATCAGACGCAAACGCAACACTCCGCGCTTTTGCCCGACGACGGAATACAAATCCTTCCGCAAATCGGCGACAAGTTGCTTGTTTCCTTCGCACAGCCTTTGCCAGGCATTGCCGCAACTTGTTATCCCACCGCGATACTTTGTCCACAATTTACTGCCTATGTTTTGCGCCAGGTCAAACAACGTTTCGGCTCGTTCAATGGCAACAAGATACGGTTGAGCCGTTACAACTCCGCCACACTCGTACTCGTCAAAAATCTTGTTGCCCAAAGCCGACAAAGACAACTGCGCATACTGCAAAGCAAGATTGGCATACAGGTCGTCAAAAACGTCGTTGTCGTCATCGATATGTACCGATTTGTACCTTTCAAATGCTTGTAGTGTCGCATTTAACCGAGCAATGTAAGCAGAAAAAACATGACTGTTTTCTTCCGCTACCTTAACGATGTCCGTACGGCAAAATACAAAATCGGGTGCAAAAAGATTGACCAGACGTTCGGACAAATCACCGTTGCCAATGTACTCGGCAAATACGTCAACCGCTGTTTTACCGTCCGACATACCTCTCCACAACCGACCCGCATAAGCTACGACAGGTTGCAAGCACGGATAGAAACAATCGGAACGTTCCCACGAGGTGAGTATTGCGCCGAGGGGATTGTGCCTCTCTGCATATGCCGTGTAACTGTCGACATTAAACGTCTGCGACAGATTGCCTGCCTTGCAACAAAACATATATCTGAAGCCGAGTTTGTCATACAACGCAAACGGATCGACACCGCTACGTCCCGTCCACTTGCCACGCGGAGATACGCCCACATAAATATAATTCCAGTTGCAAAGCACTATATCTCTCGGCAACAATCCGGCAACGGGGTAGTATTCCAACATATCGTCCCACATCAACATTGTACGATTCATGGCAGCAACAAGAGCATGTGCATGCAACACAAAATCCACAAACAGTTGTTGCTTGGTCACGCCGCCTTCAATTGTTCGTCTGCAATCGTCGCAACAGGCGAACTGAAACATCTCGTCCATGCCCATATGCACGTACTTACTGTGGAACACGCCGCAAACTTCGGTAACGTATTTGTCTGTAAAACTTTGCAAACGCGGATTCGTTGCGCAGCCGTGGCTTCCGTGCGGATAGAGCGACGAGCAAAAATCCCGTCCCCGACTATGTTCGTCGTCAAACTCGGCAAGGTCGGCAAGCTGCTTGTAGACAAAAAATTTCTCCATGTGGGCAAGCGTTTCAAACGCAGGCACCACGTCAAGCCCTATACTTTCGCCGTAGTTTACCATGTCGGCAATCTCTTCAAGCGAGTACGAAGAAGCCTCGTCGAAAAATGCCGTAACGCTTGTGCGCACGCTCGCTTCCAGGTACAACAACACGGTGTTGTAACCGTTGGCACGGCAAAACTTCATTTGATTTTTGACAAACTCCGCTCTTTCCTTTTGTCTTGCAAGGTCGATGGAAAAAGCAATTATTTCAAGATTTTTCATAACGTATTGTTTTTTTTGCTTACAAAGAGTTTAATTTCAAAGAGCGAGGGATATTCCCTCGCTCGATGAAATTATTGGAAACAGATTACAAATTCACTACTTCTATGCTAAATTCCTTTTCCCCAGTTCTCATAAAGGCGTAGCCTGAAACGTTGGTAGACGTTATATCGTATGTTTTGTCCGTACCGTCAGGCTGGGTCATTTTCAAAGTCTTATTGGTTGTATCGAGTTCAAACGTAAACCACTTTCCGCTCCAGCTCACATCAAGACCGATTTGCATTGTTTCCTTAGTGCTTTGCGCCGTTTCAAAGAGTTTGAAACTGGTCCACTCATTGAATGTAAACTTGACCTTAAACGTAGCAACTCCGTTTTCATTTGCAACAACGTATTTATTCAAATCACTTAACGTGACATAATTGTACAGATTCGGATTTGCCGTTGTCTTGGAGTACGTTGCCTTTGCCGCATACATTTTGTTTGCGCTTCCGTCAATGGGTAACCATGTATCGACTGTCTTTGTGTAACCTTCGCTGTCGGCTGCGGACGTATACACAAATCCACCGTCCGTAGACACAAGACCCGAGTACAGCAACGTGGTTTTATCCGTATCGTAAAACTCCACAGTTTCTACATCCACGGCAATGTCAAACGAGTGAGAATTCATCCACAACGTGATGTTACTCAAAGCAAAATTCGTTACCGTTTTTGTTTCTTTGACCGTTCCGTCGGGTTTATACAATGTAAGGGTTTTCTTTGCCTGGTTGATTTCGACAGTAAGCCATTGACCGAAAATATCCCCCACATACAAAGATACAGCCTCGGCATAAACGGCTTCGCTCCATGTTGTAGACGGATAAACGACAACCGATGGATATTCCGTATTTGTGCTTGACAATACTCTGATTCTGAATCTGACAACCTCCGCTTTCGACGAAATATACTTGTTAGTGGCAAGCACTCTTGTGTAATCAGGACATTCCGTCGGTTCATAATGCTTGTAAACGTAGCTGTTCAGTCCAAGGTAAACAGTGACATTGCTTTGTACATTAGACAAATCGGCGATATCCGTGCCATTCTTTTCCGTAAGCCACTTGCCTGTAAATACTTGTTTGTATCCGCCATCCAAATCGATTGCGTCTTTTTCGTAAACATAGCTTGCTACTGTGCCTTTTATGACCTTTTCGACGTGAAGTTGTCCGCCGTTTTCGTCAAGGTATGTCACGGTGCAAAGTTCGGGCATGACGGGATTGACTGCCGCAACAGCCGCGTCGGCGTGGATTGCGAGAGAAATTGTATCTGCGGCGTACGCTTCAAACGTTTTTTCCGTCGCTACCGTGCCGTCGGGTCTGTAAACGGTAACTTTCTTGTCGGCGGCGCTTGCCTTTACCGTAAACCACTTGTTGAGCTCGCTTGCCATCACGGAAACGCCCATTTCATTGGCAGGATTGTAAACCGCAGTGCCGTAGATTACAAACGACGTTTTGCCTTCTTCCTCGGAAGAACCGTCCGTTGCGACAGACTTGATAAGCACTTTGAACACAACGTCGCCGTTTTCCAAGCCTGCGACATAGCTGTTCATTTGCTTGATTGTGTAATACGTAACGGCGCCGTTCATAGGCGCATAGTACGCAACTTCGCTACGCACAAGCACTTCGTCCTTGTAGTACACGTCCATGTCCGCCGTGATGTTTGTAAGAGTGGCAACAATCATGCCGCCGTCTTGGGTAACCCATTTTTCGTCGTGCATATAGGTGTAGCCGTCAAGCACGTCCTTTGTTTCGGTGCTAGGCGTAATTGCCGCATTTTGCGCGTCTTTGCCGTGTTCTACCGTTTCGGTTGTGGCTTCGCCGCCACGGTGATAGGTGACCGTATAAGTGTTGATTGCAATGCCACCAACTTCCACCACAATGTTGCCGATTGCTTCCGCCGCAGGCACTTCAAACCCGTAGTTGTCGTCAAGCGTTACGGATTTTGCTTCGCCGTCGCCAACCTTGCATGTAACCACAAGATTTTTGTACGACTGTCTGTAAGCCGCTGCAAGAGTAATGTTGATAGCTTGTTTTTCGCCGTACTTGTAGGTGTAACCCTCGTTTGTAACAGCACCGTCGATGTTGCCGATGTAACTGACGTTAAACATAGGCAAAACAACGTTAAGTACCAGCGTGCAGGTTGCCGTCGTGCCGTCTTCTGCCGTTACGGTGATGACGAATTCGTTGTTGCCTTCGGCAAGCGTGCCTATTTCTTCGTCAAGTGCGTAACTTGCAACCGTGCTGTCAAGCGTGATTACTACGTTTGCCGTGTACTTACCGACGGTTGCCGTGTAGGTCGCTTTTTCCGTGTTAAATGTTGCGGCAACGCCGTCCACCATGATGCTTGCAATGGTTTTTACACTGCTCTTTGCGCGGTTGACGACAACAGTATAAGTGGCTTTTTCTTCGCCTACGGAAACGACGAGTTCAAATCTGTTTTCGCCGACCACAAGATTTTGCTTTGTGCCTGCGCCTTGCAGCGTTGCGTCGCCATTGTTGGCTGTTGCCGAAAGGGTAACTTCGGTAACGTCGTTGGCAACATTGCAGGTGTAGGTTCTGTTCTGCGCGGTAAGCACTTCGTCGCCGATTTTAACTTCCTTCAGGGTAAGGTCGGCGGCTTCGCGCGTAACTTTTACCGTGTATTGCTCGGTTGTGCTGTCGTCCGCTTTTACGGTAAGGGTAAATGTGTTTTCGCCTAAGGCAAGCGTTTTTTCGCCGGCGCCTTCAACCGTGGCGTAAGACTTGGTTGCGGTTGCGGCAATAGTCACGACGGAGACGGTGTTTGCAACAGTGTGCTTGTACACGCCGTTACCGTCGGCAGTAAGCGTTGTTTCGCCGACCTTTACTTCCGCAAGGGTAAGCACTGCCGCTTCGCGAGTAATTTCAACAGTGTAGGTCTGCGTTGCTTCTCCATTTTTTACCGTAAGCGTCACTTCGTTTTTGCCGACAACAAGCGTTTTTTCGCCCGTGCCGTCCACTGTAGCCGCACTGTCCGTAGCGGTTGCAGAAACGGTAACGGAACTAACTTCGTATCCGACCGTCGTTGCATACTTGCCTGCCGCAGCGGTAAGCACTGTTTCGCCGACCTTTACTTCCGCAAGGGTTACGTCGACGGGTTTTTCCGACGCTTTGCGAGTAACCTTTACGGTGTACTTGGTTTCGGAATCGTTTGCCTTCAATGTAAGGACAAATTCGTTGTTGCCTTCCTTAAGGTCGAACGTCCCCGTGCCATCGATTTCACCGACGGTTGCGGTTGCTTCGATAACAGCTTTTGTTACATCGTTGTCAAATTCTACGGCGTACACAGTACCGTTTGCCTTGACTTCCTTGCCGTTTACCTTGACGGTAATTTGCGGTTGTTCGGTAACGGTACAAGCCGCGCAAAGTACTGCGACAAGTGCAACTACCAACAAAACGGCAATCAGTTTGTAACGTTTCATTGTGTTTCCTCCTAAGATTTAATTTTACTGTCGTTCTGACAGGTACAACCCTTGATTTTGTCGCCGATTTTTTGATACGTATGCAAAACTCGATGACATATTCTTGTTTGACCGCTCTATCTCAGTTCAGGCAATTGTCCAGGCGTTACCGTCCACATATTGTTGTCAAACAGCGTACGCACCAGGTAACCCGCTTCCATTTTTGTAGTTACGCAGTGCAGCCCCGACAGACTTATTGTCAAGCCCGCTCCGTCGTATGTCGTGTCCCACGCGGCGTTTACCGCTCCGCGTTCGGCAAGGACAACGACGTTGTTGAGATAGTTGTTGGGAAACCAGTTCGGGTCCGCCATCGACCAAATCATGCTTTGCTTTGCAACGGCAAAATCGGTAGTTTTGTTTAGTGCGCTGCCGTCGGACATACGCATATTTACAAACACGTTTTCCATACCGCCGCCGTAGTAAATGCCGGTAATGCCGCTTACGCCGTTGTAATCGTAGACAAAATCTCCGAAAACATTTGTAACGTAGCACGGAGCAAACAGTAACTCCCTCGTAGCGTTGCCGTTTTCGTCGGCAACATTGTAGTGTTGCAAAACTCGTATTGCCAATCCTGCCGCTCCGCTTGCGGTAAAGTGAATGTTACTGAAAGCAATGTTTGTAAGCGTGCAACCCACCATTGTGCCAAACAGCGACTGCGACGAAACGGCACTGTCAAACGTAACGTTGCTTATCGTGTGTCCGCCGCCGTCAAGACTACCGCAGAAACTTTGACTGAGCAGTACGTCGCCGCCGTTATTAGTCTTTGCATTGTATGTCACGCCGGAAAAATCGATGTCGTTTGTTACGTAGAAACGTGCCGCAAGGTTGCCGGGCAAACCCAACATGACGTTCCAATCCTCGGCGGTCGAAACAAGCATTGTGTACACTTCCACCGCAACCGTCTTAGTGCGACCGTTTGCCGACACAAACACCAGCGTACTTCCGACAGACATCGGCGTAACCGTGCCGTCGGCAGAAACCGTTGCAACCGACGCATTGTCCGTTTCGTAAGTCGCACCCGCCTCGGCAAGCGTTTGTTGACTGTCGCCGCCAACAACCGTGCCTTGTATTTGCATTGCGCCGCTTGCCACCGACAACCGCAGCGTAGTCTGAGCAAGTTTGATTGTCGCTTGCGCATTGTCCGCAACAACCTGCACCCTGCAACTGTCGGACACGTCGCCAACCGTTGCCGTGATTGTCGTTTCACCCGCCGTCTTTGCTATTACACGTCCTTGCGACGACACCGACGCCACTTCGGGACTACTCGACGTCCACTTGATTACGTCCGTAGAGTTGGTCGTTGCGGCGATTGTAAACGTTTCGTCTTCGGTAAGCGCGTAAGCGTTTACGTTAAGGCTGATTGTCGTTTTGTCCGTCGGTGTTTCTTCGGACGGCTTGGCAAGCACCAGACACAGCGTTGTTACTATTGCCGCTGCCAAAATCAAAGCGGCGGCGCAAATCAGAATAATTTTTGTTTTCTTTGCCATGTCAACCTCCGATTTGCGTTTCCCACGTTTCGATCAGCGTCGAAATGTCACGTTTGGACTCTTGCGTTTCCAGAATATCGTATTTTTGCGTGTAGGTTTTCATATCGGCAAGATATTCGACCTGCTTGTCATGGGGAAGTTCGTTCATGTGGAAACTGAACATCATAAATATCGGCGTAAGGCGTTCGCGACGAATACGATCGTTAAGCACTTGCCAACGAGCATAATCCGTTTCCTTGAGCGGTTCGATGTCGGCAAGGCACTTGTCCAGGTAATCCATCAGTTGTTGCACCACTTCGGTAGGCCAAAAGTCCTCCTTTGCCATTTCCTGCCAGATACTGCCGCTGATACTCTTTGTTTCCGCAAGATACTCGTAGTAAGTGCGGAAGTAATCGAAGTACTGTTTGAACGTTTCGCCCGCCTGACCGTAGTAATGCTCGATAAAGTCGTAGCAAAGGTCGTTGTAGCTTAGCGACGTGTCGTACATCAGTTTGGACTGTACGTAAATCTGCATTGCTTCGAAACACGGAATACCCGACGAACTGTACGCCTGATCGTCGATGTAATGCACGCCACAGTCACGGTAAAACTTGTAGTGAGCCTTGTACGTGCCGAAGTTGTACAACGGAATAAAGTAGTTGTACACGGCAAGACTGTAACCCCAGACAATAATGTTGTTTGCCAGCCCTTGCGCCGCATAAATATCACTCCACCCCTTTAGCTGAGCGTATTGCGTGGGGTTTTCCGTTTCGGAAAAACCTTTGCTGAAATCCGAGTCGATCGGGCAATACATAACCATTACGTTTTTGCGGATTTTGAGATCCGCGTAATGCGGAATATACTTGCCGTTGTCGTCCTTGACGCCTACTTCCTTGCCGTCCTCGACTTTACGTTTTATCGGCGGCTCTTGCGAAGTCTGGTATGCGAAAAACACGTAAAAGATTTCGCGGTCGGGATAGTTGTCGGCGAGCCAGGCGTCCACCGCTTCGGCAACAAGATTTGTAAAGTGCAATTCCTGTCCGCCGTAGCCGCCGTACAATGTGCGTTCCTCCTTGCAATCGTCGCACAGACACATTTCAAAGTTGTCCTCGTGTCCGATCATCAGGTATTTGCCGTCGGGATTTTTGACAATGCGCTTCTTTACCTGCTCGACAAACTCGGCGCGCATTTCGGCGTTGCTGTAACACAATTGCGTGTGAGAGGCGTCGTACCAATCCTTGTGCGCTTCGCCATACACGCTGAACGGCAAAAAGCCGTACAACTCGTCACCGCCGTTTTTAAGGTTGCTTGCGCCCGTAGTCGTGTGCGCAAACGTAATCCAGTGACCAAACCCTTTGCCGGCATACAAACGCATGCGTTGGCGATAGTTTGTGTTTAACGAGCGCATCATGATGTCGCGCATGTCGATACTCGGCACAAACTCCAAATCGAAGTCAAGCATGTACAGCGTGTCCGTTTTGTCAAGAGTATACTCGTCGTAGCTGTAAAACTCCAGACCGAGCATGTACCCCAACATGTCGTACACTGCGCTGACAATGCCGTTGTCGTCTTTGGCGTTGATGATGAGGGTGTTGCCCCTGCGTTTCATTACGTAGCCCGTTTCACGCAACTTTTCCGTCAATTTGACTCCGCTACCGTCAAACACCGTTGTTTTGCCGAGGGAAATAACCTTTGCCGAAGTGGAAAACTCTTCGCCGTCGGTAGTTACCGGCAACGTTGCTCCGGTAGCTTCCTTGACAAAATTGACCAGTTCCGAAGCGGCGGTATTTACAAAACTGCTTGCACCGGAAGGAACGACCACTTTGTAGTCCGTCGCGCCGTTGTCCACAATTTTGATGTCGGTTTTGTTTATTTGCGGTTTGCCCGGTGTGTCGGGATTGTCGGGCGTGTCGTTGCAACCGACAAATACGGCAAGCAGCAAAACAAAAGTCAATACAAGCGATATTACTCTTTTCATTGCTTACCTCCCGTCACTTTACCGTTACCGCAAACCTGTACATGGTTGCGTTGTTGTGTTCGTCCGTTACCAAAAAAGTTAATACGTATGTGCCTTTTTGTGAAAATGTTACGGTGTCACCTTCGATTTTTGTCTTGGTTCCGTCGGGCGACATGATGTACGCATACACCTTTACGCCGTCGGGATTGTTGTCGTTTATCGTGTACTTGGGCAAATCGATTTTTTGTCCGACTTTTGCTTTACTTGCGATTTCGCCGTCGAAACTCAACGTTGGCTTGACGGGATCGTACACGGCAAACTCTATCTTGTCGGTAGCCGGATTTTTTGCGGAATCGGTTACTTTGTACGTAATCGTGTATGTTCCGCACTCGGTTACGGTAAATTTTTTGCCTGCCGTAAGAGTTTGCTCTTCAAGCACGATTTTGTTGCCGAGTTTTACGCTGACGGTGATGTCGCCGATAGCGTTGAGTACGTCGTAAGCCGTTGCGGACAGCAAAGTGACGGTACTGCCTGCGGCAACCCTGCCTTCGTACTTGCCGTCTGCCTTGACGTAAGGACGCTGCATGTCACGCTTGACGCTGTTGATCGTCTGATTGTTGATTGTACGCAAGCCGACTTCCGTTTCGCCCTCGATACCTTCAACCGCGCAGTCAACGTAAACGTAGCCGCTTTCAAATCCGCTGAAAGTTGCACCGTTTATTTCGCCTGCCGTGCCGAGCACTTGTCCGTTGCCGTCCGTAAACACATGCGACGCATTGTTGTAGTTAAGTTGCAAATATCCGTCGCCGTCAAGACTTGTTTCCACGGCATCTCCGCCGTTTACTGAGCAATACCATACGCCTCTTTGCAACGTGTAGGAAATCGCGACTTGCTTTTTACCGTCAAATTTGTCGGTCAACACAACATTGAATCGTTTTGCGGCAAATTTGTTTGCGTCCGCCACAAAGCGCAGCATCATATTGCTTGCATACACGGGACGAACGAACGAGAAGCTCATCTGTCCGTCGGAGCTTGCAAAGGTCAGACCGTTGCTGTTTGCAAACGGCGTTGCGTTGTCGCACACAAAGTAACTTTGAATGAAGTCGTCGCCGTTTTTGGCCGTGTGTATGGGTATTACCCGCTCGATAGTTTTCGTTTTACCGTCGGCGACAAATGTGATTGCCACCTTTGCCGTCGTCACACTGTCCGTTGCGGCAGGTGTGTAGGCTTGCCCTTTACCGACAGTAGTCGTACCGCCTCCGTCCGTTACACTGATTGTTGCAGGCACGGTGATTTGTTTCAGGTCGGCGTCATAGTACACCGCCGAGTACTCGCCGAAATACACCTTGTCGCCATGCATAAATGCCTTGGGAAGGCTGATTGTCTGTTCATCAAACTGCAATTCGTCGCTCAGCGACACGATGATTTTCTTCTTTACCTGCGCCGTTTGACCGATGTAGTCGGTAACGGTGTAAACAACGTTGTACGTTCCGATTGCGCCCAGACAAACAAATTTACCGTTTGTCACGGGCACTTCGACGTCGCCGCAAGTTACCTTTACATCGACAACTGCATTGCCTGCACCTTGTTTTGTAATCAGGCAATCGGCAAGAGTGATTGTCTGCCCGTAGTAAGCTGTCCGCGGCAATCCGTCGGAAACGGTAATTTGCGGGGTTTCTACGTTGCGACTTGCCTTTACGTTGATTATTTCTTCGGTGCGGTAGCCGAATGCGTCCACGGCATAGTAGGCAAGCGTGTACTCGCCCTCGATCGGCGTAAAGCAATTGTTGTCGTCAAGCGCAACTTGCTTGCCCGTTGCGTTGTTTGTTACCGTAACGCCCTTGTTTACCACTGTGGAATCGGCGTCGATTGCCGTAAAATCAAACACTTTGTATGGCAAACCGACCTTTGCAGACGGGACGTTGTTTTTGTCCACGTCTACGGTAATTGTCGGAGCTTTTGTATCGTCAAACAGCGGAGTTGTCAGGTCTTCGCCGCCGATGTTCAGCATAAACACGTCCGCCGTACTGCTTACGCCCTTGGCATAAACACTGACATATGCCTCGCCCGTAGTAAAACCGCCCCACGGCTTGTTACCTGCGGACAACGTGTTGTCGGAACTGTCCAGATCGTACACAAGCCACGGAACATTGCGCGAGTTGTACTCGGGGTGAGCGCCGTCGTTGTGTCCCGTAAGCCACAACGGTTGCGAATACAGGCATTTTGTCCGGTAATCGAAGTAAAGTTTCAAAGAGCCGTATCCGAAGTCGTATTCGTCAAGCCTGTGAGTAAATGATGCAGACGAGATAAATCCGCCCTCTTCGTGCACCGCCGCCGCATCGACGCGAAGAGCAGAGGAATAAAAGTCGTAGTTGTACCCGACCCAGCTTGCCTGATTGCTCGACCGTACACGAATGAAAGTGCTGAGCGGAGAATACGACAAGTACTTCAGGCGCACCGAGAAGTAATTGGTCGAATCGTACTTGTCGGTAAACACGACGTAAAGCGAATCGATGTCGGCAGACCCGATTGTCTTTGGGTCGAGGTTGAGTTCCAGGAGAGTTTTGCCCTTGTTTGTAGCGGCGTTAAATGTGTAATCCGACAAATCGATAGCCTTGTTGTATGTCACGGTTTGGTTGTTTGCAAGCGACAGTCTGACGCCCTTAAACTCATTGTTGCCGCGCATTTGCGCATATTCCGCATTGCCGTCGAAGTTGTCGGCATAGGGCAATTTGACAACAAAAGTTTCTTCGTGCGTGTAATTTGCTCCGTCGATTGTCGCACTGTAGCCTACCGTATACTTGCCTGCTTCGTCAAGAGCAATTGTGCCGTCGGCTTGCTTGCCCGAAGGATACGTTACGGTTGCATTTACTTCCGTTTTGTTTGTACCCAAACAGAACTCCGCAACGGGCAATTTGTACGTTGCCCCGTAAGCGAACTCCTCCACAGCATCCACGTTTACCGCAAGCATTTTTTCGTCCGCGGTAAATGTTTTTGTATCCGTTTTGTACACGGCAGATGTCTTTCCGCCGTAAATTACTTCGTAGTTGCCTTGTTCCTTGACTTCGTACACAAATCCGTCCGGTATGTTTTGGTAGCCGTCCACCGCAACGCCGTCTTTTTTTACAGTAACGACGCACTCTTCACTGCCGCTTTCAAGCACATTGGAAGCAACCGTCGCGGAAGGTATCGTAATTTTTGCACCTACGCCCACCTTGACGGGCAACTCGCCGTCGTAATCGAACTTTGCCGTAATGTCGCTTTCTGTAATCGCTTGCGTTTTGTACCACAAGTCGGCGGTCGTTTGTCCGTCCGTGTACTTGTAGTAAACATATATAGTTTCGGCATTTTGCGGAATAAACGTTTTTACGTTGTCGGCAAGCACCGTTCCGTCGGCATTGTACACCGTTGCGGTTATTTTGTCCGAAGCATCCTTGCCGTCATCGTCCGTGACCTTTGCCACGGGTAAAGTAAATTGTTTACCGACAATCGGTTTAAGACCTTTTTGCAACAAGATTGTCGGACGATATGTCACCGTTTCGTCGGCAAGCGAATATCCGCCGAAGGTGTAAACCATCAGGTCGCCGCGACTGTTTGCCGAAATCTCGTCCAAAACAATCGATACGGTATACTCTCCGAATACGGGCAGGTCATTGGCAAGCAATTTGCCGTCGTTGTATTGCTTGGTAAAGTCCCACACCACGCGGAAATTACCGTCGTCGGCTTTGACCCTGACCTGCATACTTTGCGGATCGAAGGTCAGATTGCAGATTGCCGACGTAAACCTTGTATACACGCCGTCTTCGTTGTAGCCTGCGGTCATTCCGTATGCGGCGTTTTTACGTTCGTAGTACACAATGCCGCCCTTGTTGCCGTTGCACACAACGCCTACATCGTTGTAGTCGCTGTAAGAAACCACTTGCACGGCAAAACTTTTGCCGCTTTTTACGTCGGTAAATACCAACGAATACTTTTTAAGGTCCTTCTTGCCTTCGTGCGAGCCGATTTGCAACTCCGCGCCGAACACGTCGGTTTGCGCGTTTTTGAAGTTTGCCGTAACACCGCTGTCGTAGCCGTACAACCGCAAACCGCGTCTGTTGCCTTCAATCGAGCCGTTGACCGTTTTTATCGTCCCGACGTAATCGAACACGTCCGAAGCATATGCCTTGAAGCCGCCGCCAAAAGTAATTGCCAAAGCAACTACGCTTGCGACCAACACAAAGCACAACACAAATAAAGCGATACGTTTTGTAGTCGTCAACCCTTGATACCTCCTTCGGACAAGTTGCCCATTATTTTGTTGCGGAACACAAGAAACAGTACAAATATCGGCAAAAACACCATAAACGCCGCCGCAAGCTGCGGAGTAAGCGGTATGGGGCTTGGTCCGGACCATGATCCGCCGCCGCCTATAATGGACATATACAGCATTATGCCTGCCGTTGTGTGGTTGGGCAAAAACATGTACGGCGTTTCAAAGTCGTTCCAGTACTGTATAAAGTTAAGCAAAAATACCGTCGCGATAAGCGGCATTGCCAGGGGCAGCATTATACGGAAAAACACCGTGTAATGATTGCCGCCGTCGAGAAATGTCGATTCGGCATATTCCCACGGGACTTTTTTGAAAAATGCGTAGAAAATAAGGTAGTAGATATTGTTGAAACCGAACTTCATTATCCACGACCCGACAATGTTGTCGAACAGCCCCAAAGCCTTGGATATTTGCAACATACTTGCCAGGTTGCCTACAATGGGCAATGACAACGTGACAATTACCGTGTAATGCACTATTTTGCTGCACAAGTTGTCGTACTTTGCAGTAAGGTACGCAACTATTGCCGTACACAACGTTTGCATCAATGCTCCGCCGCCCGCATACAACAGCGAATTAAGAAACATTTCCTCGAAGTAAACCGTCCGGGTGCCGCCGTCTACGTATTTGAAAGTTTTGAAGTTGTCAAACACTTCCAGATAGTTGTCTATCGTCAAATCTTCAAACATCGCCCACGGACGTTGCGCCACCGATTGATCGGTACGGAAGGAAGCCATAAAGCCCCACACCAACAACGCCACAACCGCAACACAGTACGCAATGAGCAACACCATGACAATCAACTCAAACACGCTTAGTTTGCGTTTACCGAAAGTTTTAAGTTTAGTTTGTGCCATATGCCGCCTCCCTTAGTCCTCTTTCGGTCCGTACTTCAACATAAGGTTGCGGACAAGAATGGTAACGGGCGCGACAATAAGCGTCAGCATCAGCCCGAGCGCGGACGCCTTGCGGTAGTTTTGTTCCAATGCGGAACTCGTAAATCTGCCGTCCTGCACCATGTTGAACAGGTAGTAGCCTATTGTCTGATACTCACGGTTGGCATTGAAACCGTAGAAGGTAAACAAGTAAGCCTGGTTGGTAGCCACCCATGCAAAGAAGATGACTAATAGCGACACAATCGTCCCCCAGATTTGCGGAACAACCACGTGCAGGAAGATTTGTCCTTCCTTTGCGCCGTCGATTCTTGCCGCTTCTATTACCGATTCGGGCGTTTGACACATCGCGTTGATGTACAACAAAATGTTGCCCGAAAAACTCATCAACAAATAGAACACGATAAGCACGCCTTGTTGGTGCGCATTGAATGTAGGCCCGATTACCGGTCCGCCGAACATACCGCTTAAAGCGTCGTTGACGTAGTACTTGTAAAAGATGACCATTGCCGTAGAACAAACTATACTGGGCAAAAACATAATCACCTTAAACAACTTTGCCATACGAAACTTTTTGAACACGTAGTAGCTGAACAGCAAACTTACGGGCATGACGACAAAGACGTTGAGCGCAAGGTACATCAACGAATTTTTGATACACAACCACAAGTCGGCGACAACGTCTGCGCTGAAAAAGTACGCAAAGTTGTCCCAGGTGAAGGTAATTACTTCCTTTCCCGTAGAGTTGTCGTAATTCTGAAACGCCATAAGAATACTGTTGAAGTTGACAATTACGTAGAATATCACAAACTGCAACAGCGGAAGCGCAATCATCGTTACGTAAAACAGCGTTCCGCTCTTCTTCATGGACATTTTTTTCTTGACCGCACTTGCGGCATTTAACTTTTGTCCTGTCATGTTTTTCCCCTTTTATCGGGAGCTTTTTTGTGCGGCGGCAGCCAAACAATGCCAAACCGTTGCCGCCGCCCGTTTAATTGGTCTTGCAGGATACGCAGAGGACGTTTAACGCACAATCAGCCGTTGTCTCACAAGCAAAAACTATTCGCGCCGACAACGGAACCGCTGCCATTCGCTACTTACGGAAATTCCAGATTGTCTCGAAGTAACTTACCGCAGTTGCGTTGGCGTGATCTTTGAAGTAAATCAGCGGATTGTTTTCCTGCGTGTTTACACTGAAACCATACGTGCGGTAACTGAGCAAACTTGCGTTTTTGCGCGCCACTTGCGAAATCGGCGTCCATGGCAAAACGGTCGTATCGTCGCTGTTGCGAGTTGCGTAGACGCTTTTGCCGTACGCGCTCATCACGTTGAGCGTTTCCGTTGACAAGTCGTACTTCATTGCGCGGAAGGTATTTGTGTACTTGGTGTAGGTTTCCATTGCGTAATCGCTTTGAAGGAAACTTACAAATGCCTTGGCAACGGGTTGCACCGCCGCAGTCGTTTCGTTGTTTACAAAGATAAATGACGATCGGTCGGACACCTTGGTATTAGGTTTGCCGATTTGGTTTGCGTCCGTTTTGGGCAGGGGCAAAATACCGATGTTGCGGTCGGCGGGCACCTTTGCCTCGTTGTACCACCATCCGCCATCAACAAGAAATCCGATAGGATCTACGTTGTTTCCGTCGGGATCCAGGAAGTAGTTTTGTGCATTGATATTGCTGAAACCGCTGTCAAAAGACTTGGAGTAGTAGTTTGCACTGTTTTTGTTGCCCAAGCCGTCGTCAAGCAACAGTTTGGCAAATTCCATTGCGTCGAGTTTGCCTTTTTGCAATTGCAAAAGGTTTTTGTTTTCTTCGTTAACGGTGGTTTCATTTGCCAATTTGACGCTTCCGTCCTCGTTTCTGACGACTTTTCCGTTGTTGTCAAGTTCGACCAATGTTTTTGCCGTGCCGTCAAACGTGAAGTTGAGCTTCATTTGCTCCGCACCTTCGTTGTTTGCCCACATGTCGTTGATAAGACCGGTAAGATAGCCTGTTTCGTAACCGTTCCATACAAACGGGGTTACGCCGGTAATCTTCATGTAGATTGTCAATGCGCGGAAATCCTTGTACGTTGCGGGCAAACCGTCGTCGCTTGTGTCGGGTTTTCCGTCGGGCCCGTTGGCGCGGGCGTCATCGGCGTTGTTGATAAACAATGCGGATATTTTGCTTTCGTCCGCAAAGTCCGCTTCGGTAAAATCTTCCGCGGTTTTACCTTCTGCAAAATACAAACCTCTTTGCTCAAACATATCGATGTCGTAGTTGAGGTTTATTGACGTTTCAAACAGCGGCAAAGCGTAGTACTTACCGGATACGTTCAAAAACTCGTCGTAAGAATCTATGATTTTGTTGACAATCTTGGTTTCCGTTTCCTTCGTATCCTTACCCGTTACGGCGTAGTCGTTTACCACGTCGGTCAAGTCGAGCATTGTGCCGCCTGCAACGTAGGTGTAGTAATCGATGTTTTCCATCATATACACGTTGATAGGCTTGCCCTTCATATCGTTAGGTCCGGATAGCTGCCCGCGGTTAAACTCTTTCATTATTTGTACGCCCGTCTTACCTTCTTCAAAGTGAGCGTCGGCGTACATCGCTTCGAACTCGGCGCAAAGTTGGTTGAGCCACTCGTCGCCGAAACCGCCGTTGTAGTACTTGACGTACAATTGCGTTTTGCTTTTGTCAACCTTCTGATCTTCACTATTGTCGCGATGACATCCTGCGACAATGGCAAAAACCATCATGAAGCACAACAACAAAGAAATGATTTTTACTGTGTTTTTCATCGAAGTAACTCCTTTATCCATTCTGCTGTTCGCACTTATTTTGCGGAAGTTTCATGTAGTCCAGCACGTTTTGCAATTTTTCCGTCACTACCGCGACATACTTGTCGGCGCAACCGTAGTAAACGTACAAGATGCCGTCCTTGACGACAGCGCCGGTCGGGAACACGCAACCCGCGTACAAACCGTCCTTTTCGTAGTCCGTCGTAGGCTCTAAAACAAAGTTTTTACTACGCGCAATGATTTTGGACGGGTCGTCCCTGTCCAGCATCATAAGTCCCACGCGGTAGCACTTGTCATTTTCGTTTACCCCGTGGTAAATCAACAACCAACCGTCGTCCGTTTCGATAGGCGGACAGCCTGCGCCCAAACGGCTGTTTTCCCAAGGTTCCACCCCCGAATACAGTTTAGCACGCGTCGGCCACTCCATCAAGTCGTCGCTTGACGAAATCCACATCGAGCGGTCCCGGTTTAACACAGGACGGGATATGCGGTAAAATTTGCCGTTGATTTTACGTGGAAACAACACTACGTCACGGTCGTCTTCCCTTGCGTCGGTGATGCGACCGAGCCGTTTGTAACTGACAAAATCTTTTGTTGCGGCAAGATATGTAACGGTTTCGTTGGTACGCAAAAACCACGGTTCGGTGTCGGCATGCGGACGCATCCACGCGCTCGTTTCCTTGCGTTTTTGTTCAATCGGCAACCAGTAACGCCCCGGGGCATATGCGCGCGAAGCATAGGTCATGTAGTATATGCCGTCGATATTTACAATACGAGGGTCTTCCACGCAACCGCCGTCGGCGTCGTTTTCGTCCACGTCGAATACGGGTTTGTCGGCGTAACGAACAAAGTTAAATCCGTCGTCGCTTGTTGCCAGTCCCAGTCTGATGTGATGTTTTATTTCGTCGCCACCGGCACGATACACCATTACAAACTTATTCGTTTCCTTGTCAAATACCACTGCGGGATTGAGCACGCACAAGTTTTCCCATTGATTTTGCGGGTTTGGTCTGAGTATCGGATTGCCATCGTATCGCTTAAAGTTAAGTTCCATATTTATACACCTCTTCCTGCGTAGAAACGACATGTGCCTTTTTCGGCGAACAATCGTCCCTTCGTAGAAATTTTACCATGTTCAAAGTCCGTCACTCTATACGAATTTGCCACAACTTTTTACAAATAATTGGCAATTTGTAACATTACATAACATTTTTGCCGTAAAATAAAGCAAAAATCAAACATCGAACGTTGACAGCCGTCAAACAAACAGGTATAATGTGATCATGATAGATTACAAATTTACCAACGACAATATCACAAGCAAACGCGTGGAGAATTTTATCGACAAAATCGATTTTTCCTACCACATCAACACATTTGACTACACAACCACGCACGGACATGACGACTACTGGGAATTTACATTGCTTACCGAAGGCAAATTGAACAACGTGCTTAACGGGCAAAAAATCCCCGTAACGGCAGGGCAAATGTTCTTTTCCACCACGGCCGATACCCACTACCTGAAGAAAGTCGGTTCGGAAAAAATACGATACATCAACATCATTGCCCGGGAATCGGCGATAAAACGTCTCGCCGATATGTTCTCCGACAGTTTCTTCGCCACACTGCAAAAAATGTCGCGCAAGCAAACTTTTCCTGCCGAGTTGACTACGCAAGTGGAAGAGATAATCCACCAGGTGATGTTTTTGCCCGATGACGCCTACAAAGAGTACGACGGTCTGCTTTGCGGCGCGGTAATGATAGTAATGCAGTTTTTGTACCGCAAAAGCGTTGACTTTATCGACTACGGCCGACTGAACGAACAACCGCAGTGGGTACAAACACTGAACAAAGCAATGAAAAAGACGGAGTTCCTGCACTACTCGATTGCCGATCTCAGCATATTGCTCAATTACAGCCGCATGCAACTTACACGACTGTTCAACGAAAAATTCGGCACGACTCCGCACAAATTTCTGGTCAACTACAAGTTGCGTTACGCACAAAACTTGCTTATGACCACCGACATGAAAGTGATTGACATTGCCGAGTTTGTTGGTTTTACGAATCTTGCTTCTTTCAACACCTATTTCAAAAACGCTTACGGAACGACCCCGGGGCATTTTCGTAAAACGTTTTGAACGATCACTGCCATTACAATCGGAAATACAAAATAATCGGAAATACAAATGGGATTACTTACCGCTTTGCGGCGAAGCAATCCCGTTTTTTTCAAATATTGTAGTCTGTTTGTAAGCAAATTTGTTGATATTTAGTACGCAGTTTTTACATACGTATTGATTTTTTGCTTACTTTTTACAGTTTACACTCGTTGTATAAGTAGTCAACCAAGGTGGCGAAATCGCATGTCGCAAGACCTATGTACATGTCGGCGCAGCCGTAGTAAACGTACAAAGTGCCGTCCTTGACCACCGCACCCGTCGGGAATACGCACCCCTCGTAGATGCCTTGCAACTCGAAATCCCGGTCGGGTTCCATGATGTAATCTTTGGTACGCGCCACGATTTTGGCAGGGTTGTTCAGGTCAAGCAGTACCGCGCCCACACGATAAACGCCCTTGTCGTCAACGCCGTGGTACAGCATAAACCACCCCTTGTCGGTCTTGACGGGCGGTGTACCGCCGCCGATGCGTTGTGTTTCCCACCATTGCTCGCCTGTCATAAGCAGTTGCGGCTTGCCGTATTCTATCAGATCGTCTCCGAAAGAAATCCATATCGACGGCATGGATACGCCTGCGTTTCTGAACTTGGGACGGGAAATCATGACATACTTGTCGCCTACCTTTTCGGGAAACAAATACACGTCGCGATCGTCCACCGTCGCTTCGGTAATGCGACCGAATTTTTTATACACGCGAAAATCTTTTGTTGCCGCAAGGTAACTTACCGTGATGTTTTCTTTTGCAAAGTACGGCACTTCGTCGCCGAGAAGATCTGTTTCGTCAAGGTATCTCGGGGCTTTGGTCACGCCCTCTACATACGGTTCCAACCAATATCGTCCGGGAGCATAAGCACGGGCCGCATAAGTAAGGTAATACATATCGCCGATTTTCACAAGGCGAGGGTCTTCCACGCAACCGCCGTCGGGTTCTTCGTGACTGCCGGCAAACACCGCTTGTTCGGACATTCGCGTAAAATGCACGCCGTCGTCGCTTTCGGCAAGCCCGAGTTTGATCTGATGGCGCACATCGTTACCTGCCGCACGGTAAAGCATAACAAACTTGTTTTTCGTTTCGTCGTACACCACCGCGGGATTAAGCACGCAACGCTCTTCCCAGGCGTTGTCAGGGTTGGGTTTCAGTATTGGGTTACCGCTGTATTTTGTAAGTTTCATATTTAACCGTTTTATCCTTTTCAAACTACGCTATTTTGTTGTCTGCAAGGTATTTTACAATGCAATCGGCAAGCAATTCGTGTCCTTTATCCGTCGGATGCAAACCGTCCGCATAGTATTCGCTCGGAGTTTTTGTCGTCGGAACGGGGAATACGTCTCGCAAATTGAGGTATTTTATTCCCATGCTATCCAAAACCGCAATTTCGCTTTTAACATACTCTTTCAGCGAAGGACGCGTTTTCGGTTGAGCTCCGTCCTCTCCGCGGGGATTGTCTTCGTCATAGCGCCACAACGGCAAAATGAAGCATAAATTTTGCTTTCCGTAACGCCCGGCAAGGTAGTTTGCCAGATTGCGCACCGCACCGCAAAAGGTGTAACTGTCGGTACTGTCAATATTGCCGAGTTCGGCGTCTCCGTGACCGTAATCGTTTGTACCGCCGAAAACAAACACAAAGTCGGCGTCGCCCATTTTTTCGGCGCGAGTCAAAAAATCTTCGTCGAATGACGGCGTGGCAGACGGAACCGTTTGTCTGGCTAATCTCGTACCGACAACTCCGTACGCGTCGACATCGCAACCAATTGCTTTGCCGACCCGGTATGTGTAAATGTATTCCGGTTTTGTTGCACAACCGCCGTAAGTTATACTGTCGCCCAAAAATGCGATTTTCATTTAACAAACACCACCTTTGCCACACGGCAACCGAGACTTGTACCGTAATCGAACGGAGCAACAACAATCGAGTTGCCGTCGCACGCCGCTTCTTTTCCGTTGTCCAGCCACTCAACATGGCTTATTATGCAATTCGTGTTCAGCCTTACCGTTCGTTTGCCGTTTCCCATACGGGTAACGTTTACGTTGGATTCCATCGGAACGTCTTTTACGACAACGTAGCAATCGTCACCGTCCACAAACACATCGGCTCCGTCGGCAGTAAATTTCGCGGGCGTGGCATTGTACAGGAATTTTCCCGTGTAACCGATCCACTTGCCGATATTTGCCAATGTACGTTCTTCGATAGGGGAAACCGTACCGTCTCCTTGCAAACCCGTGTTAATCAGCAAATTGCAACCGAATTTGCGACAATCAACATACGTTTCGACAATTTGTTTTGTTGACTTAACGCAAATATCGCGTTCGGCGTAGCCCCAGTGATCGGTCAATCCTTCGCACATTTCGCCGGCGCGCGGTTTGTCCGAACAATCGACAAAACACGGTTTTCCGCGTTCGAAAGTTACGCTGTCAATTTCTCTGTGCGACACCTGACCAAGTGCGTTCAGCCCCGTATTGTTGATTATCATAGCAGTAGGCTGATACTTGCGAATCGTTCCGTACAAGCGGTCAAATTGCCAATCGGCGTCGGGTTTGTCCCAAAATCCGTCAAACCAAAAACCGCCTGTTTTTCCATAGTTTTTGCACAACAACTCAACGCTTGCGACGAGATAGTCGATATATGAGGCAAAATCGTTTTTATAGTCGGCGTTATGCCAATCGATTAGCGTATGATAAAAAAACGGCACAATACCCTCGGCGTTACAAGCGTTTACAAACTCCGCAACAAGGTCGCGCTTGCTCGCAGAGTGAGGAGAATCGAAGTCGGACAAACCGCAAGTGTCAAAAAGGCTGAATCCGTCATGGTGACGCGTCGTCAGCGTAATATACTTTGCGCCCGTTTCTTTTGCCGTTGCCACAAGTTTTTTTGCCCAATTTTCATCGACAACAAACTCGCGCGCAGTCTGTTCGTATTGCTGTTTTGCTTCGTCACGCAAATTGTAACAGAACCACTCGCCTTTGCCGACAACGCTGTACAATCCGAAATGAACAAACAGCCCAAGCCCCAATCTGTGAAAATCTTTTATATATTCGTAGTTTTCCATTTATTCCTCCGCATCCTCCTCGCCCGAGGCTTTGTCAACATAAACACCTTTATTGTATATTTCTGCATAGTGCTCCTTGTTGATAAACTTGTCCAATTTGTCCATGGCGTACAACGTCCAGCCAAACAATACGATTGGTACGGCAACCACCACCCAAACAGCCAAAATTGCGTAACGTATCGTAAATTTCGGTACAAAAAGTAGCAAACTCGGCGCGACTAAAAGCAATGCAAACAACAGCGTTATCGGCAATGTTTTGAAATAAAGCGTTGCGGCGCTCGACAGAAGATTGCCAATTTTTTTGCTATATACAACGTCCAGAATTGCCGCATACAACAAAACAGGCACGACAATGAGAACAAACAATGCACGCGGAACGTACTTGACAAACCCGTGCAGCAGCACTTCGGCAAAGGTATTCAGTACGTTAAGTATACCGACGCAAACGCCGAAAAACGTGTAATGTTTCCAATTTTGTTTTACCCCTTTCCGCCATCCCGAAAAGATTGGCGTCGGTTCATCCCATGCAAGTTGACGAAGCAAATAAAACACACCGCTTGCGCCGAAAAACAGCACAACGCAGGAAATGACTTGCAGCAGCGACGTTTGCAGTCGAAGCGTAACGATTTTCGACGCGACGTCTTCGCCGCCTTGCGATATTACCGAAGCCGCGATGTCGTTGTATGTCAACACGGCAATATCCGGCAACAAAAAAGCAAACGACAACAAACCGACGGCAAGCAAGTAGGTAAAACGCCACCGCATTATATTGAAGAATAATTCCTTTCTGTTGCGGGGCAATCGTCCGTCGGACGGTCGCCTGAACCTGTCGTTGTTATCCATCGCCGCACCCCTTATTAACTCCCCTATACAATACTAAACTTTTATCCATTTGTCAATACAAATAAATTTGCAATATGTAACATTTGACGGAGAAAAAATACGCAATTTGTATTATTTATTGCTTGATGTAAGATAGCGGCTACATTATGCCGTCTGCAACCGACAAGGATTTTACGGTATATTACGGTAACACAGAATACCAACTGACCGACTTGATCAGATATGCGCAGGAACAATAGAATCTGCAAAAAAAATGCGGAGACAAGAAAATAGCCCTGTCGCCGTAAAACAAAAAAGTGTTTGTGGAAACGTATTTTATACATGCGTTAACAAACGCTTATAATTAGTTGGTTTCCGCCTTGCATAAACTAAGACATGTTTTAATTGCCCTGTTTTTGAGCAGATTCGGGGAATGATTTTTGTTATCTTTTACCGGGAAAATGTCCCCCAAACGGCAAAATCGGCTTACTCGGAATCGAATAAGCCGAAATGTGGTGGCACGGACGCAAACACCGTCGAACCACAATAGTTTTTAGTTACTATTTTTCAATAAATCGGACTTTATTTTAGTTACAATTTCACACTTCTACAATCGTCTATAATTAGTTTTTCAGTGCGGCAATCGGCACAATTTTCAGAATTCAATCGGCAATATTTTAACTTTCCAATCGGCACGATTTTGAAATTTCATTCGGTATTTTTCAAACAGCGTGGTTAGATAAGAACGAATTCTTTTTGAATCTGATTTGAATAACAACCTAAGATACTATTTATATTAAATACGGTAACCTCATTTTAAGTCGTATTACACTATACAGCTATCACTATTACCATTATTCAAATCCCTTCTGTAGTAAGTTACTCAAAATAGAGCCAATTGACACCCGGCATTACTTGAATTTTATTTTATATATTGTTGATATAAGTAAGCGAATGCAGAATTTCTTCTATGCTGAATGACACCAAGCAAATGCTTTCGTCGCATGCGCCGTAATACAGCTTCAATTCGTCGCCCTCTTGCAAAAGCCCACATCCAAATACAACACTCGGCATAAATCCGTTTAACTCGTAAGGCATTTCCGGTTGAAGTAGAGGTTCGTCGCTTCTTGCAATAATCTTCGTAGGATCATTGGCGTCTAACAACAGTGCACCCATGCAGTATTTGTCGTTTTTGTCACAACCATGATAGATTTCCAGCCAACCTTTCGAAGTTAACACAGGAACACACCCTGCGCCTATACGAGTACTATCAAATTTATCGGGACGCGGCTCACACAATAAATGATGCTCCGAAAAAGAGCGCAAATCGGCAGACGTCGAAATCCACATTTCCGGGCGTTGAAAGTATGCGCTTACCGGACGATTGAGCGCATAATACTTCCCGTTTATTTTCTGAGGAAAAATACTCACGTCTTTGTTGTCCGGCAAAAATATAATGCCTAGTTTTTCTACGGATACAAAATCTTTGGTACGTGCCAAACACGTAAAAACTCCATGTCTTGAAGTTGCGCTGTAGTCTATGTAATACCAGTCATCAACAAACGTAATACGAGGGTCTTCTATTCCGTACTCCTCGTAGAAGAATTGTGATGACAGAAAAGGTTTATCATCAATTAAAAAATGAATACCGTCAGTACTACGCGCCAAACGCAAATGCGATTTGCTTGTAAGAAACAATTGATCTTTTGTTTTTACAAACCTCACATCGGAAAAATCGATAGAGCGGTCATTTGTATCGAAATCCCAAATAACCTCTCGATTTGTTTGTACATCAAAAATAGGCACACGAACAAATCCGTTTACATCTATGGCTTTTTCGGCGACTCTAAGCAATAGTATAGTTTGATTGTTATATTTTGCAACTCCGCAATTAAAAACTCCAAGCACTTCCATTTGCGGTGTTGACGGAGCCACGTCGGCTTTTGTAATTATTGGATTACTCTCGCATCTAATCATTGTTAAACTTCCTCTCGTCTGATAAATCTAAGTAGTCTGTAAGCAGCGGGTAATCGTAGAATTGAGTCAATCTAACGCATTTTACCTCAACACCACCGCCAATACCTTTTATTTCTATAGTTTTTGCCCCATTCTTCAATGGAATCTTATATATACCGCGATTTTGACGATTTACCTTGTCGAAAAATTTAAGCTCGGTCAATCCATATGTAGGCTCGCCATCCAGCAATATTTCAAACGCTTTATCTATTTTTGTTATCACTACCACGGCATAGTAGAAGTTTTCTTTTATCTCGGCACGTACACCGTTTTTTATCATTCGCAACGGCAAAACGGGATTTCCGCAACAAACGGTTTTATACAATGACAACTTCGTTACGGATAGCCCCAAACCTGCATCGGAACGCACGTCTAGACACACAGTAACGTGTCCGTCAAAAGTCATCTCGGAGCAAAAATATCTCGCATCATTTATATTCTGCGTTACAAATCTATCTTTTCCGTCCGAAACGGTAATCGTATAATGCACTCCGTTGTTTACCGATCCTATTTGGATTTCAAAATAATAATTGCCTTTGATATTTCCTAAATCAAAAAGTATTCTGCCCTTGTTTTTGCACAATTCTTTACGATAAAACATCAACGTGTGTCCGTCAGAAACGACATCGAAATTGCTTGTGATTACTTTCGTGCTGTCATTCAACAAATCGACAAGACTTGACTCGTACAACTTTTTATGTCCTCGCAACGTCTTCTTACCCACAGTTACAATGCTACATTTTGTAATGGCAAGCACTTCGATTTCCGTCGTCAATTCAGAGTCAATAACAATACTGATCTCTTGATTAGTTGTAAGGTGTGTTTTTTTGCCGATTTCCGTACAACAGATAACTTTATAAAACTGCGCACCGATTTGTTTTCGCCACTTTAAGCACACTTCGTCTCCAATTTGAGTTGCAACTACGGTATCTTCTTCTTTTTTTTCAACAAGCTCATGTTTGGGCTTGCTCGTTCTCTTTAATGTGAGCTGCGTTACTCCGTGCTGCACGCTTAGCTTGACGCCTATTGCCAAAGTTTTGTCGCTAAACGTCAGTTTTTGGTTTCCGTACATCAACTCGTAATTTCCTTTCGGAACATTGAATGTAGCCAAAGCATAGGTTTGTTTCCGAGGGTTAAAGACCTTAAATACAAACTGGTTTTTCGGCAATGTTATGTCACAATCGACACACAGAATAAGTATATGCGGTTGATTTGTTCGAGCGTAATTTTCATACATGAGTTCCGCCAAAAATAGTTCACCGCTACCGTAAATTTCTTTTATCTGTCGTTTATCAGACTGACTCCCGCCTTCTTGCGGAGGATTGTCCCCGACATGTCCGGTGGAAAATTCAAACGGAATATACTCCCCTCCGAACGATTCATATTCTCTTTCCAAATTACCATACGGATTACCGTTTATAGGTAATGCACGCAATGCGCTCTGTTTATTTAGCAAATATAAAGTAAACAATGCCTCACTGTCGGTGTATTTCATAAACGGACTAAGCAACCACAAAGTTTCTTCCATCTCACGAAATGCTTCCCATCTTTCCTTGGCGCAAGCGTATCCGAAGCCTACAGTGGAAAAATAGCAGTACGGATGCGGCGAAAGATAGTAGCTTGCAAATATTCCTTGGGCTACGCGTTCGGCATTATATAAATACTCACTTTCACCTGTAAACTGATACGCATATACGTTTGCACGAACAACTGCCGCCACCGCGATTGGTTTGGGAGCGCAACGCATAGAAAACATATGGTCGTAGTCCAACTTGTTGGCCGCCTTTACCGAACGTAAAGCAAAATCAAGGTATCGCTCGTCATTCGTCAAACGATATGCGTTAAAGTTGATTAGCGCATACAATGCGGCTCCGCCTGCGCTACCACCGTCATAGTTTCCGGTTACAGGCACGTGAGTGTCCAAATCATACGATACCGGTTGAGAAAAGTCTTCGTTTCTTAAAGTTTCAACAAATGGTAACGTTCGCAGAAAGCCGTCTTTAATTACCGAATCATTTTGCAACAAAGCAATTTCACCAAGAATATTTACTCGATCGAAATACTTAAACGTCGAAAGCAGATTTTCGCCTTCCTCATGACCGCAATAGTCAGAGAAAAGGTCATCGCGCGGAATGTCTGCTGCCACTCCTGAGTCTTGCGGAATTGAACCCCATGCGAAATGAAAAAATCCATGCGTATTGTGACAATCTGCAATCCACGGATGCTTCAACGAAGCGTCGCACAACTTGTAAACTTCCTTTTTTATGTATTCTAACGGACCGTAAAGGTCGTTGCTCAATGCAAAACGATACATCCCCTTTGCGACATCCATGCATGCAAAACTTTCGCTATATGCGCCAATCTCGTGATACCCGTATGGATTAAAAGTACCTATTCCGTCATTTACCACGGCACGTTTGTCCATTAGATTAGACACCAATCCGACACACGCCTGTTTATAGGAATCGACAGTCTGTCCTCCGACAACCGCGTATTCTCTTTTTAAGTAGGATTCCGTTTCAAGTAGAGTTTGGGCGCAATTTCCTATCAAATCAGACAAACTGTCAGATTGAGTTTCACCCAAATACAACACTGCAGAGAGTTTCTTATTCTTGCCTAACGTCGTACACGCATTTGTAAGCGAAACCCATGCGTTTTCTCCTTGCGATGCAATTACTTTGCGTAGTTCAACGGACGTTTTGTAGTAATCAACAACAAAATAGACGCCGCCTGCGTTTACTTTGGCACAAAATGCGGGGAAAGCGAATGGCAGATCACAGTTAGAGATCTCAGGCATGTGCGTCATTACAAGACTGTCTTTAACAAAACCGAAGTATCCGATTTTTATTGCCCCTTCCGACAGCGTTACCGTTGAGTCTGATGAAATCGTAACGACGTATTTCGTAACGCCACCAATGACAATTTGTTTTGTCGTATATTTTATTCCTTCAGGAACACTAATAATAAGTAAACTCATTTTTTATCCTTTTATCCCCGTCGTGGCAATACCTTCAACAAAAACTCGTTGTGCAAAGAAGTAAAGAATTATTATCGGGACAATCGATATCGCATTAGCGGCGCTAATTATGTTCCATGGCAAAATAGAACCGCCACTTACACCTTGTTTGCCAAGCTCAGCCTGGTAAATCATATAGTTTCCCTTTGCAAGCGTCCACAAAGACGGATCTTCCAAGTAAAGTAACGGACCATACAAATCGTTCCAACAATTGATAAAAGTGAATACTGCAATTGTTGTTATCACAGGCTTAGAAAGCGGCAACACTATCCTGAAGAAAATGCCGACCTCACTGCAACCGTCAATTTCGGCAGCCTCCATAAGTGCCGGCGGTAACCCTTTCATAAACTGACGTTGCAAAAAGAAATTGAATGTTCCTCCGCCAAACCATACGGGAATAATAAACGGCAAAAAAGTATTTATCCAACCTAGACGTTTGTAAATCTCAAACATCGGAATATTCAATACTTGTCCGGGAATAATCATTCCTGCCATAAACAAGGCGAACAGAAACTTTGATCCGGGAGCCTTGAATCTTGCAAACCCATATCCGACCATTGCACTTGTAAAGCAACACCCCACAATACTGACCACTGTTATAAGCAGCGTGTTTCCCAAGTACATGAAGTAAGGATTTTCTTCCAACACTTTAGCAAACGCATCCAAAGAAAACTCGGTACCAAACAAGTGCGTAGGATTTTGTACCAGATCATCGTATGTACGTACACTGGTAGCAAACAACACTACCAACGGCATAAGCATTGCTAGAGATACGATAATAAGCAACGTATACGTTACTACTTTTTCGGTTTTGAACTTTTTGCTCCTCATGTCAAGATTCCTCGTTTTCATAGAAAATAAACTTTTTGCTGAATGCGAAATAGACCAAGGTAATCACGCCGATTATTACAAACAAAATCCACGCCATTGCAGAAGCATACCCGATTTTGTAAGGAGCCTTATAAGCAATATTGTACAACCTCAATACATAAAACAACGTAGAGTTGCCCGGTCCCGCACCGCTGATTACAAAACCCTCGGTAAACACTTGTAATGCGCCGATTGTTCCCAAAACAAGGTTATAAAAAATTATCGGAGACAGAAGCGGCAATGTAATCTTAAATAGTTTTGTCCAAAATCCCGCACCGTCCACATCCGCAGCCTCGTAATACTCCTTTGAAATTCCGTTAATTCCACTCATGAAAATAATCATTTTGCCACCAAAACCATATAATGATATGAATATTAGCGTCAACAAAGCGGTACTAGCACTTTCTAGCCAAATAGGCGGGTTAGAAACACCAAACACGCGCAAAATATTATTTACCATACCATTAGACGGATCAAAAACCCACCTGAACATAAGTGCGGAAGCAACGGCAGGCAACAGCGATGGCAAGTAGAATATTGTACGGAATACATTGATAAACTTGACGTTACGAGTAAGCAGAATTGCCGTAATCAACCCAAACAATAGCGTACCGACAACGTTAAACAATGCAAAAATAAACGTATTACCCATAGATTGCCAAAAATAACTATCTTTGCCGCTAAGCAAGTTGTAGTAATTCTTAAATCCGACCCATTCCGCTTCGTCCAAGTATAGCAAACTGGCATCAGTAAAGCTAAACCATAGCGACCGAATCATTGGATACAACGTAAATATTAAAAAGCCCGAGATTGCCGGCATTACAAACATATAAAACGCTAAGTTTTTTCTACGTTGTCTTTTTCCGATCAGCTTTCTCATTACCTCTAAATCCTCTCTTTCTCCAGTACTCCATAACTAACAACCGTCATCGTAAAGTATTTGATATCGGCAGTCAACTTACTCCGCTTCTTCGTTAGAAACAAAACTCTTACGCGGCAACAAAACGTCGTTGACAGGTTTGATGCCGCGGAAGAATTCCTCACCTTTTTTATCTATAATTTATCTCTATCAGGTTGTTACCTTTTGTTTGAATATTCTTTACACATTGATCAATAGAAATACGCGAACCATCGTTGGACATCATCAGACCGATTTCCGCAGAAGCAACCGTATTTGCTATTTCAACGAAATACTCATATCTCGGCAAAGTACAAGCATAATTACCGTATTTACCATTTGGATTTATCGCTTCCAACGCAAGGGTACAACGATTTTTACGTTCTCCGCTTTGCATGGCGTTTAGTGACGAAACGCGAATCGGAAGACCGCCCTGCTCAACAAGTTCATCTATTGCATTCTTATTGTTCAGGTACTTGATAAATTCCCATGCACCTTGCTTATTCTTGCTTGTTTTGCTAATTCCGTATCCTTCTATGGCATATTCGGCACCGTTACGAGTTTCAAGACCTGTAGGCAACACTGTCATTCCCCAATTCAAGCCAACTTCATCGTACCGAATCCAGTTGTTTGTATGACCGCCGTAAACCATTGCAACCTTTCCTCCCTGAAAACCGCTAAAATCGGTTTCGCCGGGAGCGTATGTGATCTTCGGTCTGCCATTGGTTGGATTGCCATAGGACTTGTCGCGCATTATCTGCATGGCTTTTTTGCAATTGTCATTGTCGAAACTAACATTTCCGTCTGCATCAAACAAATCTCCGCCGCTTTGACGAACATGAATAAGCCATTCTCCCCACCAGGTAGTAAGCGTTTCGCTACCCCATTGTATACAATTACCGTTTTCGTACAGCGTAAGCACTCCGCCGGCCTTAAAGAAGTCCGCTATCGTCCATTGAGAATTCGGGTAGTGTCTTTCGTTTTCGGGAGTTCCTTCTTCGCAAGGAAGATTCAGCGCAAGCAATTCAGCCCGTTTTGCATCAAACAAATCTCTATTGTAATAAAGGAAGCTACAGTTGAACGATCTTGGCAAAAAGACCGTTTGCCCATCACTGTTTTTCATGTGATCCATTACTCCGCCCACAATATCATCAAGATTCAGCTGTTCCTTGTCACGCTCGATATATTCAGTTAGATCGACTAAATTACGACGATATATTTCGGTGTACATGTCTCCACCGACAATAATGTCGGGTGCAGTGCCGTTACCAATTTTTGTAACTTGCGTTGTTTGAATATCGTCACCGCCAGTCCATATAGGATTCACCTTATACTGAGGAAAATCCGTTTCAAATCGTTCTATGATCTTTTGATATAGTCTTGTATCTTTGTTGTCGAACAAAACGGTTATTTGATTACTCGTATCGCTGTCGGGGGTTTTTACACACGCGGCAAAAGGCAGCATCAGTACACAAAGCAACAACAAAACAATCAATTTTTTCATTGCATTATTCTCCTTGAACAGCATTGTATTCCGCTTCTGTTATAAATTCAAAACAGTCTATCACCACATCTTGGTTTGTCCCTACCGCAAAAATACAAAACGTGATAGTCTGCGCGGTATCAAATTTACCTTCATAGGGTGCTTGGCGCAGGTCGATGTAAAACACGCCCTTTTCGTCGCTTTCGGCCTTTATTGTGTTGAACGTTCCGCTGGCGTCATCACCGAACTCGATTTTATATCTTGCGGTTGTTTCGGAGGAAATTGATATTTTTAGATACGGAGCATTGTCAATTACCATATCGTTTATGGTAGTTTGTGCCTTTGGCCAATCTTTTTCCGCATGCAATACAAGCCTGTCCGTTGTTTGCGTTATCGTCATGTGGGATTCTTTTGTTGTCCACACATACTTTGGTTGCGATCCCTGCGGATTTTCCTTTACAAAATCAAAGCAGTCTATCACTACCTTTTGGTTAGTACCGACAGCGTAAATATAGAATGTGATTGTTTGCGGTTTATCTGTTTTGCCCTCGTAAGGCGCTTGACGTAAGTCGATATAAAATACGCCCTTTTCACAACTTTCAGCCTTAATTACTCGCTTATCGTTGTAGTAGTCGTCACCGAACTCTATTTTGTAATTAGCGTCAGTTGCTTCGGCTATTGATATTTTTAAGTACGGAGCATCGTCAATTACCATATCGCGGAATGTTCTTTGCGCTTTCGGCCATTGATTATGTGCCAAAATCGTAAGTGTTCCATCGTTTTCGGCAATAGTAATATTTGTATCCGTAGATGTCCAGTGCGACACCACCGTAATAACGATTTGTTGCGAATCGGCATTGTCGTAAGCAAAAGTTACCGTGTATTCGCCGGTGGAAGTTGCTCTAAATACATTATCAGTCAAAACAGATGCGGTCACATCGTCGTCACCAAGACTCACGATTATTGATGCGGTTGCACCTTCCGAAGCGTTTGCGATACTATACTTAATCTCGACATCCTGATTTACGACTACCGACTGAGATTCCGTTTCAACTCGAATTATAGGTTGCTTTTCCACTACTTTAATTGTTCTTTCTTGGCTTTGAGCACCTTGATATGAGAAAACGACTGTATATTGTCCCGATTTATTTGCACGGAAAATGCCGTTGAGAACAACATCTTCAGTAACGTTTTGACCATTTATAAATGCCGCTATGTCTACCGTTCCTTGGTGGTATTTAAGGCCGGCAGATAGTTCCACTTCTTCGTCAACGGTTACAGTAACGTTTGTCGTAGGTTTTACGTCAATGATTTGCGGCGCCTCGTCTATAGTATTATTGTACTTGATGTAGTCTACCTGACAGCTGCTTCCTGTTGCGCCTACAATAAAAATCGAGAACGATACTCTTTGAGATGTTGCATTGTCAGGATTAAGTCCAAACACAGCGTACAAATCGATCGTGTATACGCCTGTCTGATTAGTCTCGCCAATTACAGTCACCACTTGTTCCCCTTCAAGTTGGACGTTACGAATAACATCAACCTTGAATTTTGCGCCGTCAGTGATGGCGTCTATCTTAATATTCAGATACCTGTTTACAGAGAAATCAACATTTTTTACAAGAACTTCCGCTTTGGAATATCCTTCAGATGAAGTTTGCACAATGTAAAGACTTCCGCCAAGCGCATATGTTACGGCATCGCCACTAAAATTGTCAGCATTATTACCCTGTTCGTTCATGAAACCGTTCCACTCTTTTTGAGTACCTTTAGGAGCGGGAGCATTTTTACTGTATTCGGCATTTCTGACGATTTTAACCGCTGTAATTGTTGCCGAAACGTCTACGTCCTGCGACCCTTCGTCGTTCGGCACAACAACAATTTTCAGTGCAGTTGTTACTACGCCGTTGACATAAGCCGATAGCAAATTGAAGCTTGACGTTCCGACTTGAGATATTTCGCCTACTTTGACCGCGCCAAAGTAAACCTCTATTTTGGCATTGTCAAGAGCCGAAACAACGACATCAAGTTGCGGGTATGTTGCAATGTTGGTGGTAACCGAAGTCTGTACGGCAGCAGGCTCATCAACGCTTGAAACTCTTTTAATCTTCATACCGTTCGAACGTTCAACATAAGCCGAGCCTTGCTCTTTCCACACAGAAAGAAGTTCATCGTCCGAGCTGTAGGACAAAGTATCTTCATAAGCATTGTAAGCTACCGCTGCAATCCTGTCAAATACACATTCACCTTGAACAGACAATACCAGAGTAGTTTTGCCGTCAGGGATTTTTGCGACTAATCCGTCTATCCCGAATGCACCAATGCTTCCGTTTGGCTCAACAAGTACAATATCGTCACATGAAAGCGACCACAATGACCCGTTTTGCACTTGTGTTACGTACAAGTCTATCATGTTAACCAAGTTGTGAGGAAAACTAAACTGAACAGATACCTTTGCCACCTTGCCGGCGTCTGACTTCACGTTTACTACACCTTCGTAGAAACTCAGCGTTCCGTCCGTTACGCTAATATCTCCTTGCTCGGAAAAATCTTGTACCGTAGGGATTTCGTTTATTGAGCGTATATAATCTATAGAGATTTGACTATTTGTGCCCAGAATGTAGATATACAACGTAAAAGTCACATCACCGGAAGTCGGCATTCCGTCAACAGAAAGTAAATCCGCCCAAAGCAAACCCGTAGATTTGTTGTCCGCGATTAAAACTCTGCTTGACGTTTCATCTTGGGCAAATTGTACTTTCATAGACCATTTGGCATCCGATCCTTCAAGAGAATCAACCTTTACCGCCAAGTAGCGGAACTTCTCTATTGTAACAGTAAGAACGCGACCTTTGCTAGGATAATCCGTTGTCCCGGTATTCGTCAAAAAGAGTTTACCGTTTTCAACCTTGTGCATGTCTTTTATTTCGCCATTATCCCAATTTGCGAAATCGGTTTCAGAATTGTCAAACTCTTCTTCTACACGATAGACAATACGATCGCTTCCGTCACACTTATCGGAGCATACCGGGTTCTTACAAGTTTGATCCAAACACTTGCCGCACACAGGGCAAACATGCTCGCAAACATGTTTTGTATGCCCCTTGCATTTATCGGCGCAAACAGGGTCCTTGCAGGTGATATCCGTGCATTTTTGGCACTCAGGACACACATGCCTACATTCGTGTTCTGCGCATGCAGACAGCATCACGCAACATAACACAAAAATCATAGCCAAAACGATACAAATGATTCTTTTGTTCATATAAATACTCCTTTAGTATTATTTACATTGCCTGCGGCAATCTGTTTCCCAAACTGTTATTTCCACTGAAATAAACATTTCCAACCGCACACTGCGCAGAGTTTCCAACAACCTCTATGACAATTTCAAGCTGTTGCAATCCGATTAGCCCGGTTATCTCGCTTACATCGAACACATAATGTCCACGTTTCGACCTGCAGTACTTTGAATTGTATTTGCGTTCCGGCACAGTGCGCAATTCCAACTTTTTACCATTAGCATCCTTTACGCAAATCTTCCATGATGCACCTGCCGATATATCGGACACGTTTATATGCAAGAACGGAGCATTGGCAAGATTTACTCGACCTAAAGAATACTTTGTTTGAGAAATAACGCAATCGTTTTTTTCAGCAACCAAGTCAACGCTATTACCGAATGTCACCGACGGAATCTTTACATAGCATTGCTGATCTCCGGCAGCCGAGCCTATTACGTAAAAACAAAATGTCACATTTCCCTTGCCGGAAAAGCTGAGCGCATTACGTAGATCATACACAAAGACTCCGGTCCCGGATGTATCCGCCGAAAGTCTTATGTCTCCTTCGGTTCCTTCCGGAATTAGTTTTACCGACCATGCTCCTTTAAGTTCAGCCACGTCTACAAACACTATCGGGTTTGCGTCCAAATCGACAGGAATAGTTTTTCGCACTTCACCATAATTATAAATTGTTCCGTTTTTCAGGCGAATTTCTCCTGCGTCGTTAATGTAGGCGTTGTTGCCGTCAACGACTCCGTTTTGCTTAGCAATATCTATCGTACCGCCATTTTTCCCCAGCAAACTCATTTTAGACACTTTAACTCGATCGTTACTTACGTAGTACGCAATAGTGTATTTGTCCTTCTTTGTAAGGCCAAAGTCCTTAGTTACCTCGTAGGTAAATTTTCCGTCGTTTATAGCTACCGAAAAATCTCCGGTGTCGGCAATTGTTTTTCCCTGCCAATCGCTTATTGTAATACGCGCGGTATCTACGACACGATATCCCTCGAATTGCACATCTATCGTTGTCAATTCCATCGGGTCGAAGGTTACATCAACCGAGGGTTGGGAAATAGCCGTAGGCACCTTGTCGTTAATGATCACAAGATTGCCGTCAACAATTTTATTCTCTCCCCATGTAGATTGAAAATTGTTTTCTAAAAATGCCGTGACATCTGTATGTTGCGAGATGTTTACAAAACGCAAATAGTCAATTGAAAACCCCTTGTCTACGCCTGCGCTCACAATTCTTACCGTTACGTCCGCCCCACTGCCGTTTTGGTCAAATAATGTGTCCAGAGATGCATATATACTTCCTTCCGACAGCACCTTTTTGCCATTAACAACTTCTATTGTTTTTCCATTTGCCGAAACGGTAACATCTATCGTACTATTTGCATTTTTAGTAACAAAACGTATTTCAAATTCCGTTGCCGCAGTTGTTAAGCTAAATGTTTTTTCTGCAACTAAAGGCGTATCTGCATCCCTTTGCGATGGAGTAAACTGTCCGCTAAAGTAATCGCTCTTTATACTACCTCCGTTTACAGTCCATCCGTCGGTTTTTCCCGAATCGAATGTTTCTTTTGCCACGACTTCCGCATTCAGTCCTTCAATTTGTATGGTTTCACTTAAATTCGACGAATGACCGTTTTCGTCTATTCCGTAACAGTTGACGTAAAGAACCTGCCCGTCGTCGAAGTACAGAGTGTAATCCTCCTCGGTCACAATTATTCTGTAGAAGCCAGACATGTCTGTATATTCTGACACCTTCAGAATATAATGATCATATTTGCCGCCAAACGATAATATCGCGCTTTTGTGCGAAACGTCGGAAACGCTAAGTTTTACTTTGCCATTTAGTTGCGATTCCGTTTGCTCGCCGACTTTTTGAATGACAACAGTTTGAGAAAAACGTGCTGCAACAGAAAACTTTATGCCATTTTTTAGTTGAGCAAGTGAATAAATACCTTTTTCTTGGCCGTCAACCACTAACTTGTAGTTTCCTTCTTCAAAATTGTCAAACTCTACTACCGATGATACTTCCGTTGCAAACGGATTGTAGAAAACAAACCTCTGTGTTGTAGAACAAGGCGTTTTAGCCCCGGTCACGCACAATGTCAACAAGTTTTCATCAACGCATCGGGCATATGCTTCAAACATCAGGTATTCCAAAAATGTTTCTCCACAACCATAGATTTCCTTTGTTTGTCGCAGTGCGGATTGCGTCCCGCCCTCATTTCCGGCGGCATCGGTAAGCACGCCGGTACCAAATTCAAACGGAACATAATGCGCGTCCAAAGAGTCAAGCGGACCCGTAAAATTGCCGTAAGGATTGGCATTTACCGGGAAAAACCATTGGTGTGACTTTGACGCAGCATAGTACACGTCCATAAGCGCATCATTATCGCGAATCTCACTTGCGATATCTGCCATCAACCATAAAGCATTTGCCGTTTCAAAGTACGCTTCCCAACGTTCTCTAGTACATGCATACGAGTATCCGTACGATGTAAAGAACGTATACGGGTTTGTATTTGCGTAGTAAAAGGACGCTAATCCTTTTGCCACATGAGAGGCATTTGCTAAATATTCCTTTTGGCCGGTGATTTGATATGCTTTTACGTTACCGCGCACTGCCCAGCCCAGGGAAACAGATTTTACAGCCACGCGAATAGAGTACATTTGAAAGAACCCTAGACTGTTGGCATGTTCCAATGCCGCCAAGCCGTCCTCTTGCCATCTTTGAGCCGTTTCGTCAGACGACTCAAGTTGTCCCGCAACAAGATGAACGTAGCCCCAAATTGCCGCAGCACCGCCGGAGCCACCGTTCTCGTAACCTGCGGCAGGTTGGCGAGTATCGTAATACCAGGCAACAGGCTGATTGTAGTCATCTAACACAAGCGAATTGAAAAAAGGCATTAGACGCAAGAAGCCGTTTACAATATCATTGTCCTTTGTCAATTCGGCTATCTCGGCAATATTGGCCATCATATCATAGTATTTCCAAGTAGATATTCCCGCCGTGGTGCCGGTTTCCTCCCCGGAGGAGTTTGCTCCGAATTTGCCGTCATACGACATATACAAAAAGTATTCATCACTTTTAGCATTCTTGCCATTGTATTTTGTGACCCAGCCATTGTCACCCAACAAATAACGCACCATATCAATTGCTTTGTTGTACATTTGCGAGTCATTTGTTGCCATTGCATAACGCACGATACCCTTAAGAACATCAAAGCTGGCAAACGATTCGCTCCACCCTGAGCTGTAGCCATATGGAACAAATGCGCCGTTGATTACGCTACGACTATCGCACAAATCACTGTACAACCCCTGACTGAGTTGCTTAAACGTTTTTGCATTTATATTTCCCTGAGACGCCAGATTTTCAAAAGCCATTGGACTTACTATTGCATTTTGCTCAGACATAAGTCCTATAAGATCATAAGTATCATTGCCGCTGTTGCAATTCGTATACCAATAATCACTAAAAAACAGCACATCTCCGCTATTTTTGTCAGATTCTTTCGAACACGAACCTATTTCAAAAACATCCTTTACTTTTCTTAGTCGCATTTTACCTATAGCAGAGTCGGAGGAATTGTAGTCGACTATATTTATTACGTCAGTTATGTTGTTTTCTCCAAAAAACTGTGAGTAAATTGAGGGAAAAGCATACGGAATTTCTGCAGATGTGACAGAATTGTTAAATGTCGTTATCGCACCGTCCTTACGGTCAAACAGGTTGTCGGCCGTGCGCAACGAAAAACTGATTTGATAATCGGCAAAGTGATTGTCACAAGGCAAATTGACGGCAAAGTTTCTTTTTATCCACGGAGAGCCATCAACTGCAGTAAGCGTAAGAGAAACATAATCGTTGCTTATTACAACAGACTTTTGTTCCTTATCGTTTCTTTCAACGCTGATTTGTTTGATAGATGTATCAAGAATCGAAAATGGTCGCCCATTGTTGTACGTCAACTGTGAGAATCTAAACAGTCCGCCGTCTTCCGTCACGAAGGTTTTGTTTCCATCTACATATATACCTTCAAAAATCCAATCTTCGTCCGAACGCCGGAACTTCCACTCTTGCATCTTCTTAACGCCGATAATCACGCTGTCGTCGGTTTGAGTTAATATCGCTTCCGTTTTATCACTATGCTCGTTTTTATCACACGCTGACAAGACAAGTGTGCTAAGCAAGCATAAAATCGTAATTGCTAACAGAATCGCTATGTAAATCTTTTTCATAAAAAAAACCCCTTTACTTACGAAATTTGCATTGACGATACGATATTATTTTAGCAATTTTGCATAAGCTTTTCAACAGCTTTTCAAAAATTACGAAAAATACACTTCTTTGTTACGTAACAGATTGACAAGTGTATTCATAAAGTGTTAAAATTATTAAAAAGGTTTTTGTGAAAAATACAACCTCTTCAATCAAAGTTAGAAGTTGACTGTAAAAAAGGGTAAAATATGACAAGAAAAAAGGTTACAATGCAAACCATTGCAGATCAATTGAACGTTTCCAAGGTTACCGTACACAAAGCATTAAACGGAAAGTCGGACATAAGCGACAAATTAAGAGAAACCATTTTGCAAAAAAGCATAGATCTCGGGTATGAAAATATCGATCCGCTTGCAAAACATTGTCGAAATTTTTTCTTTTTAATATCAAAGGAATTTTACCATTCCAGCGAGCAGTATTATCGCTCTTTTTTCAACAAACTATCGACATTATTCGATTCGTACGGGATACGATTGGAATTAAAACTAATTGAAAATCATTTCGACGCAACAAGATTTGCAGATGTCAACAAACGTTTTTTATCAACATTCGGCGTTTATATTGCAGGACCATCCGACAAAAGAATTTTGCAAAATTTGGCCGACGCAAAAATTCCGGTGGTTGCAATAGATTGCGTAAGCGAGTCTGCCAGTGTTAGTTTTTTGTTTATAGACAACTACCGCGCAGGTTATAAACTTACAAATTACCTTATAGAGACAGGTCACAAAAACATTTGCGCAGTAATCGATACAACAAAATCATCATCCAATTTAGATAAGTTTTTCGGATTTAGAAAATCGCTGGAACAACACGGCATACAATTCAAACCTTCGATGCATATTTCTGCAGATTTTTCTAAAGTAAAGAATATTGTAGACTTTCAGATGCCTTCTCCTCTACCGGATGCATTCATTTTTGACTGCGATTATGCGGCATATAATTTCTATATTTGCGCGCTTTCGCACAGCATTTCAATTCCTTACGATGTTTCCGTAGCCGCATTCGACAACACCGAACTTTGCTTGGATATGTCGCCACAGCTTACTTCCATAGGGCCAGACGTAGATGAGATTGTACAAAAATGCCACGACACAATGCTTACCATATTTGAAAGAGGTTATTGTAAAAATAGCGTCGAAACAATTTACTCTCTGTTACACAAGCGCCCTTCGGTAAAAACGCCTCTGACAAAATAAAAAATAGTCCCTGTAGCGGAACTATTTTCTATGAACGATCTTCACTAATTTAGCCCATCTAATTGTATGGAAACGTACCGATTCCCACCAATTCCGGATGCAGCTTTCTATTGATAACTTCATCAAGCATATCGTAGCACACCAAATCCAACCCGAGACAAAAAAACGGAGCAACAAAGCACAACACCGTTCTACCAATAAATCGCACTAACGCAACGGGTACGAATTGTGGCGCAAGCAAAACTCCGCAACACAGAATTAAGCATAAAACTTTCAGCGGATACTTGAAATACATCGCCAATGCTATTCGCAGATTACCGATTAGTTTATTACTATATACAGGTGTGCAAATTGACGTAAGAACAAGCAAAGGCACTATAAATAATGCGAAAATGCACAAGGGCACATAGTACAACATGCTAGACCATCCCTGTATTTGTATTGCCGCATTATATGAAACCGTACATATCGCAACGCCAAGTCCCCCAACAAAGAAAATGGTTGACGTTTGCATTCCGTTTTGTTTTATACCCAAACCGAAATCCACCTTGAAATAAACGTTTTTTTTCCAAGCGTACTGTCTCAAGATTCGTTGAACCCCAGAAAAACCTATAGAAAAAATCACGTAGAGTATAATTTCCAATGAAGCTTTTATATTGTTTACGGCAACTATCTTACCTAAAACTTCTGAAACATTTTCTTTGACATCAATCTGTTTTTCGAGTATTTTAGCTAAATATACGTCGTGCAACAAATCTATTATAAAAAATGGCAAGGAAAACAAAAACAACACAAATCCTAACCATAACATGCTTGAAAAATGAAGTTTTATCACATCTCCAAAAACTTGCTTGCGAGTGTGAGGCAACATCTGGTAAGCGTAGTCATCCTTTTTATACTGAATTTTTTTCATTTTTATTTCCCGCTTGTTTGGTTTTGCAACAAACTCTGTTCTTCAAAAAAGGTATTTAACAATTGCGACTTATGATTTTTGTCAAGAGCATCGGGACTTCCACTTTCAACAACTCTTCCATCCTGAAAAACCGCAATTCTTGTTGCCAGCGCAAATGCTTCCGATATATCATGCGTCGACATAACAACAGTCAAACCCCATTCATCATAAATCTTTTTTAAGTATTGTCTTAGCTTTATTTTCCACAATTCGTCTAATGATGAAAAAGGTTCATCCAACAAAAGTAATGCAGGTCTTTTAACCAACGCTCTACACAACGCCACACATCGAGCTTGTCCGGCAGAAAGTTGCTTCGGTTTGCGAGTAAGCAACCAATTTATGTCGCAACTTTTAGCAATCTCCACCACCCTACGTTCTATTTCTTCGTAAGATACCCTTGCAACACGCAATGGAAATGCTATATTCTCATACACGGTGAGATTCGGGAACAGCATTTCATTCTGCGTAAGATACGAACAATTTATTCTTTTAATATCGATGTTCTCTATCGGGATGTCGTCAATGCACAAACTACCGTCAACGTATTCGCATTGTCCCAACATACTGCGTAAAATTGTGCTTTTTCCTGAGCCGGATTCTCCTACAATACATAAAAAATCTTTATCGACAATAGATAAATTGACATTATCTAGTGCTTTTATGTATTCCTTGCCAACCTTGTAGTAATAGCAAAAACTATCAAACTTTATAAACATATGAGCAGTTTTCCTAAAGATTCAGATTTTCTATGACCTTATAATAATAAATAAAAGTTGTTTTGTCAATGCAAAATACCGTAGTTGTACACGTACAAAGTTTTGCCGTTTTTGCCCGTCCGATTGCCGTAGCGGTCGTAGATATAAGTATCACTACCCAAGAACGCAACAAACTCGAACAAGAGATTTCTCGCGAAGAAGTGATGAAATACCTGACCAACGGCGTAAGGCAAAAATCCCCCGAAATACTGATAGAACTATTGATTAACAAAATAACTATCTGGGACGACCGCATAGAAATAGAATTCAATTATTCCAACAATACAAATCCCGACGAACGCGAAACCGTTCGTCGGGATTTTTCTATTTCACGAAACCTCTACGTAATGATTGTAACCAATTGCGTTTTGATTGCTCGCAGACAGCTTTTGTACGACGCACACTATTTACAAGTGGCGCAAACCACGATTCAGGACTACAGTGTATTGTAACTGTCCAAAACAATTTATTCCATAACACCATTGTACCAAAAATCAAAGGCAAAAACTATTACATCGAAACAAAAAAAACTGTCGCGAGAGAAACAAACTTCCTTTGCGACCGCTTAATTAAATTTACAAAAAAAACATAGCCAACCGTAAAAGGTTCGACTATGTTCCCGGAATGGTGGGGCAGGTGGTTCGTGAATATATTATATGTACAAAAAAGGCTTGGAACCTAATCCAAGCCATCTGGTAGAAGCAAGTGGACTCGTCCGTCCGCAAAGCGGCGGTAAGCGCAGTGAAACGAAGCGCTACATCATTTCGAACTATCCACTTGCATGAAAGCAAAGAAGCAACGAGCCAAAGCAAACAATAAAAAAGGAAGTAGCGTTGTTCTACTTCCTTTTTATTGTTACGCAAAGCGAAGTTGCGTACTGGTAGAAGCAAGTGGACTCGAACCACCGACCCCCACCTTATCAGGGTGGTGCTCTAACCTGCTGAGCTATGCTTCTATATTAAACTCTTTTCGGCATAGGGCAGCTTTCTTTTACTTTGGCACCACCCTGGAAAACACGGTGGTGCTCTAACCTGCTGAGCTATGCTTCTATATTAAACTGATTTCGGCATAGAGCAAGTTTCTTTTACTTTGGCACCACCCTGGAAAACACGGTGGTGCTCTAAGCCTTGCGAGCTATGCTTCTATATATGAAAACGAGCATGACGCTCGTTTTTTGCTTTTTACTGCACGTGGCAGTGGTGGAGATGAGCGGGATCGAACCGCTGACCCCCTGC
>DPQS01000029.1:9447-23954 GCA_003537755.1 Clostridiales bacterium | reverse complement strand
CCCCCTGCTTGCAAGGCAGGTGCTCTCCCAGCTGAGCTACACCCCCATGTCTCCACGTGCTCGTATACTATACCATTTTTGATTGTCTCTGTCAAATACTTTTACAAAAATTTTTTATTTTTTTGTCAAAATTCTGTCGTCCGCACCGCTACAACTCGTACAAGGCAAAAATACCGTGGCATGCGCTACTTCCGCATGCGGCGAATTGTCCACGGCTGCCCTTGCACAGCAAGCAGGCTTACTTGTCCGAAGCCGCCCCGGCAACGGCGTAAATGCCGACAATGGCATGACGTTAGTTTTTGCCGTTTTCGTCGTCATTTATGCCTTCGTACTTGTCGTAAACGCAACTGTTTTTCACTTTGCGGACAGCACTTGCCGCCGATTCCGTGTAGTTAAACAGTGCGTACTGCGTGTCGTCGGGGCGCGTGTCAAGGTACTCAAACACCTTGTTCATCGTTTCCAACTTTTTGTCGGCGGTTGTGCCTTTGTCAAATTCAATCACGAATGGCGAGCAGCAAACATCGTCGTCAATCCGTTTGTGCACGAGATAAATGCGCTTGACCGTGCCGTCGCCTGCGCCGACGATAAAGTTTACAATGTCGGCAAGCAATTCTTCGGGCAGATGCTCCTCGGACAGGTCGTCGTTTGCGCCAAGTCGGCTGAAATTGCTTTCTTTCTGTTGTACGTAAAACTGTTTTACGGCAAACTCGCGGTAGTCGTCCAGTTCGTCCGCAAGCCCCATAAGGCAGCAAAATACGCCTATTTCTTCCATGCAACTTTCGCGGTAGTTGTTGTTGATTTCCATTGCCTTGTACAACATGTCTAAGCCGCTTTTGTCCAGTTTGTCGTGAAGCAGGTACAGTCCCTTGGTGAAGTACGCCTGGGCAAGCGCAAATTCGCTGCTGCCGCCGTCGATAACCTTGTCGCACAGGGCAAGAGCATCGTCGGTGCAGTCGACACGCGTAAGCGCGACGATAAGTTCCCGCGTGCGTTCCTTCATGTCGGGGCAACCGTTTTGCCGCCATTCGTCCACAAGACGTTTCGGCTCGAGAAAGTACTCTTCGCGCTGTTTGTCGTAGTCGTCCTTGTTGTTGTCGACGATTTCCTTGTCGCAGTAGGCAAGCGCGGCAGCCGCTTCCTTGCCGATGTCCGCGTCAAACGTCGGCTTTTCAAGAGTGCCGCCGATTGCTGCGATACGGTCGCGACAAACGGGGTGCGAAGCACTGCGCGCAACGATTTCGTTTTGCAAAATTTCCAGCCATTTATCGGCGTTTTTTGATACCGTATGCAAAAATTGCTTACAATGATTGGTCGCAATGTGCGGATAAATGCTTTCTTCGCGGTAAAAATTGGGTTCGTCAAAAGTCTTGTATGTGTAGTCGAAAATACCGATCATCGCAACCTTTACAAGTGCCGAACTTGCCTTGTCGACATTGCCGAAAGCCACCGTCGCTTCGTCGGCGCGAAGTTCGATGCGCTCCGCCGCGTAGAAGGAATACAGCGCGTAATTTATCTGATACTTTGCCAGTATCCAGCCGCTTGTGGCAACGCGCAGAAAATACTCGAAACCGTTGATGTCCACGCGCAATTTACTGTCAAGTCGCCCTTCGACCTCGGTCAGGTTGGTTTCCTGCGTAAGGTGGGACATTTCGTGCAGAAGCACAGCGTACAGCTCGCCCTCGTCAAGCGTGGCGACAAGCGTTGAGCCCAGCACCACCACGCACATATTGTCGTAGTTGCCTACGCTTGCGTCACCTCCTGCAATAAGCGTTACGCCCACCTTTTTGCGAAGCCCCACCGCCTTTGCCGCACGCGCCGCAAGAAAATAAAGCGTGGGGAATTCGTCGCGCGGAAGCAGATACTTTTCGTCAAAATAGTCGCTGTCCGCGCCGGACACATAGATCGGCGCAACCGAAGCAAGTCCCAGCACAGACAGAATGACAAAGGGCATTGTGTGGCTGTTTGCGCCGCAAACAAACGCGTATGCAATAAACAGCAGCGGCAAAAATACAACCCACAGCACCACAAGCACGCGCCACTTGCGCACATTAGCGACAAGTTTCTTTTCGTCGGTTGCGGCGGTTTGTTTGCCTTCGGCAAGCATTTTGGTTGCATTTTCCGGCGTAAGTTTGCGCATACGCCTGACGACAAGCCCGGTGCCGACATTGTTGAGCACGAAACACACAAAAATCACGCCTGCGCCGATGTAGGTAATCAGCGGACCGGGTTGCCACTTGTAGGCAAACACGTAGCCGCCCACCATAAACGCGACGGCGAACAGCACAACGCTTGTCCAACTTGCCACTTTGGTAAAAACTTTCATTAAACAAACCTCTTTTAACGGGGATTACGGAATTGTCGGTGCCCGACATAGCGAGCACAAACAAAAGTGTAACACCCGCGTGGCAAAAAGTCAATACGTGGGCGCAATAATGAATTTTATGCGGTAAAATTTCAACAAACAACGGCAAAATGCGAGAAACCGACGAAGCAATGTTATTTTGAAACGAATATGATTGAAAATAAAAAGGGTTTTGAGAAGGTTGAGATATAATTAAAAGGGCGCCGAAGTATGGGGATTGTGTCTATGCGTGTGGCAAGGAATTAAGTCGCTGCGAGCGCGTGCTCGCTCGCTTCACTTCGGGCATTGAGTCTTGTGGTAGGTAGCCTACCCAGCCGCACCCTCGTTCAGATGTCGCTGCGACTTAACACCTTGCCGCACGTAACAGTGCTTACTAACAGTTTGAAATCGCCTTGCGTTTTTCACGTTGATTAACTTCGGCGGACGTTGTTGGGAAATCAACTAAATAGTGCAAATTACCGTCAGATTACGTCATTTCGACCAAGCAAAGCGCGTGGAGAAATCTCCGCGGAAGCGCCCTTCATACAATTGTGTCATTGCGAGAAGTGAACGAAGTGCAGCCGAAATTTCACTTTGTCGCGCAAATCATTTTACTTTTTGTGCTAAACAAATAACGGTAGTTTCTTCGTTTTAGTAGGTGCACGCTCCGTGCTCCCCCGGAAGGGTTCCTATCGTCTGAAACTATTTCTTGCAATGGCCAAATTGTAAGTAGTAAATATATTGCCTTTTTCAATCGTCAATATTAAAAAATACCCCCACAGCGCCGCTACCCCGACCTCCCGCCCCTCATGGTCAAGAGCGTCGTTTTTATATGTTAGTAGGTCAGCGGCACTTTGTTGGCATTGTTCTTCGCGAACTCAAACTTTTGGTAAAAGATTAAATTGTATTGCCGCTGTGCAAATGTCCGTTAACGGGTTTTTCAATACTTATTTTATAAGGACATTCCCAAGGTTGTTAGTGATGACGAAATTAACCCTAAGTATGTTTATTTCTGCCCGTCCTTTAATTACATCTCACCTTGCGGACAAACGGGTACTTGCGGCTGTCGTTGGCGGGGCAGTCAAGGTCGAGAAGCGCGGATATGCCCAGCACTTCCCTTAAATTTCCGTACACCCTGGCGACGGCAACGGTGCTTTCCTCGTAACTCATTCCGTAAAAGAAGTCGGCGTTGTCGTAGCGGATGACAAATTCGTCGGCAAGCGCGCCTGCAAACATAAATCTTGCCATACTGCCGCCCTCAAAATACGGTTTGAGCACCGTTTCGAAGTCGTCGAAAATTTTGTCGGCCTGCGCCTGCTCAATCCGTCGTACAACACGGCGGATAAGCGCATTGTACACCACGTGCCCGTACTCGTCTGTCTTTGCGCCATGCGAAGAAAAACAAACTTTGCCGTCGCGGTACACCGTAAGAGTTTGCGACTGTTCTTTTCTGTCAAAAATCGTACCGAATCCGCCGTACGTTGCCTTGATTGTTACGCTGCGTACTTTGTTGATGTTTTCCGTCATAGTAAGTTCTCCTTTACTCGTATAATGTTTAAGCGGCGCGTTTTGTTGCATTGTCGGCAAAATTCGTCGGAAAAGTCCCATGTGATTTTGAAGTGCACCCCAAAAGTCGGACAGGAATGTAAAACTTTTGGGGTTCGCATCATTTTAATTGCCTTTTCCTTTTTACCCGACGTGACAACGAATAAAACACGGGAAACTTGTCTGACCACGCCGCGCGGAATAAGCAAAGCAACTTTGTACTGCCGTTGTTTACGAATACATTATACTAATATGCGCGGACAACAGAAAGTCAGCATTTATAAAAAACATTCGACAATTTCCGCTAAAAGTTGACACTATTGCTGTCAGTGTTAAGATTTTCAAATCATTTGAAAAATTTTTGTGAAAAATGTTAATAATTCTGTTGACAAATTTTCAAAGCGTGGTATAATGTAGCCGAAATTTGAAGAGAGGTAAGCGGAACCGTGGCAAAACACGGCAATGCGGACAAACGGCAAGGCTGATGTCGGCACAACCCTACCGCACGTATAAACATTGTACGCGCGTGTAAGGGCGGCGCAGACGGGTTGCCAAGGAAGTTTGTCGGTTGCGGCAAAGTGCCGAACGCTCCGCGCAAACAAATGGCAAAAAGCATTTACAGTCTGCTTCTGTCCGACGACGCGGTACGCGCCATAGACAGGATTGCGTCAAAACGTAATATGTCGCGTTCGGCGGTCATCGACGAGATACTGTCAGAGCACACGGGCACGGCAAACGCCAACAACGATTTCCGCAAAATCTGGACGGAAGTCGAGGGATTGTTTGCGCGCGCCGAAACAATGCACTTCGTCAACAACGCTCAGGTTAACCTTGCGCAGGTAATTACAAGCCTGCCATACAAGTACAACCCTAAGGTGCGCTACATGCTGGAATTGTCCGACAAGCCGCACACGTTGTGCACGATAACGCTCAACACTCGTACCCAAAACCCGTTTTTAAGCGCTGTTTTCGGTATGTTCTACGCCCGTTTAGCGCAACTTGAGGACAGATACCTCAGCAACGTAAGCGCAAGCGTAAACGGCGGCAAATACGTAAGTGTACTGTACGGCGAAGAAAGCGACACGGCGGACGTTTCACGTCAGATTGTGGAATACATCCTGACGCTTGACGGAATGCTGAGAGCGTTTGTCTGCGGCGACGACGACACCACTGAGCGGCTGTTTGTAACCTACGCAATGCGACACAATGCGCACAGCGCGCCAAAAAGTTTGCCCTCGTCGGACGGAGAGTAACCTTTCATTCAAAACAAAGTAACACAAAAAGGCGGTGATTCTATGAACACAAACAAATATACCCAAAAGACATTGGAAGCGGTACAGGACGCGCAAAGCATAGCGCAACAAAACGGCAACGTCGAGTTGACTACGCTGCACATTCTGCACGGACTTCTGAGTGACGAGGAGGGCTTTGTCACGCAGGTGCTGACAAGCAGCGGCGCGGACGTAAACGGACTGCTGGACGAAGTCACCCGTCAGATAGAGCGTTTGCCCAAGATGAGCGGCAACGCGCAGGTTTACCTGTCGGCGGAAGCCAACAACGTGCTTAACGCGGCAGAAGCCAAAGCCGACGAAATGAAGGACGAGTACGTGTCCGTCGAGCACGTGATGATGGCTGTGTTCGAAAAGGGCAAGTCCGTTGCGGAAACCCTTGCACGCTACGGCGCAAACAAGGACAAATTTATGGCTTCGCTTGCCAAGGCTCGCGGCAACGTGCGCGTAACAAGCGACAACCCCGAAGCAACGTTCGACTCGCTTAACAAATACGCGACCGACCTTGTGGAACTGGCAAAGAAACAAAAACTCGACCCCGTGATCGGACGTGAGGACGAGATTCGTAACTGCATACAAATCCTTAGTCGTAAGACAAAGAATAACCCCGTGTTGATAGGTGAAGCCGGAGTCGGTAAGACGGCAATTGCCGAAGGACTGGCGCAACGTATTGCCGCAGGCGACGTGCCGCAAGGACTTAAAAACCGCCGTCTGTACAGCCTGGACCTCGGTGCGTTGGTAGCAGGCGCAAAGTTCCGCGGCGAATTCGAGGAACGTCTGAAAGCCGTACTTAACGAAGTGAAGAAGAGCGAAGGACAGATCATTCTGTTCATCGACGAGTTGCACACCATTGTCGGCGCAGGCAAAACCGACGGCGCAATGGACGCAGGCAACCTGCTTAAACCCATGCTTGCCCGTGGCGAACTGCACTGCATAGGCGCAACCACCCTTGACGAGTACCGCAAGTACATCGAAAAGGACCCCGCACTGGAACGTCGTTTCCAACCCGTACTTGTCGATCAGCCGTCGGTTGAGGACACCATCAGCATTTTGCGTGGCTTAAAGGACCGCTACGAAGTATTTCACGGCGTAAAAATCACCGACAACGCCCTTGTTGCCGCCGCTACGCTGTCCGACAGATACATCACAGACCGTTTTCTTCCCGACAAAGCCATCGACCTTGTGGACGAAGCGTGCGCAATGATTCGTACCGAAATGGACAGTATGCCCAGCGAAATGGACACCATCGCGCGCCGCATAATGCAAATTCAGATCGAATTGCAGGCAATCGGCAAGGAAACGGACAAACTGTCACTTGCGCACAAGGACGAACTCAACAAGGAACTTGCCGAACTTAACGACAAGTACAACGGCATGAAGGCACGCTGGACCAACGAAAAGGAAGCCATCACCAAGGTACAAAGTCTGCGTGAAAAGATTGACAGCACCAACGCGCAGATTGCCGTAGCCGAACGTAACGGCGACCTTGCCACCGCTGCCAGACTGAAGTACGGCGACCTGCCCGCCCTTACCAAGCAACTTAACGAGCAGGAAAAAATCATCAACGACAAGCAAAACAGCATGATTCACGACCGCGTGACAGAGGAAGAAATAGCCAAAATCATCGGTCGCTGGACGGGCATCCCCGTGTCCAAACTGCAACAGGCGGAAAAACAGAAACTGATTGAGTTGCCGTCGATAATGCACAAGCGCGTTATCGGTCAGGACGACGCAGTAAACCGTGTGTGCGACGCCATTTTGCGCAGCCGCGCAGGCATTGTGGACCCCAACAGACCCATCGGCAGTTTTATGTTCCTCGGACCTACCGGCGTAGGCAAGACGGAACTTGCCAAGACCCTTGCGGAAAACTTGTTTGACGACGAACGCAACATCGTGCGTATCGATATGTCGGAATACATGGAAAAGTACAGCGTATCTCGTCTTATCGGTGCGCCTCCGGGATACGTGGGTTACGACGAGGGCGGTCAACTGACCGAAGCCGTGCGCCGCAAACCCTACAGCGTGGTACTGTTTGACGAAATCGAAAAGGCTCACCCCGACGTGTTCAACATTCTGTTGCAGATTCTGGACGACGGACGTGTGACGGACAGCCAGGGCAGAACCGTAGACTTCAAAAACACCATTATCATCATGACCAGCAACCTTGGCAGCAGCATAATCCTGGACAGCATCGAAAAGGACGGCGTTGTGACAAACGAAGCCGAGGACGAAGTACACAATCTGCTTAAACAGCAATTCCGCCCCGAGTTTTTGAACAGACTTGACGACATAATCATCTTCAAGCCGCTGACCAAAGACGAAGTTACCAAGATTGTCGACCTGCTTGTGGCTAAACTTGCCTCTCGCCTTGCCGACAAACAGCTGAAACTGGTTGTGACGGACAGCGCGAAGAAGTACATTGTGGACAACGGTTACGACCCCGTGTACGGTGCAAGACCTTTGAAACGCTTTATGCAACACAGCGTCGAAACGCTTGTTGCCACTACTATTGTGACAAACGACCTTGCCCCCGATACGATACTGACGGTAGACGTTGTTGACGGCGCGCTGAAAGTGCTTGTCGGCGACAAGAAGTAAGCGGACAGCAGGCAGTAATGCACGAACGTTTCCCGAGTAACAACGCGGAGCAAGCCTTGAGGCAGACACAAACCGCTTGCGGAACACAAATTCAGCAGTAAACGACTGCCTGACATTGCCGAATAAGGCTGCTTCAAACAAAAAAAACATAATAAAAAAGCCTTTGCAGAGAGTTAATCTTTGCAAAGGCTTTTTTTGAGTTTTGAAGGTTTATCGTAAAGACGGTAAAAGATATGTCGTTAATCCGCTTGTTGTCGTATGGAATAAAGACAACTATTATTTGGTTTGTTACTATGATAAGCACGACGACCTCTTTACCTACCGCATAGATAGGATGGAAGAAGCGAAAGAGGAAGCGGCAGAGCGCGTGTATCGAAAAGAGTTCGATGAGTTCGATATTGAGCAATACCGTCAGCGCGTGTTCTCAATGTTCGGCGGCGAAGAACAAAAGGTGGACTTGCAGTTCGATTCCGAGATGCTCGATGATGTGTTTGACAAGTTCGGTGAGGAAGTAAATATTGTTAAGGTTGACGATGCTACATATCAACTGAAAGCCCCTATACAAGTCAGTAAGACATTTTATGCGTGGGTGGTGGGAACACAGGGCAAAATGCGCATACTCGCGCCACACACAGTTTGCGAACAGTTCAATGCGTTTGTTACGAAAATCAAAGAAAAATACTAATTGTTTACTTTTAACAGTAAATCGCGCTTTAATGTAATATATTTTAATTACTAGTGGGACAAAGCGTTTTTCTAAATCGTTATAATAGTGAGCAAAACAACAATTTAATTCGTTTAATAAGTAGGAGGTTCTTTATGAAAGGGAAAAGGTTATTTATTATGTTTTTATTCTTGATAAGCTGTACTTTTGCTTTTTCAGCTTGTACGAATGATTCTTGTGATAACACATACAAAAATTATAAGGCATCGGGACTCGAAGTAAAAAGCATACCTTTTGATTATGAAGACGACGCTATTTTATTCGGATATAACAGAATAGAACTCTTTTCTGATTATGGCAGTTATGCCGCGTATAACTTTAATTTGTGCTATACGGAGTCATATTTTGAATTGAACGATTTGCTTGTGTTTGTGGTTAAATGTTGTTCTTCGGACGAGATGGAGTTTAATGAAATACTTGAAAATGAGAAGAAACTTTATCCGCTGTTTTACAGAAAGGAGATTGGTAGTGATCAGCCTATAACCGACAATATTATAGTGATGTCGTATTGTGTTGAAATATCAAAAGAAACCGAATATAAAATCGGCGAAATTATTTATCGTTACAAATAAAATACTATCAATATAGACTGATAAGGCATAATCGTCTTGTCGGTCTTTTTTTTGTTTTCGGGAACAAATTTTTTTCAAAAAAAACCCGTTCACCGCTCGTTTATGAGCGGTGAAAATTTGAAACAAATGTTTTTTTGTGCTATAATGCGCTCACAATCTAAATTGAACGCAAATGTTTTATCCACAACAATACAATTAAACCGTCTTTGACCATGAGGGGTGGGCGGTCGGGGTAGTGGCGCTGTGGGGGTATTTTATAAGTAATGACGACGACAATAGCACTAAATTGCTACTGTTTATTTCACCATTGCCGCAAATAGTCTTAGACGAGCGGAACCCTTTCGGGGGATTGGCACCCGAGCGTGCACGATTAGAGAAACTGTATATATTCAATGTCGGCATTTCAAAAGGTGCCTCGCAATGACATAATTAAAAACGACCATCTTCAGTCAATCTCTCATTACGTACCGCCGAAGTTAATAAACGTAAAGTACGCAATCCGATTACAAACTGTTAGCGAACTTTATTACGTGCGGCAAGGTGTTAAGTCGCAGCGACATCTGAACGAGGGTGCGGCTGGGCAGGCTACCTACCACAAGACACAATGCCCGAAGTGAAGCGAGCGAGCACGCGTTCGCAGCGACTTAATTCCTTGACACACGCATAGACACACTAACGCACTTCGGCGCCCTTACCACTGAACTAACGTTTTACTACCGTCAATTTGCCGTTGTCCGCCGCAATTTCGCAAACACGCATGGTGCGCACGTCGTTTGCCGTGCCGTTGGTGCCGTAGTCGCGGCCGTGGTAAAACAGGTACAACTTTCCGTCGTCATCCAACAACACACTGTTGTGCCCTGTGCCTTCCTCGACGTCGTTTTTGCAGACAAGCGGACAGTAAGTGTCGGGATCGGGATACTTGGTGAAAGTAAGCGTCGTCAGGTCGTCGGTGTGGCCGTAAGCCGTGGCGTAACCGATGTAGTAGTTTTCGTTCTGGTAGCAGTTACCGCTGTATGTGATGTAGTGCCAGTCGCCCACACGGAAGTAGAACGCGCCCTCGAGCGTGTGCCAATGTTGCCCATGACGGAAACGGTTGCGCATAAAGATTTCTTCGTCCAGCGTTGCGCGCACGACCACCTTCGGATTGCCGCACATTTTTGTCGGCGACAGCATTTTGTCCACGACGATAAGCGTGCCTGCGCGCTCCGCCTCGTAGTCGTTGGTAGAATAGAACATGTACAGGTCGTCGCCCGACTGCACCACGTGCGCGTCGATACTGAACGGCTTGACGATTTGCGCCACAAACTCAAACTTGCCGTCGGGTTTGTCGCAAACGGCAACGCTCATTGTCTGCATGTGGGTGTCTGTTTCCTCGTTTGCCATGTCGGAAAAATACATCCAGAATTTTCCTTGGTAACAGATTACGGCAGGTGCCCAGTATTCCTTGCGCCCTTCACGGTTGTAGCAAATGCCGATGTAATGCCAGTTGAGTCTGTCGTTGCTTTCGTACAGTTGCACGCCCTCAACCGCCGTTGCATACATGTAGTATTTGCCGTCGTGTTTGATTACGTAGGGGTCGCCTTGGCTGTGACCGCCGTCGATGTACAGCTTCATTTTTCTGTCTCCTTTTCGATTATTTTAGCAGGTAATTGTTCGTATTCTTTTTAAGTGCCGACCGTTGTCGATTAAACGGTATTTTTTTGCATTTGTTTTGCGACGAGATCAAAACAATTTTCGACACAGTTTTTGTGATTGTTTCACGAAAAACATAGCATTTTGCACGCAATTTTTGTATACGTACGCATTTTTTGCCTATGAGATTTCTTATTTCCGATTACAGTGGGCACTTGCGTGGTTTATTCTGACCGCGAGGGTAGACAAGTGGCGTATTTTTGACCTTTTTGTACTCAAGCAGACAACGATTACTGCCGTCGGGAAGCACAAACCTGTTTGCCGAAACAAACGTAAGCCCCAGAATGTTTGCCGCATTTTTGGCAAGCACGACTTCGCTTTCGTCGGTTTTGTAGGCAACGACCGAGCCGCCCACGCGCACAAGAGGCGCAAGATACTCAAGCAAAATGTTGAGCGGCGCGACGGCGCGAGCAACAGCCACATCGAAGCGTTGGCGGTTGTCCTTGGCAAAGTCCTCGGCGCGGGCATGTACCACATTTGCCGAAACGCCCACCTTGCCGCACAGTTCCGTACAAAAATTAACGCGTTTTGTAAGGCTGTCCACAAGCGTCGGTCTGATGTCCGGGCGAGCAATGGCAAGCGGCACCGACGGAAATCCTGCGCCGCACCCCACGTCCACAAGCGACGCGCCATGCGGCACTAATTTACTGCCAAGCATACTGTCGGCAAAGTGCTTACACCACACCTCGTCGTGTTCGGTAATGGCGGTAAGGTTGTATTTTTCGTTTTCCGACACGAGAAAGCGGTAGTAAGTTTCAAACCGCTCGGTCATTTTGTCGTCAAGCAAGATGTTTGCGTTTTGTAAAAGATATTGTTGCATAAACTTTTAATTTGCGTTTTTCCCGTGGGTTGCAAGATACACAATCAGTATCTGCACGTCCGCAGGGCTTACGCCGCTGATACGTCCTGCCTGTCCGAGATTTGCAGGGCGGATTTTGTTCAGTTTCTGTCGCGCCTCGATACGCAAGCCGTCAATTGCCATGTAGTCGACGTCGGGCGGCAACAGTTTGTTTTCAAGTTTCCGTGCCTGCGCTATCGAGTCCATTTCCTTGTCGATGTAACCGCGGTACTTGCACTCGATTTCCAATTCTTCCAGAACATCGTCGTCTACATCCGCAAAAAATCCCAACGTTTGCAAATCCTTGGCTTTTATGCCCGGGCGGCGCATCATTTCGTCAAGGGTCATTCCCGCACCCGTTACGACTTCTCCCTTTTGCTCAAACAAGCTACCGTACACTTTCGGCGATACTATTGTCGAAAGTGTCGCATTGCAAGCGTCTAATTGGCGCTTTTTGCGCAAGTATCTGTTGTAACGCTCGTCCGTAACAAGCCCTATTTCGCGTCCCTGCTCGGTCAATCTCAGGTCGGCATTGTCCTGTCGCAACACAAGGCGATGTTCGGCGCGGCTGGTCATCATGCGGTACGGCTCGAAGGTTTCTTTGGTGGTTATGTCATCCACAAGCACGCCTATGTAACTGTTGTCGCGAGGGAAAACCACCGGCGACTTGCCGTGCACAAAGCGTTCGGCGTTTATGCCTGCAACCAGCCCCTGCGCGGCGGCTTCTTCGTAACCGCTGGTGCCGTTTATCTGCCCGGCGAAAAACATCCCGGGGACGGCCTTACTCATAAGGCTTGCGTTAAGTTGCGTTGCGTCGATGCAGTCGTACTCTATCGCGTAAGCGTCGCGCATAATTTCGACTTTTTCCAGTCCCTCGATACTGTGGTAAATCTGTTCCTGCACCCACGCCGGCATGGACGTTGACGCGCCCTGCACGTAAAATTCGTTGGTATCTTCCGACTCCGGCTCAAGAAAAATCTGGTGACGTTCCTTGTCGGCAAAGCGTACCACTTTGTCCTCTATGCTGGGGCAGTAGCGCGGTCCGACGCCGTTTATGCTGCCGTTGTAAAGGGGCGCAAGTTGTTTGTTGTCCAGTATTATTTTTTTCGTTTCCGCGGTGGAATAGGTGAGGTAGCAACTGCGTTTGGTGGCGGGTATGCTGTCGTCGAGATAGGAAAACGGCTTTGTGTCCGCTTCGCCGTACTGTTCCACCGTCCGCGCAAGATCAATCGTATCCAGACGCACACGCGCGGGAGTACCGGTCTTGAAGCGGCGCACCTCAAACCCCAGTCGAACAAGACTTTCCGTCAGACTTTTGGCGTTGGCAAACCCGTTGGGACCACTATCGCGAATACACGTGCCGACAATCGTCCGGCTGTTGAGATACACTCCGCAACACAGCACCACTGCCTTTGCGCGGTAAGTCAGTTCCACAGCCGTTTTTACCACAAAACTGCCGTCGTCCTGCACCGTGATGTCCACAACTTCGCCCTGTCTTAATGTAAGGTTGGGCGTGTGTTCGACGGTCTGTTTCATGTTTACGTGGTACTTGTTTTTGTCCACCTGCGCACGCGGCGAATACACCGCAGGTCCTTTGCCGCGGTTGAGCATGCGCATCTGCAACAGACTTTTGTCTGCATTTACCGCCATTTCGCCCCCCAGAGCGTCTATTTCCTTGACGATTTGCCCCTTTGCCGTGCCCCCTACGCTTGGATTGCACGCCAAAAAAGCCACCGTGTCCAGATTGGTGGCAAACAGCAACGTGTTGCAGTTCATTCTTGCGGCGGCAAGGGCGGCTTCACATCCTGCGTGCCCCGCACCGACAACGATTACGTCAAACTCTTTCATACTTTTTCTTATTTACCCAGGCAAAATTTGCTGTAAATGCGGTCGATTACATCCTCGGTTGCCGACGTACCCGTAACTTCGCCGAGAGTTGCCCACGCCTGCTTCATGGACGTAACAACAATGTCCATGGTGGTTGCGTTGGCGGCGGCAATGGCGTCGTTTATTTCACTTTCGGCGCGTTTCAGACATTCGAGGTGGCGTTCCGACGTAACCATTACGTCAGCCGACTGAATGTCGCCCGCGCAAAACATGTCGTACAACGTTTCCTTTATTACGTCCACGTTGCCGCTTTTTGCCGACACGATAAGGCTGTCATCGCAACAAGGCAATTCGGCGTACAAGTCGCACTTATTAAACACTCTGATTTGAGGCTTTATTGTGGGAAACACACTTCTGTCGGCAGGATTGTCCGTAACGTTAAGTACAACGTCCGCACTGTTTGCGGCGGCAATGGCACGCTTTATGCCTTCCTGTTCGATGACGTTTTCCGTCTTGCGCAGCCCTGCCGTATCCACAAAATTAAACTTGATATCCTTGTAGCCGACGCTTTCTTTCAGCGTGTCGCGCGTGGTTCCGCAAATGTCCGAAACGATGGCTCTGTCCTCGGCAAGCAGTGCGTTCAAAAGGCTGCTTTTGCCCACATTAGGCGCGCCTACAATTGCCACGTCAATGCCGTATCTTGCCACCTTTCCGAGGGTGGATGTACGGATAAGACCATCAAGATTGTCGCGAATTTCTTGCAACGTATGCAAAATTTGCTTACCGGTAGGCATTTCGAGGTCCTCTTCCGGGTAATCCAGCACCACCTCGCCCGCCGACACCAGATCCAGCAATCTGTCCTGCAAATCGACGATTTTTTTGCCGAGTTTGTTTTCCATCAGCGCAGCCCCTGCCTTTGCCGCAGAAGCCGTTTCCGCCTCTATCATTTCGATTATACCCTCGGCATTGGTAAGGTTTTGTTTGCCGTTTACAAATGCGCGCTTGCTGAACTCGCCGTTTTGCGCAGGCACCGCGCCGTTTTTCAGACACGCTTCGATTACCGCCTGCACCACCGCAGGCC
>DPQS01000029.1:8608-9262 GCA_003537755.1 Clostridiales bacterium | reverse complement strand
ACAGTGAAACTCCACCATGTTTTCGCCGGTGTAACTGTGCGGAGCGACAAAATACACGCACATAGCGTGCTCGACAAAGTTTTTAGTCTGCAACCTGCCTACCTTGAGCATATTTGCCTCTTTCGGCATAGGTGTAAATATCTTTTTTGCGATTTCGACAGAGTCCTCGCCGCTCATACGAATGACGGCAATGGCACTTTTTCCTCTCGCCGTAGACAACGCTACTATCGTTTTTTCTTTCATAAAACCTCTTTTCGGGCAAGCGACGTCTTGCGATAATACTGTCTCGTTTTACTTCTTTCTCGCCAAGCCGCACTTTTCGCAAAGCATGTCTGCACGCCGCAAATTGTGTTGTTGTCGCACAGACGTCGCGAATATCGTCGCAAGCGTCCTCTTGTCCGTTTTTCAATATTGTATTTTATCACTTTTTTGTGCATTTTTCAAGCCGTTTACCACACCTGCGAAAACTTTTGCGACCTTGCTGCCCCACAGGACACGTTTCGCACTAATTTAATAAAATAAATGACGATATTTGTTGAAAAAGTTTGCGCGTTGTGGTATCATTTAATGTAGCAATCAGGCATACATCTGCCGAACAGGAGCACAAAATGGGCAAAGTAATATCCTTTTCCAACCAAAAAGGCGGCGTGGGCA
>DPQS01000029.1:8069-8430 GCA_003537755.1 Clostridiales bacterium | reverse complement strand
CCAAAAAGGCGGCGTGGGCAAAACAACCACGGCAATAAACCTTGCGGCATATGTCGCACTTAACGGCAAAAAAGTTCTTTTGCTGGATTTCGACCCCCAGGGTAACGCAACCAGCGGCTACGGAATAGAGAAAAACGAACTCGACGTCAGTTGCTACGACTTTTTGATGGGGCAAACCTCAGCCGAACACGTGATACGACCCACCATGATCGAGGGGTTGTCTATTTTGCCATGTAACATGGACCTTGCCGCGGCAGAAGTGGACCTTGTTTCCGTACCGCACAGAGAAAGTTCGCTTCGCCGCGCGTTGCAACCGATAAGGGACGACTACGATTTTATCTTTATCGACTGCCCGCCGAGC
>DPQS01000029.1:1257-7894 GCA_003537755.1 Clostridiales bacterium | reverse complement strand
CTTTATCGACTGCCCGCCGAGCCTGGGACTGCTTACGCTTAACGCGCTTGTTGCCGCCGACAGCGTAATCATACCCATCCAAAGCGAGTTTTTTGCGCTGGAAGGACTGAGCCAACTTATGAACACCATTCGCATCGTCAAGCAACGCCTTAACAACAGCCTGACGATAAGCGGCGTAATACTGACAATGTACGACACGCGCACCACTATGAGCAAGCAGGTTACGGAAGAACTGTACAAGTACTTCGGCAGTAAAATTTACACCGTGCCCGTGCCGAGAAACGTGCGCCTTGTCGAGTCGCCCAGTTTTGGCGTGCCGGTTGTAAAACACGCGCCAAAATGCACCGGAGCAGTCGCATACGGCGCACTTGCCAAGCAATTTTTGAACAGAGAGGATAACTGAAATGGCAGGAAACAAAGGATTAGGACGCGGATTTGCGTCACTTCTCGGCCTTAACGACGCCGACGATATCAACCCGATAAACATCAGCGACACCGTGACGCCGACTTCAGACGACGCCGTTGTGGCAATCCCGCTGACGGACATAGACCCCAACTTCGAGCAGCCGCGCAAAAACTTTGACGAGGACGCCCTGAACGAACTTGCCGAAAGCATTAAGTTGCACGGGGTAATTCAACCCATAGTGGTTGTGCCCGTAGGCAGACGCTTTATGATTATCGCCGGTGAACGCCGTTTCCGCGCAAGCAAAATCGCTGGAAAAACGTCCATTCCGGCAGTTATACGACATTATACGTCGCAACAAATTAAGGAAATAAGCCTGATTGAAAACTTGCAGCGTGAGGATCTGTCGCCTATCGAAGCGGCACGAGCCATCAAGGTGCTGATGAACGAGTTTAACATGACTCAGGAAATGGCAGCCGACCGCATTGGCAAAAGCCGCAGCGCAGTGGCAAACACGTTGCGTTTGTTGACGCTTTCCGAAGACGTTATTGCACTGATTGAAAACGGGCGACTTTCCGCAGGACACGCAAGAACGCTTGTGGTTGTGCCGCAACAAAGTCAATACAAGTTGGCGCTTAAGGCTTGCGACAACCAGATGACAGTGCGTGAAATGGAAAAAATGGTGCGCGAGTTCCTTAACCCGAAAAAGGTGGAACAAAAGCCCGTCGAAGAAAGCAAGGAATTGAAAGATTTGGTAGGCAACATGCAACGCGCGTTTGCAACAAAGGTTTCCGCACTGGGCAACGGCAACAAGGGACGCATTTACATAGACTACTACACCGCCGATGACCTTGACAGAATTTGCAAGCTGATCGACGAGTGGATGAGCGAATCGTTCAGAAACAAAATCGGCGACTAACGGTAGGGCAAAGTGCCTGACCGTCACAAAAAAAAGAATACGTACAACGATTTTTACAACAAACAAACGCATCTCAAAAGTATTTACTTCCGAGAGTGCGTTTGTTTTTGGTTCTGTTTCAAATGTCGGGGTGCAAATTCTCGCACAGTAATATAATTTGCATATTTACTTTTTAGCAGTCGTCACGGACATCTCGAACGGCTGTTTTTGTTTTGTTTTTGTTTTCACCCCAGCATTTATTATGGAACCTTGTTTTTTGCTTAAACACCACCTGTTTACCGGTAAAATTGCACTTTTTTGCTTGTTTTTACGAAAAACAATATGCAGTCTGGTGTTTCAAAACCGGCTCTACCAATAGTAGAATAACATATTTATATAATCTTAACAATTCTACCAACGGTAGAATGAGTGTTTGATGGGTATAATCCATCAAGATTTTGTTATTCCAAAATCTTATTTCAACTGCCTATATGATTTTTATTTTTCCAAGCGTAAAACTCCGCCGATCATAGCCACCAATTCAGAACTTCACTTTAACGATCTCGGCTTGTCACGACCGAACAAAAGAAAGTTCCTTTGTTGGCAAATTTTCCATATCGTTGACACATTTTACGCAACGTCGGTAAATTTCGCACAAAGACGGATTACTCCAAGGGCGCAAAACAAGAGAAAGACAGCAACAAACAAATCGGAATATTCATTTTCAAAACACAAAAATCCAAAACAAACGCCTTGCGACCATACGAATTCGCCGAAAGAAGAATTTTTCTATTATGATTTTCACAAAAAGAGCAGACTTCAAATAAAGTTTACCGTTTTTCCGACAAATAACCAGCCCTAATTACACTGAGCGAACGTCCACACGGAAGAACGGAAAAGGGCATCCCCGAGGTTTTTAGTGATGGCGTTAACCCTAAGATAAAATTTTCACCCAATAAAGGCAATTTTCACGTAATAAAAGCAATTTTCACACGATCACACATTTTTTTAGAGACATTTTCGCCTTGCACAAATCGCAAAAACACAGAAAAAGATTATTTTTACCGGAATTCATATAATAAATGGGTATAATTATTAAAATATAATTATTAAGGCAAATTCCGACAAACATTTACCCAAAAGTCAATTCTTTGCGTTTTTTAACAAGAAAAGCATCGAAAAGACGTTTTTTGACCTAAAATATAATACAACTGTGCAAATTTGTTTGCAAAATGTCCTAAAACGAAAAATAATCCCATTCAGTCTTTTATTATCTTATCCGACAAAGCGATACTTCTATGATTTTAGATTATACCTTTTGCAATTTAACACATTTGATTTTCCGTTAATCTTATAATAAATCAAGATTTTACATGATGTTTATAAAAATAATGGCAATTATTTTTATAAAAGAAAACACCATACAAATCTAAGCATCACGAAATTTCTTTTCTGCAAATTTTCCAAACAAAAATATTATCTTCATCTGGCTACCTCAATCAATAAGAAAAGCGCAGTGGAGTAAAACAAACAGAACTTTTTAGTATGTTTTTCTCGCTTCCCAAGTAATAAAATATGTTATAAAACCTGGTCAAAATAGCCTTTCTGCCACAAGTTTAATAATATTTTTCGATTTTCAGGATACCCAATTGCTCAAAATTTTGACTTTAATAGAAATAATACATACGTCATTGTTCATTTTTGTTTCTGTTTAGTTCGCCTTTTTTTTTGGTAAAAGAAAATTTTCCGCAATAGAAGGAAGCCATTACGCTTTCAATCCATCCACAAGCATGATGCATTTTCTTCTTATTCCCATCCGATTTTTTCTTTAACCTATCAGATTTCTTTTTTAAGAGGTGCAATTATCTATTTTATTCGGTTGTCATCGTATATTTTCGGCGAATTTAATTGATAACTCCGGTCTATTTTGGTAAAAAACTAAGTTTTTCAAAAAAAATTACCGTTTTTTTCGCTTCTTAGCAGTCTTTTTATGTCCCAAACGCTAAAATTCTGTCTATTACATTTCAGAAACAGCAAGTGGATTACGATTATACAAAACTCTTACAATTATTTATAAAACCAAGACATTTTCACAAAAAAACGAAATAAATATAGTTACAAAGCTTTTTTAAGCAAAATTTTGGCATCTTTTCTTCATTTTTCTTTATTTTCAAGGTTTTTCTTCTTTTCTGCAATTTAATTCTCAAAATCTTGAGACAAACTTCGTTTCTTATCAAAAAAACCCCTTTGTTTCTTTCTGTTTTGTTAAAAAAAATAGAATTACTCGAATTTGTTTCACGTGAAACCTCGGACGTCTTGTTACCTAATATTCCACCTTTTTGTTTCACGTGAAACAACAGCAGAATCCAAACACTTCACGAGAATGATGTTTCACGTGAAACAAAAATAATGAAAAATATCGGTTTCTTTTAGATTTATGTAAATATTACTGCGTGGAATCTTAAAAAGACAAGAATTGAGGTGCATAAGCCCCTAAACTCATCTGTAAGTGTCTTTGCACGACATTCTCGTCTTATTCAGGCTCTAAACAGCGCTTTCTTTCGACTAAATTGTTAATTTCAAATCCGATAGCTGCAAAAAACGCATTACCTGTCCGATTCTAAGGATTTTACTTGTTTTGAAGCACAAAACATAGATACCACGGTCTATTCTACCTTTCAGAAAGGAAAAAATATTTTCTGCGCTCTGAATACCGTGACTTTGATTTTTCGAATAGTTTTTTGCAAACAGGCTTCTGCTGAATATTCTGAAAAAAAATACATTTTTTTAGAGCCGTGACGAATAAAAAAACCCTTTTAGCAAAAAAATTGTTTCTTTTACATATATTTTTGTGCAGTTTTGCTTATATTCCAATAAATAAAAATACATCTATTCTACGCAAATTCAAAAAAGCAATAAGTAAATTCAAAAAAACGCAATAACAATATCTTTTATGAAAAATCTAAATTTTATCTCAGCAAACTCATCTTTACAATTTATAACTATATATTTATATTATATTTATGTTATTATTTGTTTTTTTAGGTTTTCTCTTGAAACTTTCAAATATTCGGCTCGGATAAAATCCTTGTTTAGACAAAAATTTTTTTTGAAACATTCAAAAAAAAGTTCAAGGATTGTCGTTTGTCAGACGAGTTCTTTCAAGCGCTGTCCCTTTTTCGTTTTTCTGCTAAAAAAATCCTTCGAGGTCTGTTCTTTCGTTGCGTATTACGATGTGCCGCAAAATAAACAAATAAAACATCTTCGTCGACGTCCGGTCAGGCAAGGAACATTATTGGTCAACTTAATTCCAACCTTTCCAATAATTTTTCCATCTCGCACACTTTTCGACAAATAGTGTGGATAAAGTGGTTATTTTGTTGACATTATGTGGATAACTCGGTATTTTTGCCCGTTTTTACACCCTTTTATCCACTTTTCAAGGCAAAACATTACCTTATTACTAATGTCTGACATAGCAACTTCACGCATCTCGCAACCCGTTTACTTTACAAATCGCGCTGTTTGAAACCGTTTTGTCTGTCGATAGGAGTACAGAAGGTGCTTTACCTTTTCCCGACCACAACAAAGTGATTTGAACCTCGCCGGGAAGATGCGCTGCCTGTTGTTCTGCGTTCTGCCACAAGGTCGCCATTGTCATAGTAGTAGGCTATGGTCACGTTGTTGGCAGTCTTGGTTGCACGCATTCCGTTTACGTCGTAGGTAAATGTGCTGCCATTGCAGAATAGCAATCTACGCCCTTGCCAAGTCATTGCCTTACCGCAATACAGCGTAGGATTGCCTACGGTGTCGTACTCAAAACTTTGTCCGTTCAGATTAACAAGTTGGTCTTGCCAACCGCGTTGACAGTAGGTGCACTCTTGCGTTTCAACAGGCGTACCTAATGCCTCGTCAAAGGTAAGTGTGTATGTTGTTTTGCAAGTAATGTCGCCGGCGTGGTCGTACTTGCAAATTACTGTACCGAAGTTTATATCGTCTTGACGTACAAGTCTATTAAGTCCGTCGTAGAAGTATCTCGCTACAAGTTTGCCGTTTGCGTTGTAACTATATGAGATATTATACCTTTCACCGAGAGAGTTGCCAATAATTGTTTAGAAAAAGAAGTTCGACAATCAGAAGATGCGAAAAGCCGCCCGAGATTTATCGGACGACCGGCAAAAAAAATATTGAGATTATTTCACGGTGTGAGAGTTTTCTTGCGCCCCAACATTGGACACAGAGCCACTTTAATTTTTGCCATGTGTGGATTTTTCCCACACCCCCGACTTTTAACCCAGAACCTACAAAAAAAACGCCGCCCGATAATCTCGGACGGCGCGTAACTCATTCATATTTCCGTTTAGTCAACTTCTGCTATCTGTCAGAACCGTTTTAACAACGTCCGGCGAGTTACAACACAAGTGCAAGGACGCTTGTTACAGGCGCCGCCACTTCTTCGCCGATTTTGGCAAGTTTTACAAGGTCAACGTTTGCAAACTTCGCCCACCAGATACCGATAAAGTTGTAATCACACAGGAACTTGAACACGGTAGACTTGCCTATCGCTTCTTCTCGCACCAATTTAAGCAGGTTTTCGATGTTTTCGCCGCCAACCTTCACGCAAATCACAACAAAAGCGGTGTACGCAACGCCAAACACAAGCAGGTATGCAAGCACAATCGCCCACAATCCGCCAAAAATACGGTCGATACTCTTAAACACGGGCACTTTTGCAAGTTTACGCAACAACAGGTTTATGCCGCGCAGCACATACTTCACAACAAGGTACGCCACAAGCCACATCAGGAAGCAAGCAATGCCGTTAACCACCCACTCGCCCAGCAGTTTTGCAACGTCGTTTTGCGCGTAAACGCTGTTTTGAGCAGCCTTGGAAACAACTTCCAGCCCGGCGACCGATTCGGTAAAACTTTTACCCTTAAACCAGCCCGAAACGGAATCCATTATGTCGGAATAAAACCCGATGTACCCGGTGTTAGTTTTCAACACGAAGTTCATCATGACAAAGCATCCGACAACGCCGCCGACGATACCCACAATAGTACAGATAACCTTACCCGTTTGCTTGGCAAAGCCGGCAACAAGCCCGATGATAAACGCAATTGCAAGCACGGCAATCGACGCCGCGTCGAAAATAAATCCGGTTGTCACAGTCCTACCTCCTCACCTCGCCTGAGCGAGCGTATATTTTGTCAACATATATATAATAGCACATATAACATTAAAAATAAAGAGTTTTCCGACCTTTTTTCAAGATTTTCCTTGGGGCCATTCGCCATCGCCAACAACCCTGGAATGTCCTTTCCCGCGGCGAAGCC
>DPQS01000029.1:0-1072 GCA_003537755.1 Clostridiales bacterium | reverse complement strand
CCTTTCCCGCGGCGAAGCCGTAAGCAGGGTAAGCGACGCTAACCGTACAAGCCCCACCGCGCGGGTACACTCTCGCTTGCTGTCACCCGAAATATTCGAAAAAAATTCCAATCCCCAAGGCGCGAAACGTTTTCGCTACCCGAGCGCGCACGGTCAGAGTTTCAACCGTAAAGCATTTCAGGCAACAAACTAATAGTAGTCAAGTCTCGGCTTGTGACGGCAAGCATAATTCCTACAAAAATTATATCCGCAAAAGGGGCAACAAATGCTGCGTCGCGTCAACTCGGCAAAAACCGACTTTTTTTTGTCAAAGGTTTCGTAACATCTATATTAAAATTTTCGTAAAAAGGTAACAATTTAATACAATATTTTGTGCAGGCGGCACGCGTCGCAAGCACCAAGGAGCGCACAATGACAGAACTCAGCATCTACAATCTCAACGCAGTACAACGCCTCGCCACGGAAATAGCCTCGTGTCGCGACCGCCGTCCGCCCGTATATATGTGTATCGGCACGGACAAGGTGTTTTCCGATAGTCTCGGTCCGCGCGTAGGCAGCCTGCTTAATGAACAAATGGCAACGCCCGACTTCGTGTACGGTATGGTTGCGGCAAACATCACGGCGGAAAACCTTGCGGCTTGCCACGACCTCATAAGGCGGCTGCACCCCGACAGCCAGATTATCGTAATAGACGCGGCGGTGGGCACGGAGGATCAGATCGGCAGCGTGCAGATTTCCGACGGCGGCATTACGCCCGGGGCAGCAACCAACAAAAACCTGCCGCAGGTGGGCGACTTAGGTATAGTGGGGATTGTGGCAGAACGCGGCATGGCGGACTTTTACACACCCAGCAGCAGCAAGGAAAAGTTGGTCAATCGGGTAGCGACATTCATTGCGGACGCAATAGTGGCGGCGCAAAAGCAGACCGCCGGTGCGATGGCGTAAAACGTTAATTTGGCGCCGAAATAAGTTAGTGAATGAAGTGCGGCGCATCGTAGTAAAGAAGAAACATTTTTTATCGTTCTCGCCATCACTACTAAAAAAAATTCCCCCGCAACACCCTTCCCCGACC
>DPQS01000071.1 GCA_003537755.1 Clostridiales bacterium | reverse complement strand
TTGTTTTGTAATTCTCTTAAACCGCAAGTACAAGTCTTTGACAACCTGCTTAGTTTGAGAGCCTTGTTGTTTTGTAATTCTCTTAAACACGGAAATGACGCAATACTCTACGTATGAAGTTTGAGAGCCTTGTTGTTTTGTAATTCTCTTAAACATTCATTTTGCGTCATACGGTCAGATCCTCGTTTGAGAGCCTTGTTGTTTTGTAATTCTCTTAAACGTCATCGTTTGCGCCTACCACGTAGCAACGGTTTGAGAGCCTTGTTGTTTTGTAATTCTCTTAAACTGGACTAATGAAGCCTACCGCACAATTACCGTTTGAGAGCCTTGTTGTTTTGTAATTCTCTTAAACGTAAAAACGATGAGTGAAAAAGAACTACAAGTTTGAGAGCCTTGTTGTTTTGTAATTCTCTTAAACCCGCCTTCTTCTACGTCGTCAACGTCAACGGTTTGAGAGCCTTGTTGTTTTGTAATTCTCTTAAACCAAATACTGCCAATTATGGCAGGAGCGGACGTTTGAGAGCCTTGTTGTTTTGTAATTCTCTTAAACTCTCCAATTATCTGCTTTTTCCTGCGACTCGGTTTGAGAGCCTTGTTGTTTTGTAATTCTCTTAAACCGAAAGAACGGGGAATCACGCTGAAAGTCGTTTGAGAGCTTTGTTGTTTTGTAATTCTCTTGAACCCGAAACGTAGAAAGTCTTGAAGTCGCTCGGTTTGAGAGCCTTGTTGTTTGTCAATAATATTCACAAAATAATCGGAACTGCTGTTTTGTCAAAATCAAAATATCGTATAACACGGCACACTTTCGGGCGAGGTAAAACGCCTGAAGGTGCGCTTCGCTTTTTTTTAAAGTTTATGGACGGTTTTGTCCTCAATCATTACATTAAAAACGTTATTTTCATTCTTTTAATCAATCTATTCTCAATAGCTATTTATACCCCATTTAATTGTTTGTCACACGTGTCTGGCACGCTAACATATTTTCTTTTGGCACACGGGTAAAGTCGGTGCTAAATTTGCAATCGGGTGGCGCAAAACAATTGCTTAATTTGACACACTGTGATATAATAACATACTGCAAGGTTGGGCGTTCAGGCGGCGGTGCGTTTTGCCGCAGTCAACAGCCCGAAATAGTTAATAATTTTGTAAACGGCGTGCGATGTGCGCATTACCGTTTCGGAGGAAAACAATGAAATATACGCAAAAAAGAGAAAAGAACACATTGACGGTCACTTTTAAGATGGACAACACCGAATGGGCGACCTTCGACATGCGTGCCTACGAGCAAAACAAGGGCAAGTACAACGTGCCCGGCTTCCGCAAGGGTCATGTCCCCAAAAACGTACTTGAAAACAGATACGGCAAAGGTTTGTTCTTCGAGGACGCTCTTTATCTTTGCGCTCAGGAATACTACAACCAATTTTTGGATAAAAATAAGAAGGTTGAACCCGTTGCTCGTCCGCAAATCGACGACAAGTCCATCAAGATGGACGACAAGGGTGTAACTTTTGCCGTAATCGTAACCGTCAAACCCGACGTTACCCTTGGCGAGTACAAAGGACTTACAATCGAAAAGATTCCCACGCAGGAAGTCAAACCGCAGGATATCGATGCGGAACTTGCACAAGTGCGTGAACGTAATGCCCGTTTTGTGGAAATCACCGACCGTCCCGTACAGGAAGGTGACCAGATCAACCTCGACTACAGCGGAAAGGTTGACGGCGTAGCATTTGCCGGCGGCACAGCCGAAAAGCAAACGTTGGTAATCGGCTCGCACAGTTTCATCGAGGGCTTTGAGGAACAACTTGTCGGTATGAACATCGGCGAAACCAAGGACATCAATGTTACCTTCCCCAAAGAGTACCATGCCGAAGAACTTGCAGGCAAGGACGCCGTGTTTACCGTAACCGTCAACAGCATCGAAGTCAAGCAACTTCCCGAACTTGACGACGAATTTGCCAAGGACGTAAGCGACTTTGCTACCCTTGAAGAGTACAAGGCAGACATTGCCAAGAACATTGCCGACCGTTACCAGAAGGACGCCGACCGCGCTAACGAAAGCAAACTTGTCGAAACGGTAGTGGGCAACGCAACCGTAGACATCCCCGCAGAAATGATCGAGGAACAAATCGACAGTTACATCGAGGACTTCAAGTATCAACTTATGTACCAGGGTCTGGACATCGAAGGCTACTACAAGTATACGGGCAGCGATGAAGCGACTCTTCGCGCAAACTATCGTGAACGCGCCGAAAAGGCAGTTCGCACCAGACTTGTATTTGAAGAAATCGTCAAGGCAGAAAAAATCAAAGCTACGGCAAAGCAAGTCGAAGCAAAGGCTAAGGCTTATGCCGAAAGCATGGGCAAGTCCTACGAAGACTTCAAGAAAGAGTACGGCGATCAGAGCAAGGTTTACTTCGAAAACGAAGTTATCACCGAAGCGCTTATCGAACTTCTGAAGAAAGAAAACACGATTGCGTAATGCCGACGTCGGTTATTACGCGCGATTAGCCTACAACAAAAGATAATTCGGGAAGAATAAACGGCAACGTGTTGTCGCAGTTTCCCGCTAAACGGACGTCGGGAATATGGCAACACTTTCCCGACGTTATGTTTATTACAGCAAAAAGTCGCGGCGGAACGTTCCGCATGCGCAGGAGGCAAAAATGACACTTGTACCTATGGTCGTGGACCGCACCGACAGCGGCGAACGCAGTTTTGACATTTATTCGCGCCTGCTTGAGGACAGAGTAATTTTCCTCAGCGGCGAAATCAACGACGACGTTGCAAACCTTGTCGTTGCGCAACTTATCTATCTTGAAAGCAAAGACCCCACCAAAGATATTTCGCTGTACATCAACAGCCCCGGCGGCAGCGTGTCGGCAGGACTTGCCATTTACGACACGATGAACTACATTCGTTGTGACGTTTCGACGATTTGTATCGGGCTTGCGGCAAGTATGGGCGCGTTTCTTCTGAGCAGCGGCACCAAAGGTAAGCGTTACGCGCTGCCCAACAGTGAAATTATGATTCACCAGGTGCTTGGCGGTGCGCAAGGTCAGGCTACCGACGTTGAAATACAAACCAAACAATTGCTCAAAATAAAACAGAAACTTAACCGTTTGCTTGCGGAAAACGTTGGACGCGATATCACCGAGGTGGAACACGATACGGAACGCGACAATTACCTGTCGGCGAGCGAGGCTAAGGCGTATGGTATCATAGACGAGGTTTTCACCACCCGTATTTAGCAAGGGCACATATCAGCGCATATAGCCGCTACGTGCTCACTCGTGCTAAGTCACGTACGCTCAGTACGTTCCTGTCGCACTCAATCGCCAGTCGCGTCTCTCTGCACTAATCTGTGCCCTTGCTAAGAGTGTAGTCGCTCTTCGCACCCGTCTCCGCCCTTGCTGAAATATGCAAGAAAAGTGGTGGTTGCTGCATGCTCAATCGCCAGTCGCGGCTCTCTGCACTAATCTGTGCCCTTGCTAAGAGTGAAAATGTCATTTGTACCCGTCTCCGCCTTTGCTGAAATATGCAAAAAAAGTGGTGGTTGCTGCATGCTCAATCGTCGGTCGCGGCTCTCTGCGCTAATCTGTGCCATTGCTAAGAGTGAAAATGTTATTTGTACCCGTCTCCGCTCTTGTCGATTACGCGGAAATGGCTGTGTACGATATCCTTAAAAAGCCTTCGCTCTCGGGAAAAGGTTGAGTGGACAGCGACGAGCAATTTGTTGCAACGCCTGAGTTGAAGCGAACAAGCACATCATTTTTGTGCGGTACCACATCGTCTTGCGACGTTATGAAAACAAATTAAACGCCGATTTGCAGTCTTTTGTGCTGAAATTTAGTAAAATAATGGTTAAAATTCAGCTTTCGGCGTTAAAACCAAAACAATACGGAGTAAAATTTTAATATGATTCAACATTGTTCTTTTTGCGGAAAAGGCGAGGACCAGGTAAAAAAGATGCTTACGGGGCCTGCCGGTGCATGTATCTGTGACGAATGCGTAAAACTTTGTCAGGAAATCATCGACACCGACACCGTCGGCAACGTAACTCAGCAGAGCGATAGTTTTACCCTGCCCAAGCCCGAAGAAATCAAGGCAAGGCTGGACGAATACGTAGTCGGTCAGGACCTTGCCAAACGCACGTTGGCTGTGGCGGTGTACAATCACTACAAGCGCGTGCTCAACAAAAACGCAGCCGACGACGGCGTGGAATTGGAAAAAAGCAACATTCTTATGCTTGGCCCCACAGGTTGCGGCAAAACGTTGCTTGCCAAGTCGCTCGCGCGTATACTGGACGTGCCTTTTGCCGTTGCCGACGCAACGACGCTTACCGAGGCAGGTTACGTGGGTGAGGACGTGGAAAACATTCTGCTTAAACTAATTCAGGCTGCCGACTACGACGTCAAACGTGCCGAACGCGGAATAATTTACATCGACGAAATCGACAAAATCGCCAAAAAGTCGGAAAACGTGTCCATCACGCGTGACGTGTCGGGCGAAGGCGTACAACAGGCGTTGCTCAAAATTCTTGAAAGCACCATCGCCAATGTTCCCCCGCAAGGCGGCAGAAAGCATCCGCAGGCAGAGTCTATCCCCATCGATACGACAAACATTCTGTTTATTTGCGGCGGTGCGTTTGTCGGTATCGAAAAAATCGTGGAGAAGCGTCGCCAGGGTGCGGGGCTTGGTTTCGGTAATCAAATCAAGAGTGTGGAAGAAGTTGACCACGCGCAACTCGTAAAAGATTTGCAGCCGCAGGACTTCATCAAGTTCGGTCTTATCCCCGAGTTTGTGGGGCGTCTGCCAATCACTGTCGGTCTGTCGCCGCTTGACGTAAACGCGCTTGTCAACATTCTTACCGAACCTAAAAATTCGCTTGTCAAACAGTATCAGAAACTTATGAAACTGGACAACGTAAACCTTGTGTTCGAACCCGAAGCCCTGACAGCCATAGCGGAAAAATCCATACGCCTCAAGACCGGCGCGCGCGGACTTCGTTCGGTGGTGGAAAATATCATGCTGGAAAGCATGTTTGAAATTCCCGGCCGCAGCGACGTTGCCGAAATACACATCACGCGCGACTGCGTTGACGGCGGCAAACAACCCGTGGTCATTAAAAAGGCTGTGTAGGCGCATTCAGCCGGATGTCACCCTTGCAAAACAATGAGTGACTACAACGCAGCCACTGCGTACCGCTTTGCGCTGTTAAAGTGTGTAAAACGGCACATACTAACGAAAATTGTTTCCGTATCCGAGCGGCATGCAAAAAGCCGTCGGGTACAAATGAGGTGACAAATTGACTGAATACAGCAATATGCCTATTTTTGCAATGAGGGGAAACTTCTTCTTTCCCAACGTGCGTGCAAAGGTTGAAATAGCAAGAGAGATTTCGCGTAACGCATTCAGATTTGGAATAGATCATGGGCGCAAGATTTTTCTTGTCAGCCAGATCGACCCCGATCGCGCCGATGTCCCCGCCGAAACGGATCTGTACACAGTGGGAGTGATTGCCAAGATTACTTCGATAGGCAGCGCGACTGCAGAAAAATTCGAAATTATGGTCAGCACTCTCGAAGCTGCGCGCATTACGCGCTTCAACGCTTCGCCTGACCTTTTGCTTGCCGACGTTGAAACGCTGGACTACTACATCGTAAACAAGGACGACGCTCGCGCGCTGTTCGATATGACTGTCGGCTACATCAAGCAGTATGCCGAAGTAAACACGTCTGCCGAGCGCATCGACCCCAAGACGTTTACTACGCCGGACGGAGGAGTGGACTACCTTGCTTTTACAAACGTGGTCGGAAACGAACTGGTTACACGTCTTGCGGACAGACAAAGCCTGCTTGAGGAAAACAACCTCGAAACGCGCATGGAAAAGATTTGCGCCTACATCATAGGCGAACTGGACATCGCTGCGGCGGAAAAACGAGTGGCTAACCGCGTAAAAAAGCAGATTGCCGACGGACAGAAGGAATACTATCTGCGCGAGCAGATGAAAGCGATCTCGGCGGAACTAGGAGAGGACGCCAACGAAAAACAGGAATATCTTGACAGAATAAAGGCATGCGGCATGCCGCAGGACGTTGCGGAAAAGGCAAACAAGGAATTGTCGCGCCTGTCCAGGATGTCGTCCACGTCGCCCGACGCGGCGGTTATCCGCAACTATCTCGACTGGCTGTGCGACGTGCCCTGGACAAATGAAACACAGGACAACGCAGACCTGGCACTTGCGCGCAAAATCCTGGACGAGGATCATTACGGACTGGACAAAATCAAAGACCGCATAGTGGAATACCTTGCCGTAATGCAACTTACGCACAAACTTAACGGGCCTATATTGTGCTTTGTGGGTCCCCCGGGCGTGGGCAAAACATCCATCGTCAAAAGTATCGCGCGTGCGCTGGGGCGCAAATATCTGCGCGTAAGCCTGGGCGGCGTAAGGGACGAAGCGGAAATCCGCGGGCATCGTCGTACGTACGTCGGCGCAATCCCCGGTAAAATCATATACATGATGAAACAGGCCGGTTGTATAAACCCCGTTTTGCTGCTCGATGAAATCGACAAAATGGGCAAGGACAACCGAGGCGACCCTGCCAGCGCAATGCTGGAAGTGCTTGATCCCGAGCAAAACAACACATTTACCGACCATTTTCTGGAAGTGCCGTATGACCTGTCCAAGGTACTGTTTGTCTGCACGGCAAATGCCACAGACGACATTCCCGAGCCTCTGCTCGACCGTATGGAGGTCATCGAACTGAGCGGCTACACGGAACTGGAAAAAATCGAGATTGCAAACAAGTTTTTGCTTAAAAAGAACCTTGCTCTGCATGGCATTCCCGACGGCGTAATTACAATCTCCGACCGAACGTATGCAAAAATAGTCGAACGCTACACGGGCGAAAGCGGCGTAAGAAGTCTTGAACGTATGATTGCCGCCATTTGCCGTAAGGTGGCGTTGAAGTTGGTGGAAAACCCCGACGCCAAGGTGGAAGTAACGCCGGACAACCTGCACGAATTTTTGGGAACGGAAAAACGCAAGGACGAACAGGGCGTAATCCCCGATACCGTAGGCAGTGCGCGCGGACTGGCGTGGACTCGTATAGGCGGCGTTACGCTCAACGTGGACGCAACGCTGTTTGCAGGCAAGGGCGACGTGCAATTGACCGGCAATCTCGGCGACGTAATGAAGGAGTCGGCACGCACGGCAATAAGCCTTGTCAAAAGCCTTGCCGACAAGTACGGCATTGACAAAAGTCGCTTCGAAACGACGGACATTCACATTCACGTACCCGAAGGCGCAGTGCCAAAAGACGGCCCGAGCGCAGGCGTGACGATGGCGACGGTAGTGATGTCGGCGTTTTCCGACATACCCGTTTCGGGACAGGTGGCAATGACGGGTGAAATTACCTTGCGCGGAAAGGTGTTGCCCATCGGCGGACTTCGTGAAAAGGCACTTGCCGCCTACCGTATAGGCATCAAAAAGGTAATCATACCCAAGGGTAACGAAATCGATCTCGATGAAATACCCGACGAGGTTAAAAAGGTTGTGGAATTTGTCCCCGTGGAAACGGTCGACGAAGTGTTTGACAACGCGCTTGTGAAGTAGTTGTTGCGTGCAACAAAACGTTTGCACGAAACAAAAATTGTCGCGGACGCACGTTGCCCGACGAAAAGTCGATTGTCGTTTCGGTTGCAGGCGTGCGGTGCTACAGATTGTTTGCAGCAACGTTGGACGCTGACTCGCTGCCGAAAAAAAGACGTCGGGCTGTATTGAAAGTGGCGTTCGCAAATGATAAAAAAAACGAAGTTTTGTCGCAAAAAAGCACATACGTATGCGAAATTTTGCGACAATTTTCGTACTTGTAAGCAAAGTGCAAAGGAACAAAAGCATGGTAATCAAAAAATCATCGTATGTAAAGGGCGCAGCCAATTACGGGCAGTGTCTTGTGTCGGATATTCCGCAAATAGCGGTGTGCGGCAAAAGTAACGTCGGTAAAAGTACATTTATCAACTTTCTGGTAAACGACGGCAAACTTGCGCGCACGTCCAAACTTCCGGGGCGCACTCGCCTTATCAACTACTTTTTGATTAACGACGGCATGGCTGGCGAATTTCTGCTTGCCGATTTGCCCGGATACGGCTTTGCCAAGGTGTCCGACGCGGAAAAATTGAAGTGGGCGGATTTGCTGGAAAAGTATCTTGCCAAGGAAAAAATGCTGAAACACGTGTTTTTCCTTGTGGATATACGCCACGACCCGACAGCCGACGACGTTACCATGTACAATTACCTGTTCAAAAACAACATTCCGTATACGATTGTGGCAACCAAGGCGGACAAAGTGCCCAAAAGTCAGGTGAAAAACCGCACGCGCAGCATTGCCAACTACCTCAAGGTGGGTGAAGGCAACATCATTGCCGTGTCGGGGCTTGCCAAGACGGGCAAGGAAGCGGTGTTGGACCGTATCGAAAAGGTGCTTGTCGCTCATGCGGAATCTTTGAGGGCGACGGATGACGAAGAATAACGCATTGCCGTTTTGCCGAACAGTGTTCATATAGGGTGCAATGCGTAAAAATCTTGTCAAGTTGTTTGTATTTTGTTAAATATTGTGGTAAAATAAGTGTAGGTCGTATTGCGAAAGCAAGCGATACTGCACTTTAATTTTTTCGGCAGTATTTTTGCCTGTGCAAACGATACTTTTCTTTTTTATCTTTTACTGTAAAAAGATATTCGTACCGTATTCGGACGAAATTGAGGTTTGTATGGTAAACAACAAGGCAGCACGTGTGGCAAAGTATGCCATCATGTTTGCAATCATCATTGTAGCAGTTTTGCTTGACAGAGTCATTACGTTGGGTCTGCCTATTGCCGGGGCAACGGTAGAGTTGCTTGTCACGTTTGCGGTATGTTTCTTGTTCGATTCGTGGCTGGAAGGCTTTGCGGCGTTTACGTTTATGGGTCTGTCATCTTTTATTCTCGCCTTTCCGTTTGGCAAAGTGGCAAGTCAGAATCCGCTTATTTCCGTCCTGCCGCGTATGTTTGTCGGTTTGGCAGCATTCGGCGTGTACAAATTCGTATTGCTGTGCTTCCGCAAAAGTAATGCCGTGCGCACGTCACAGGTAGTGGCAATAGTTTGCGCCGTGGCGGTCGGACTTGTGACAAACACCGTGTTGTACATGGGTGCGCTGACTTTGTTTACGGACGCTTACGGCAGCCTTGTACTGGCAATCAAATCGGTGGCAATTCTCAATATTTTGCCCGAGTATCTTGTTGCCCTTGTCGGTACCGCACCGCTTGTCATGGGTGTGCGCCGCGGGCTTAAACTGGGTGTTGACGGCAACAACCGGAAGCGCGACGAAGTGCCGATGGCGAATGACGACGGTCAACAAAAAGACGATACGTATACGGATTTTGCCGACAACAATTCCCAAAACGACAACGTAACGACAGACGAAAACAACTAAAAACCATGGAGTAAACTAATGATATTTACCGTAGACATTGGCAACACTAACATCAAGATAGGTATTTTTGACGGAAAGGGGAACCTTGCCAATTCATTCAAAATGAGCACGGACGTCAAGCGTACGTCGGACGAATACGTGGCATTGCTGCTACAACTTTTGTCGCACTCGGGCATTTCGGAAAAGTCCGTCACGGGCGCAATAGTATCGTCGGTTATTCCGCAACTGGACTACACGTTTACCAACGTCATCAAGTACGTGTTCGGCGTCAGACCGCTTGTGGTGGGCGTTGGCGTAAAGACGGGGCTTGCAATCCGTTACGACTTCCCGAGGGAACTGGGCAGCGACCGTATCATTACTTGCGTAGCCGCGGAAAAGCAGTACGGCGCACCTTTTATTCTGGTGGACTTCGGCACGGCGACGACATTCAACGTCGTCAACGAACGCAAGGAATTTATCGGAGGCGCAATTACGCTCGGGCTTAAATCCACTGTGGACAGCCTTGCCAGGTGCACGGCGAAACTACCCAATGTGGAATTGGAAATCCCGGGTAAAGTTGTCGGTCAGTCCACGGGCAAAGCCATCCAGAGCGGCGTAATTTACGGCGTTGTCGGGCAGGTGAAGTACATGATCGAACGTATCAAAGCCGAAACGGGCTTGACCGACGCCAAAGTAATAGCAACGGGCGGTTTGTCCAACATCGTCAACGCCGTTGAACCGATTTTTGACCACATCGACAGGGAACTGTCCCTTCGCGGCTTGTATCAGATATACGTAAACAATCAAAGTGTATAACTCAACGTTTAACTACGTTGCCGTTGACCGCTTAACCGTCAGATAAATGCGGCGAAGCCTAAGACGAATTTTTGTAAACAAGCCTTTTGTCTATATTGCAGGCGACAAAAAAATGTCGATTACCGTAGTCAAAACATCCATCAGCCGAGAACCCAAGTTTGAAGTTGTGGGAGGCAGGGTGTCACCCGTAGAAAACATCTGAACGAGGGCGCGGCTGGGTAGGCTACCTATCATAAGACATAATGCCCGAAGTGAAGCGAGCGAGCACGCGCTTTTCGTCGGGTCACACCTTGCCACCCAAAGCAATTGTATCTTCGGCTGACACAGACAACAGCGATAGTCGTTCTGCCAGAAGTTCAAAATCCAACCATATAAAAATGAGTAAACCATTTATATTGCACTCTAAATATAAGCCTTGCGGCGACCAACCGCAAGCCATAGCCGAACTGACCGAAGGCATACAAAACGGTCTTGCCACGCAGGTTTTGCGCGGCGTTACGGGCAGCGGAAAAACCTTTACGATGGCAAACATCATTGCCAACGTCAACCGTCCCGCGCTTGTAATCTGCCACAACAAAACTTTGGCGGCGCAACTCTGCAACGAGTTCAGAGAGTTTTTCCCCGAAAACCGCGTGGAATTTTTCGTGTCGTATTACGACTACTACATGCCGGAAAGTTACATTCCGTCACGCGACCTGTACATCGAAAAGGAACTGGACATCAACGACGAAATCGACAAATTGCGCCACTCGGCAACATGCAGCCTGTTTGAACGGCGCGACACGATAGTGGTAGCCAGCGTAAGTTGTATTTATGGCTTGGGTGCACCCGGCGACTACTACAAAATGAGCCTGTCGTTGCGCCCCGGCGACAACGTTTCCATGCGCGACGTGATACGCAAACTTGTCAACATTCAGTACAAGCGCAACGACATGGACTTTGCGCGCGGCACGTTTCGCGTCCGTGGCGACATAATCGAAATCTACCCTGCCAGTTACAGCGAGCACGCAATCCGTGTGTCCTTCTGGGGCGACGAAGTGGAAGAAGTGTCGGAAATCGACGTCGTTACGGGCAACACCGTGGCAAAACTGTTGCATACAATCGTGTTTCCCGCAAGTCACTACGTCGTGGAAGGTATAACGATGGAAAAGGCTCTTGTTGACATCAAACACGATATGGAAATCGAAAGTCAGGACTTCATTGACCACAACAAGCTGATCGAAGGACAACGGCTTAAACAGCGCGTAAGTTACGACATGGAAATGATGCAGGAAGTAGGGTACTGCAGCGGTATCGAAAACTACAGTCGTTACTTCGACGGACGTAGCCCCGGGCAGCCGCCGTATACGCTTATCGACTACTTCCCCGACGACTTTGTGACCTTTATCGACGAAAGTCACATGACCATTCCGCAAATCCGCGCAATGTACAACGGCGACAGAGCGCGCAAAAACAACCTTGTAGGGTACGGCTTTCGCCTGAAGTCGGCTTACGACAACCGTCCGCTTACCTTTGACGAGTTTGACAGCCGTATCGGGCAACTGGTGTGCGTGTCGGCAACCCCCGCGCCTTACGAAATGCAACGCGCCGACAACGTGGTGGAACAACTTATCCGCCCGACGGGGCTACTGGATCCGTCGGTTGAGGTTCGCCCCGTAAGCGGTCAGATAGACGACCTTATGGGGGAAATAAGCAAAGTTACGGCAAGCGGCGGTCGCGTACTGGTGACGACGCTTACCAAGCGCATGGCGGAAAGTCTTACGGACTTTTTGGCAAAACAGGACGTAAAAGTGCGGTATATGCACTCGGAAATAGACACTCTGGAACGCGTCGAAATCGTAAACGGACTTAAAAAGGGCGAGTTTGACGTGCTGGTGGGTATCAACCTTTTGCGCGAAGGACTGGACATGCCGCAGGTGAAACTGGTTGCAATACTGGACGCGGACAAGGAAGGTTTTTTGCGAAGCGACACCGCGCTGATACAGACAATCGGACGTGCCGCGCGTAACAGCGAGGGACGTGTAATAATGTACGCCGACGTGATTACCGACAGCATGAAGCGTGCCATCGACGAAACTAACCGCCGCAGAAGCATACAAAACGAGTACAACGTGGCGCACGGAATTACGCCAAAGACTATTGACCACGATGTGGAAAACACGCTGGAAATTACAAAGAAAGGCGAATCGGCGATGTCGATAGACGAACTGGAACGCGAGATAGACAACGTGACGGCTCGTATGAAAACGGCGGCAAATCAATTGGATTTCGAGCGTGCCATTCAACTGCGGGAGCAGGTGAGCAACCTTACCAAACAACTTGAAAGACTCAAAAAGAAAAAGTCGCGTAAGTGACGAAAGCGGCTTAACGTGTTTCAAAAGCGCTTGGTATTCAGTCCCAAAAACATTTGTAACAAACAAAAACTTTGTAAACTTACAAAAATCCCCTTTCTATCCTCCCCTCCACTCACCACACGCACACAAATACTCAAAGTTTTTGAAAGGATAGGGGTGTGGGTGAAGGAAAACCTTTTTCAAAAAGTTTCCTTCCCCCACAAAAATCCTCGCCTAAATCAAACAAAAAATAAAAATGAAAGAAATTATTGTTAAAAACGCAAAAGAAAACAACTTAAAAAGCGTCAGCGTTACGATACCGCGCGACAAACTGGTCGTGTTTACGGGCTTGTCGGGCAGCGGCAAATCATCGCTTGCCTTCGACACGATTTTTGCCGAGGGACAGCGCAGGTACATGGAAAGCCTCAGCAGCTACGCAAGGCAGTTTTTGGGGCTGATGGAAAAGCCTGACGTCGAAAGTATCGAAGGACTGAGCCCGGCGATTTCCATCGACCAGAAAACGACCAGTTCCAACCCGCGCTCGACGGTGGGTACCGTGACGGAAATCTACGACTACCTGCGTTTGCTGTTTGCAAGAGTCGGCACGCCTTACTGCCCTAATTGCGGACACGAAATCAAAAAGACGGGTGTTGACCAGATTTGCGACCGTGTTGCCGCCTATCCGGTTGGTACAAAATTGCAGATACTTGCGCCTGTCGTGAGGGGCAGAAAAGGCGAGTTCGCCAAACTGTTTGAACAACTGAAAAAGCAAGGCTTTGTCCGCGTGATAGTGGACGGCAACCCGTATACGCTGGACGAAGAAATTAAACTTGAAAAGAACATCAAACATAACATCAGCGTGGTGGTGGACCGGCTTGTCGTAAAGGACGAAATGAACAGTCGTCTTGCCGAAAGCGTGGAAACCGCGCTTAAACTTGCCGACGGCTTGATGGTGGTTTCGACGGGCGACGATGAAACTACCTTTTCCGACAAGTTTGCCTGCCCCGAGTGCGGTTTTACCATCGAGGAAATGGAGCCGCGCAGTTTCTCGTTCAACAGTCCGTTCGGCGCCTGCCCCGAGTGCAGCGGTCTCGGCTTCAAACAGGAATTCGACGAACGCCTGATATTGCCCGACGACAGCAAAAGTCTGCACGGCAACGCAATAAGGCTGCTCGGGTTCAATCTGGGCGCGGCAAGTTGGATGCGTATGCTGTTTGACGCGCTTGCCGACAAGTACGGTTTCAGTTGCGACGTGCCGGTAAGGGAACTGCCGAAGAGCGTGTACAACACTATTATGTACGGCAACGGTGGCGAAGCACTTACCTGCTACCTGGACGACGGACGCAGTTTCAACACCACATGGGAAGGCATAATCCCCATGATGACGCGTCGTCATGCCGAGTGCAAAAGCGACTGGACAAGGCAGGAATACGAAAAGTTTATGGTGGACAAACCGTGCTCTAAGTGTCACGGTAAACGCCTTAAAGACGAGATACTGGCAGTTAAGGTGGGCGGACTTAACATCTGGGAAGTCGGCGAACTGTCGGTTGTCAAGGCGCTGGACTTCTTTGAAACGCTTGCGCTTGACGAAACAAAGGCGAAGGTTGCCTACCTTGTGCTTAAGGAAATCAAGGCGCGTTTGCGCTTTTTGGTGGACGTGGGACTTGGCTACCTTACGCTCAACCGTTCCGCCGGTACGCTGTCGGGCGGCGAAGCGCAACGCATAAGACTTGCCACGCAGATAGGCAGCGGACTGACCGGCGTGCTGTACATTCTGGATGAACCGAGTATCGGGTTGCACCAACGGGACAACGCCAAACTGATTGCAACGCTTACTAAACTGCGCGACGTTGGCAACACGCTGATTGTGGTCGAGCACGACGAAGACACGATACGCGCGGCGGACTTCGTGGTGGACGTGGGACCGGGCGCAGGCGTGCACGGCGGCGAAATAGTGTGCGCAGGCACTGTGCAGGACGTCATGAACTGCCCCGAAAGCATTACGGGCAAGTACCTGTCGGGCGAATTGTCTATACCCGTGCCGACGGAACGCCGAAAAGGCAACGGACACTGTGTTGTGGTGCACGGCGCACGCAAAAACAACCTCAAAAACATCGACGTAACAATACCGCTGGGGTGCATGACGCTGATTACGGGCGTTTCGGGCAGTGGCAAAAGCAGCCTTGTAAACGAAGTTTTGCTGCCGTACCTGTCGGAAAAACTGAACCGCGCCAAACCGACGGCGGTTGAATGCGACGGCATTGACGGCATCGAGTATCTTGACAAGGTAATTGCCATCGATCAGAGCGCAATCGGGCGCACGCCGCGAAGCAACCCTGCAACCTACACGGGTGTGTTCGGGCTTATCAGAGATTTGTTTGCAAGTACACTGGACGCCAAGGAACGCGGCTACACAAGCGGGCGATTCAGTTTCAACGTCAAGGGCGGCAGGTGCGAACATTGCGACGGCGACGGCATACTGAAAATCGCCATGAACTTTTTGCCCGACGTGTACGTGCCTTGCGAAGTTTGCCACGGCGCACGGTACAACCGCGAAACGCTGGCTGTCAAATACAAGGGCAAGTCCATTGCCGACGTACTGGACATGACGGTGGAAGAAGCCGTCGGATTTTTCCAAAATATAAGCAGTATCAAAAACAAGATGCAAACGCTGTACGACGTGGGGCTTGGGTACATCAAACTGGGTCAAAGCGCAACAACGCTGTCGGGCGGCGAGGCGCAACGGGTAAAACTGGCAACGGAACTCAGCAAGCGCAGCACGGGCAAAACGATGTACATTCTGGACGAACCTACGACGGGCTTGCACACGCACGACGTGGCGAAACTGATTACCATTTTGCAACGATTGGTCGCGGCAGGCAACACGGTTGTCGTAATAGAGCACAACCTTGACGTAATTAAGGTTGCCGACCACATCATCGACCTCGGACCGGAAGGCGGCGACGGCGGCGGCACGATTGTGGCAACGGGTACTCCCGAAGAGGTTGCCGGATGCGAACAAAGTTACACGGGGCAGTTTTTGAAAAAGATGCTGAAGTGAAGAAGAGTTGCAAAGACAAAATATCTATCATGAATTTTGATACGTATAATGAATTTCGATACAAAACAGATTAAAATAGAGGTAAAATAATGTAACTAAAAATCCCGTAGCGATACAATTGCGTACTCGTTGCGGGATTTTTTTTGTTGCGTTTTGAAAAATGTTTTGTTGACCGCCTTGCACAAAAGTAAATTGTCGGACATATAATAATCGTGGCATTGCGGAGACAGGCGGTTGTTTGGCTACGACGATTTGATGAATGAAGTGCGTATGTTTAACGCCCATGGTGTGGAAACCGGCGTTGTCGGGCGGTCGGAACTTGGGCAGACAATACCATATGTTTTTGTCGGCGAGAAGAACGACCGTCGTATGATTGTGACCGGAGGCATACACGCACGCGAACACCTGACGTCGCTTGTGGTGGTGTGTCTTGCAAAGTATCTCGTCGCCCACCCCGAAAAAGTTATGCTCGGCGGAATTTACTTTGTCCCGACGGTAAACCCCGACGGAATGCGGCTGTGTCAGGAAGGCGTTGGCTTTGTCGAGGACAAGGAACGTAAAAGTAATCTGCTGGCAATCAACGGCGGGAACACGGATTTTTCGCTGTGGAAGGCAAATGCCGACGGCGTTGACCTCAACGTCAATTTTGACGCGGAGTGGGGCACCGGCAAAAGCAATGTGTTTTGCAAATCTTCGGAAAATTACGTTGGCAAATCACCCTTTTCTGCAGCCGAAAGTCGCGCGCTTGCCGAGTTTACGCGGCTTGTAAATCCCATTGTTACGCTGTCCTACCACCTCAAGGGCGAGGAAATCTACTGGTACTTCGGACAAAGCGGCGACAATCTTGTGCGCGACGAAAAGTTGGCGCAAGCCGTCGCGCGGCACACGGGATACAGGCTTGTCGGCGACACACGCGGCAGTGCAGGCGGCTACAAGGACTGGTGCGTGCAATGCTTAGGCATACCGTCGTTTACAATCGAGGTCGGAAACGACAAGTTTCCGCATCCGTTCCCGTACGGCGAACTACGCAACATTCTTACGCAAAACGAAGATTTGCCGCGTCTGCTTCTCAACACTGTCGCACGCGGCGACCGCACTCGTCATTACGGCATTTCGGCAGAGTAAGAAAAACGCAATGTGTTAAATTTTTGCATACGTATGCGATTTTTGCTTACAAAATCTGCATTTTTAACAAAAAAAAAGACTATCACTCAGGGCGATAGTCTTTTACTTTTAATGTTGGTGGCGTATCCGACGTCGATAAATCGCATGTTTAACGATTGCCTGACCGTCGCCCACGTCGCAACTGAAATTACTTGTTTTCCGTAATTCGGGTAACCTTGATAAGGTTAGTGCCGACGTTCTTCCCAAGGGGTACGCCTGCGGTAATTACGATGTTGTCGCCGTCTGCGGCAAGCCCCATGTTTTTGACCGTTTCTTCGGCGTTGATAAACATCTCGTCGGTGTTGTCAAACACCTGTGTAATGACGGGTATCACGCCCCAACTGGTGGCAAGGCGGTGGTACACGCGGTCGTTGCTGGTCATTGCGACAATTGGTGCGTCGGGGCGGAAGCGGCTTATCATACGTGCGCTTATTCCGCTTGCCGTGTACACGACAATTGCCTTTGCGTCGATGTCGAATGCAGTGTTTACCGTTGCGTGGCTTATTGCGTCGGTGTTGTCCAGCAGTTTAACCTGCGCAACGTTGTAATTGTTTTTGTAGTCTACGTTGCGTTCCGCCTCTTCGGCAATACGCGCCATGGTAGCAATGGTGTTGGGGGGATTGATACCGACCGCGCTTTCCGCCGACAGCATTACGCAACTGCTTCCGTCGTAAACGGCGTTTGCCACGTCCACGATTTCCGCACGGGTCGGGCGCAGTTTTGTAACCATGCTTTCCAGCATTTCCGTTGCGGTAATTACAAATTTGCCTGCGCGGCGGCTGCGATTGATAAGCATTTTTTGTATCGCAGGCAACTTTTCGTAGGGCATTTCCACGCCGAGGTCGCCGCGGGCAACCATTATGCCGTCGGACTCGGCAATGATTTCGTCAATGTTGTCAACGCCGCTCTGGCTTTCGATTTTGCTTATTATGCAAGCGTCCTTTGCACCGTGAGTTGTGATGTACTCACGTATCTGGCGCACACTGTCGCCGTCCTGCACAAAACTTGCGGCGTACAATTCCGCGCCGTTTTTAATGCCGAAGTCAAGGTCGCGTTTGTCCTGTTCCGACAAAAACGGCATGTTAAGTTTTACGTTGGGCACAAACAAACCTTTGCGGTCGCTCAGCGGTCCGCTGTTTTGAGCAACGGTGTGGATTACTCCTTCCTCGATGCCCGTAACTTTGAACACAAGCAGCCCGTCGTTAAGCAACAAAGTGCACCCTTCGCTGATGTCCTTGTACAGTTCGCCGTAGGTGATTGACACGTGCGTTTCGTCGCCCGGCGCGGGGTCGTTTACAAAGTCGAACTTCATCCCTTCCGTCACGTCGATTTTGCCGTTGACAAAGGTGCCGATACGAATCTCGGGTCCCTTGGTGTCAATCATGATGGGCAACGCAACTCCCAGCGCACGGCGCACCTTTTTGACATTGTCGATTTTGCCCTGGTGTTCCTCGTAGGTGCCGTGGCTCATGTTGATACGCGCCACATTCATTCCGGCAAGAGCCATTTTTTTGATCTGGTCGTAGTTGCAACTCGCAGGTCCCAACGTGCAGATAATTTTTGTCTTTCTCATAAATTCACCTCCGTGCGGACGGTATAAGTCGTACCGAAAGGCTCAAAACGGTTGTTTTCCTTTGCCAAACAGGTATTTTGGAAAAACTACCAATCTTCACCTCTTAATCAGTATACTCTTTTTGTCAACTTTTGTAAATCGATTGCAGCGCAAAGAATACAAACTATTGTTGACATTTTGCCTTTTTTTGTGTACAATTGTTGCCGTCTATAGAAATAAATATCGGCTTTTTATGTTAGATAAATTCTGCATATGGTATAGGTAAAAATTATGAACCAAACTGAAGTCGCAACGTCTGCGCTCGCAGACGACAACAACGGACAAGCGGTGGCAACGTCGCCCGAAAATAAAACCAAAAACGGCAACGGCGGCAGTACGCCGCGCTACAAAGTGCTGGACAGCAACGCAATCAAACTGATTGCAATAATAGCCATGACCATTGACCACATTGCCTGGGCGGTTGCTCCGGGTTACAGTACCGAGTGGTGGGCAATTGTCATGCATGTCATAGGCAGGCTTACCAAGCCCATTATGTGGTACTGCATTGCCGAAGGTTACCACTACACGCGCAATGTCAAAAAGTACACGGCGCGGCTGTTTCTGTTTGCGCTTATCAGCCATGTGCCTTACATGATGCAGACAATACAGTTTAAGCAATACGGGTGGTTGTCGCTCGTGCCGTTTGCAACCGGTGAAGGCTTTATGGGACATGTGCTCAATCAGACAAGCGTAATGCTGTCGCTCGCCGTCGGGCTTGTCATGCTGCGTGTAAACGACAGCACCGGGTTGCCGCAGTGGGCGAAGGTGCTTATTGTGCTGGGACTGTGCGTGGTTGCATTCCCTGCGGACGGCAGTTGTATAGGTAGTTTGTGTGTGTGCAGTATCGGCAGCAACAGGGGCAAACCCGTAAAGCAATTTTTGTGGTGCCTGCTGTACGTTACGATGTACGCGGCGGTGTACTTCTTCTGTCTGGACAGGCTGTACGCCGTCATTCAGATGTGCGAAGTGCTGGCGGTACCGGTGCTTATGCTGTACAACGGCAAACGCGGCAGCAATCCCAAAGTAAACAAAGTGTTGAAGTGGAGCTTTTACGTTTACTATCCGCTTCATCTCTTTGTGATTTCCGTCGTGTTGCTGCTTTGCGGCGCAGTGGTTGTGTAGGCAGTACAAAGTTGAAATAGTTGTAATTGTTTTTCAAAGGTTACGAACCCGATTGACGACGTTGGTGTGCAGCTTATTTAACCGAAAATGACAAGTTGTTTACGGAATAAGGAATGCGAACGCTTGCTAAAAGCGAAATAATGTATAGCGTTGTAAAAAGTCGGGGGAATCCTGCTGAGCAGTAAAGTTTTTTTAAGCGCGAAGGCGCAAAGGAGTGAAATATTATGAAATTACATATTCTTGGTTCGGGAGGCGGTGAAGGGTATCCCGCATTGTTCTGTAATTGTGTAAGGTGTAACGCCGCAAGAAAAGTCGGGGGAAAGTCTATCCGTACGCTTTCGCAGTCTTTGATAGACGATCAATTGTTAATTGATTTTCCTGTTGACACTCCTGCACATTTCCGTAAAAACGGATTGAGCATGGGCAACATCGAAAACTTACTTATCACACATGTTCATGCAGATCACTACAGCCCTCAATTGTTTGAAATCAGAGGTAATTGCTTCGCGCACGATCTCAAGTACGAAAAGCTCAACGTCTACGGTAATGCCGATGTGGAAAGGTTGTTCAACGGATTCTACAATCTTTTCCCGATTTGCGACGATGTGCGTGAGAATATCGTGTTTCACGCTGTTAATCCGCATGACCAAGTACAAATCGGCAAGTATACGGTTACCGTTCTTCAGGCGGTTCATGCTCCCGAACAGGTTGCGCTCAACTACATTATCGATGACGGTAAGTCTGCGTTGCTGTATCTTATCGATACGGGTTATCCGACAGATGAAACGATAGATTTTCTCGCAAAATATCCGCGCAAGTTCGGTGGTGTAATTATGGATGGCACGATGGGGTCGGGCTACTATGTGCGCCACATGAATTTTGAGGAAAACATAAAACTTAAAAACAGGCTAATGGATGTAGGCGCGACAGACGGAAACACCAAGTTTGTCGTTGCGCATATCACACATAATTGTGCCGGCTTGCATGAAGAAATCGAAACATTTTTCAAAGGAAGCGGGATTATAGTTGCGTTTGACGACCTGACGTTGGAAATATAGTTTCAATTAAAAAAAACATTCGTCAGACGAAGGCGAAGTATGTTATGAAAATTTGCAAAGATTTAATTACTAATGACGTTCCCGCTGTAGGGCAGCTGAAGGAGAACGATTGCATTTCTTTTGAAACGACGGAAAATGCAGATATAAAGTTGTTGTTTCTCGGTAATTCTATTACTCGCCACGGGAAAGCCGAAAATCTCGGTTGGTGTGGCGATTGGGGAATGGCGGCATCTTCAAAAGAAAACGATTATGTTCATAAACTTATAAGTAAGTTTTGTCAAAAGGGCGTAAAAGTTTCCGTTTGCATCGCAAACCTGAGCGACTGGGAACGCACTCGTAATATGGATTTGCTTTTCACAAAGTATTTGTCTGCGTTGCGGTTTAATGCCGATTACGTCATAGTGAGGCTTGGCGAAAACGCTTGTTTGGACAAGTATCTGAGTGAATTTGAATTGTGTTATGGCGAGTTGACCGATTTGTTTTCGAGAAACGGAGCAAAAATCGTTCTGACCGATTTGTTCTGGGAATACGAGCCATTCGACAACTTCGTGGCGGAGTTGGCAAAAGCAAGAGGATATGCTTTTGCAGAAATTCACGACCTCGGAAACGACGATGCAATGAAAGCGATCGGCAAGTTTTCGCACAACGGCGTTGCTGTACATCCCGGGGATAAAGGCATGGCGGAAATTGCCGAACGTATTTTTCGGGTGCTAAATTAACACTAAGATAGTTATTTTTCGATAACGGTAAGGAGTGGTATGACAGACGTATTTTCATTAAAAGATTTCTCTTTTCCCAAAGACTTTTTGTGGGGAAGTTCAACTGCAGGACATCAGATAGAAGGAAACAACATTTACTCAAGCAGTTGGAATACAGAGCAGGAATGGTTGAAAAAAGATCCGAATGCAGAAGTTTCGGGCATGGCATGTAATCATTACAACATGGTTGAAGAGGATGTTGACTTGATCAAAAGTTTGGGACATCAGGCGTTTCGTCTTAGTGTTGAGTGGTCGCGGATACAACCGGTAGAGGGGGTATTCGACAAGGAAGCGACCGAGCATTACGTCAGAGAACTTGCGCTTTTGAAAGAAAAGGGAATTAAAGTTTTTTTAACGCTTGTCCATTTTTCTGTCCCGCTTTGGTTTGAAAAAAAAGGCGATTGGCAAAAGCAGGACAATTATAAATATTTTGAAACGTATCTCGAATACATTGTTCCTCGGATTGCCCCGTACGTTGATTTTTGGAATGTTTTCAACGAAATGAATCTCGGCATTAAAGAGTCCGATCTTATGCGAAAATTCAATTGTACGATTTTTCACGGCAGGGCGTATCATCTTATACGTAAGTATTCGGACGCGCCTGTCGGAACGGCGCATGCTTTTGTGCAATACTTCGGCAGGCGACAGGGAGACAAATTCGATATGGCTGCGCAGGAATGGTATGACGTCATCAACCATGAGTTCTTTTTCCATGCAATGCGGACAGGCGAACTTGTCGTTCCCGGTATCGGCGGAATATTCGACAAAGAGATTAAGGATACCAGCGATTTCTGGTCGATCAATCTTTATACGCGCGATATGATTGATACGAGAGAAAAAGATCTGCACGGTCGGAGATTCCCGTTTAAGGAACTTCATATGATACCGAAAGAATTTTATCTTGAAGAATTTTTCCCTGAAGCGATGTATCATTGTCTGAACCGATTAAAAGATAAACCTGTGTATATCACCGAAAACGGAGTTAGTGCCGATAATGATGATTTTCGCATAGTGTGGATCTCGGAATATCTTTCTGCGCTGCATGAGGCAATTAACGCAGGGGTTGATGTGAGGGGATATCTTTATTGGTCTTTGATAGACAATTGGGAATGGTACTCATGGTTTCCTAAGTTTGGTCTTGTATCTGTTGATCGTGAACATAACTTTAAGCGAACTCCGAAACCGAGCGCGTATTTTTATAAGGAGATTATCGAAAATAATGGTTTTAAGTCGGACGTTCTGAAAAAATATTTAAGGGAAATTCCGAGAGTACGAAATTAACCCACAACGCTCTTTGTATCAAACGAAAAACAAAGAGCGTTTTTTTTATTTTTACCCAATTGGGTTAAGTAATATGGTATAATGCTTTTGTTTGTTTGCTCGGCAGTACTACGCCCAACAAAATTGTCGGGGTTCGCTTACAACCGACAACCGACAAGCCGTTTGTTTTGCGTTGTTTTTGGCAATAAAAGCCGTTTTGAGCGAACAAAACGAACAAAAATATTTTTATTAAAATTTTTTGTCACAAAAACGCCTTTGGAAA
>DPQS01000063.1 GCA_003537755.1 Clostridiales bacterium | reverse complement strand
GGCGAAGCGGCGCGAGGCATCAGCCGTTCCCATATTGGCAATTCCTCGGCAGGACCCCATACATCAACTTCCGCACTTCGGCGCCCATCTCATTGTAAAAAATCTTCAACATCTACATCTGCATTGACGTTGTAATAGTTCAATTACTGCCACGTCAAATTACGAAAAAACACTTAAAGTTTTACGGAAAGGGGTACGGGGGAAACCTCTTTTACAAAAGAGGTTTCCCCCGAAATCACAAAAGGAAAGACAACATGAAACCGTTTGTTCATCTGCATCTACACACCGAATACAGCCTTCTTGACGGCGCGACGCGCATTGACGAAATGCTTGCCAAGTGCAAGGAACTGGAAATGCCTGCCGTAGCCATCACCGACCACGGCAATATGTACTGCGCCTGGAAGTTCCTCAACGCCGCCAAAGCCGCCGGAATTAAACCCATCATCGGTTGCGAGTTTTACATGTGCGAAAATCTGCACAACACCGGCTGGGAAAACAAGGAATACTTCCACCTTATCCTGCTTGCCAAAAACAACGTTGGCTACTACAACCTGTGCCGTCTCAACTCTATCGCGTGGGTAGAAGGCTTTTATTACAAGCCGCGTATCGACTGGGAAACGCTTGTCAAGTACCACGAAGGTATCGTCTGTCTGTCGGCGTGTATCGCGGGGCAGTTGCCGCGCCTTTTCCTTGCCGACCGTCCCGACGACGCACGCGCGTTGGCGTTGCAATTCAAGGAACTTTTCGGTGAGGATTACTACATCGAAATACAAAAGCACGGCATCGACGACGAAGACGCGGTCATGCCGCAACTTGTCGCGCTCGCACGGGAACTTGACATCAAAGTGGTGGTCACCAACGACGTTCACTACCTCAACAAGGAAGACGCCGAAATTCAGGACATCATGCTGTGCATACAGACGGGCAAGTACTTCGACGACCCCAACCGTATGCGCTTTACGGGACAGGAATTTTATCTCAAAAGTTACGACGAAATGGCGCAGTTGTTCCCCAACGTCCCCGACGCAATGGAAACCACGCTGGAAATTGCCGAAAAGTGCAACGTTGACTTCGGCAAGGAAAAGTTGCTGCCCCTGTACACGCCGCCCGACGGAATGGACAGCGCGGAATATCTGCGTTACCTGCTTGAAAAGGGTCTGAAGGAAAAGTACCCCGACTGCACGCCGGAAATCCGCGAACGCGTGGAGTACGAGTACGGCGTAATCTGCAGCATGGGCTTTGTCGATTACTACCTTATTGTGTGGGACTTCATCAACTACGCCAAGACCCACGGCATACCCGTAGGCCCGGGGCGCGGCAGCGGCGCAGGCAGCGTAATTGCCTACCTTATCGGCATTACCGAGGTGGAACCCTTCCGTTTCAACCTGATGTTTGAGCGTTTCCTCAACCCGCAGCGTAAATCCATGCCGGACTTCGACGTGGACTTCTGCATGGATCGCCGTGGCGAAGTAATCGACTACGTGCACCGCAAGTACGGTATGGACAACGTGTGCCAGATAGTCACTTTCGGTACAATGGCTACCAAAAACGCCATCAAGGACGTTGCGCGCGTACTGCGTTTCTCCGTGGCGGAAGCCAACCGTCTTGCCAAGATGGTACCCGACGGCTTCAAGTACACTTTAAGGCACCTTTTGGGGCTTAAACCGTACAAGAAAGAGGCTGATACGTACATTTCCGAGGAATTGAAGCAAGCCTATGCCGACCCCGCCACGCACCGTCTTATCGACATTGCAATGCGCCTTGAGGGCTCGCCCCGTCAGACGGGCATGCACGCCGCAGGCGTAGTTATCTGCCGCGAAAAGGTTGCCGACCACGTTCCTTTGCAAACCAACGGCGGTAGCCTTGCCAAGGGCGGTATCGTCACCACGCAGTACAACATGACCGAGGTGGAACAACTTGGTCTGCTCAAAATGGACTTCCTGGGACTGCGCACCCTCACCGACATCAAAAAAGCCTGCGACTACGTGTACGAGGACTACGGCGTCAAGGTGGACTTCCATCACGACACCTACAGCGACCCCAACGTGTTCAACCTCATTTCGTCGGGCGACACGATGTGCATCTTCCAGCTTGAAAGCGGCGGCATGTGCGACCTTATGCGCAAAATGAAGCCGACGGGGCTTGAAGAAATTATCGCAGGTATCAGCCTGTACCGTCCCGGTCCCATGCAGTACATCGGCGACTACATCGAGTGCAAATTCGACAAAAGCAAAATCCATTACCTGCACCCGTCTATGGAAAGCATACTGGACGTTACCAACGGCTGTATCGTCTACCAGGAACAGGTAATGCAACTGGTCAAAAAGTTGGCAGGCTTCAGCACCGCCCTTGCAGACAACGTGCGTTACGCCATGAGCAAAAAGAAAACCCAGATGATGAAGGACCTGGGGCAATTGTTCGTTTACGGCGGCACATGGACCAACGGCGAAACGGTGCCCGGCTGCGTCAAAAACGGCATTCCCGAAGAAACCGCGCTGCAAATCTACAAGCAGTTGGACGACTTCTCGCAATACGCCTTCAACAAGTCGCACGCAACCTGCTACGCTTACGTAACCTACCAGACTGCCTGGCTGAAAAATTACTACCCGGCGGAGTTTATCGCCGCGCTTCTTAACAACCGTATTACCGACATTACGCAGATTAAGAAGTACATGGAATACGCCAAGACCATCAACATCGACATTTTGCCGCCGTGCGTCAACCGCAGTTATGCGGAATTCCACGTGGAAAACGGCGCGATTCGTTTCGGCTTGGGCGGCATCAAAAACGTGGGCGTTGCCGTGGTACAACAAATCGTGGAAGAACGCAAAGCAAACGGCGATTTTGCCGACATGACGGATTTCTTCGAGCGTTGCTACGACTTCATCAACAAGCGCATGGTGGAAAACCTTATCAAGGGCGGTGCGTTTGACTGTTTCGACCGCACCCGTGCCGACATGTTGCAGTGGTACAACGACGAACTTAACGAAGTCGCCGAAAGCAAAAAGAAGGCGGCAAGCGGACAAATGAGTCTGTTTGACATGATGCCGGAACTCAAGACGGACATTCGCCCCTCGCACGAGCAACTGAAGGAATTCCCCGCGCAAGTGCTGTACACCTTTGAAAAGGAAGTACTTGGTTTGTACATGACGGGCAGTCCTCTGGACGACTACGACAAGTTTGCCGCGCAGTACAAGTTTGACTTCAACACGTCGGAAATTGCCAGGTACGTGCCCGACGGCAGCGAGGACGGCGAGACGGTGTTGCCCGTCGTCAACAAAAAGTTTGTAACAACCGGCGGCGTAGTGCACGACGTAAGAGTGGTCGTCGGCAAGGACAATCAGCGTATGGCATTCGGCGTGCTGGAAGACAAGTACGACACGGTGGAACTGTGCCTGTACGGCGCAACCTACGAAAAATACAAAAACCTGTTTGCCGACGATGCCTTTGTGGTGGTCAAGGGCGGTCTCGGCGAATCGCGCGACAGTTACAAAATAAACGTCCGTGAAATGATTGACCCCCGTGCGGAAAACGGCAGACAAAGCGGTAGCGACGGCGAACAAACGCCCAAGGCAACGGCAAGCAACATTACGCTGTGGCTGCGCATGGCGGAACGTGACGAAGCCAGGTACGAACAGATTGTCGGCACGCTGAAACAGTATCAGGGCGACATCCCCGTCAAAATCAAGATGGACGGCAAGGCGTTTGAACTGGAAACGCACGTGCGTCAATGCCCGGGCTTGCAGTACGAACTCAACCTGATTCTTGGCGAAAGCAACGTGGTGTTTTACGAAAAGCACTGACGGCAGCGGCAAGCGGTGCAATGCGAGCAGAGGCTATGTTTTACAAAACTTAATACAATGTTTCCGTTCGCCGCTGAGATTGAAAAAAATATCGATGATGGCGACGGAAAACCTGAACGCTCTTTGTATCAAACGGAAAACAAAGAGCGTTTTTTTATTTTTACCCAATTGGGCTAAGTAATATGGTATAATGCTTTTGTTTGTTTGCCAGGCAGTACTACGCCCGACAAAATTGTCGGGGTTCGCTTACAGCCGACAAGCCGTTTGTTTTGCGTTGTTTTTGGCAATAAAAGCCGCTTTGAGCGAACAAAACAAATAAAAATATTTTTATTAAAATTTGTTGTCACAAAAACGCCTTTGGAAA
>DPQS01000058.1:15035-16876 GCA_003537755.1 Clostridiales bacterium | reverse complement strand
ACTGAAAATAATAACGGTTGCGTTTCTAATTACACGATATATAACTTAAAGTTTGAATACACGGACGATTCCGGCAATTTATGCGAAAGTCAAGAGCAAGTTAGTCAAAAAATTTATGAAAAATTACAACAAATGACGCTTGTTCCTATTCTTGTATACGGTGAACGTGCAATATTTGATAAAAAAAGATTCGATGACGAAAATAATATGTGATGAATTCACGTTTAGATTGGTTAGTGTTGAGTGACTATTATTCGATTTACGTTACTAACGCTTCCGCCAAAGACGGCTCGGCATTGGGTCGCACAAGAAAAGGTTTGACAAAGGCAGTCAAGCCTTTTTCTTATGCTCCTTTGACCTTTGCCGTCATTTGCTACAGCTTCGGGAAGACGAAATGACGTAGCGTTTCGTTTCACTGCACTTACCGCCGAAAGGCTCGTCGGACGAATCCCTTCGCTTCCGCCAATCAAAACCTAAATCGAATACGAAAGTGATTGGTTTAGGTTTTTCTTTTGCAAAAACGCAGTATTTATTAGCGTTTTTCGGTTGTTTACGTGCCTTTGTTTTGTCTTTTCGTGGTTCGTATCCCTTATATCGTATCATAGTTTTGTTCAGACAGAAAAATCTATTGACAAAACATTTTTTATATTGTATTATATTTTTGTCCGAAAGGAAAGGTTAGTTTCCTCAAAGTAGTTGAGTAATGTGATCCGTTTATGTTTCCCTTTGCAAGCGGGAAATATAAGTGGAAAATCTTACAATAATTGTTTTGATAAAATGAGACCTATCGTTAAGAGTAGTCTATCTTGCCAGAGTTGGATTCTCTTTGTCGGCGAGGTCTTTTTTGTTTCCTTCGGATAAATATCAAATTTTATATTTTTTGGAGGTATCAAAATGAAAATGCAAAATCTTAACGAACATCTCGACGAAGTGCAAGAAAAAATCGATTACTATTTTAATAATACCGATTTACTCTTGCAAGCATTTACGAGAAGTTCTTATTCTACCCAATATGGTGGAGAAAACAACGAAGTTCTTGAATTTATCGGTGATAAAGTTCTCGACTTTTATGTCGTAAAAACAATCGTCGATGAATTCGGGTTTATGAAATCTCAATCGGAGTATTATGACAAAGACAACGATAATGAAGAATTCTGTATCGTAGCCCACAAAAACGAGTCGGATTTTACTGAAATTAAGAAAGAAATCGTTTCAAATAAAACGCTTGCAAAAAGAATTGATTACTTTGGTTTCGCTAAATTTATGTATTTGGGCGACAGTGACATTGATAATAATGTAGTAACACAGGAAAAAGTTAAGGCGGATTTATTCGAGGCTATTTTAGGAGCAATCGCAATAGACATTGACTGGAATGCCGATGAAATTCAAAATTCCGTTTCAACCATGCTCAATATCGATAAGTTTTTGGCAAATATCGATACTACAGAAGAACGACCTGAAAAGTTTAAGGAAGAAAACGCCGTAACTACGTTAAAAGAACTTGCGGAACACGGAATTTGCACTAAGCCCGAATATGATTTGAGCGACGGACAAGTGGAACAAAACGGTCGTTTATGGTGGGCTTGTACTTGCACTGTTAAAAGTTGGAGTGTTCAAAAAACAGGGCTTGCCGATTCTAAAAAAGCAGCAAAAAGATATGCTGCCTACTTAGTCCTTTGCGAACATTACCAATTACCCGACGAATTTGTCGAAGATAACGAGTAAACACTATTCATAAATAATTTGAGTATGGCTACCTAGAAAACACCGCCCGAAACAAAACGCAACCGAAAACACTCGGAAGAATGAAAAGGCACAAAACTCAAAATATGCCGCCGTGC
>DPQS01000058.1:0-14765 GCA_003537755.1 Clostridiales bacterium | reverse complement strand
TGTATAGTCAAGCACCCGCCAAAGTGCCAACGCATTGTTTTGCATATCTAATATACTTGAAAATTATGTTTATTTGTGCTATAATTATTTTATCTTAAATTTTGCAAAGGGAATTTTATCAAATGAATAAAGAAACGATAGAAAATGTCAATACACAAAATACTGATGTGGGTTTCCGCTCTATTCATCTTGAAGCAGCACATAACATAACTATCAAAAGAGGGCTGGCTGTAAAATGCAATGCGAAATTTTCTGTAAATAATGACACATTATACATTGTGTCAGACAACGACAGCATAACTTTGGCTCTTCCGCAAGTATCTCTTGATACAGTGGAAATAGATACAACATATGATTCCGTTAAATGCGATGGCTTAACTTGTAATCAACTTACTATTTCGGCGGCGCATAATGTAACAATTGAAAATTCACAAATCAATGAATGTGAAATATCAAGCGAATATGATTCTGTTCATATTATGCAATCTACCATAGACAACCTTATTATCAGTGCCGCACACAATGTTTGTGTCGAAGTAAATGAGTTTAGTAAAATTGATATTGAATCAAAGTATGACGGAGTAAAGATTAAATATAATGGCAATCAACTCGTGAATGTTGATTGCACTTCTACTTATGGAACAGTAAAAGCAATTGGAGCATTTTATGGCGATGTTAATTGTGCTAAAAAGATTGTTATAAATGCGGCACATAGCATAAAATTGATTAGTGGAAAATAGTGGGTCTGAAATAATTATGATAAATGAATTATACAATTTATTTGGCGAAATATTTGAAACCGCACAATACATAGAATGAAATTTGGCGTTACTGATTTGCAAATCGCAAAACACTAATGCCGATAATATGTTTAATGATATGTAATAATGTTTCAAAAGATATTCTGCTAAAGAGTTTGGAAGAAGGAAAGTTAGAGTATGTAATTGTCAACTTGACAATGGTTTTGGAACGCAAATTAAAAGATAAATTTGCGGAACAAAATATGGACTTAATTGATATGATTGATAAAGCCCATAACCTAAATACAATTAGTGATTTTGAGTGTAAAATGCTTCACAATTTAAGAAAAGCAAGAAATGGCATTATGCACCAAAGCGGAAAGTTTTACTATACAGAACCTATCGTAAAAACTTGGATAAAAATTGTTTATTCGTTATAACAATTAAAATTCGATTTACGTTACTAACGCTTCGCCAGATAAGCCTGAATAGAACGTTTCGGTGTTCGATTCAGGCTTTGTCTTTATTTGAATCAGGAGAAAAACTATGAAAAACAAACTCGTTTCGCTGTATGATATGGTGCAGTTGGTTGACGATGCCGTATTGTAGGAAAAATACATAAGATATATTTGTGGTTTAGGCAATGCAAAGCAGTACCGGCATCAGGAAATCGAAACCATATCGTCGTTGTTGCAAGAGTTGCATTCCGAAAATCTGAAACTTGACGGATTTATTTTCGATTACGATGTGTTGCAACTTAACAGAGAATTTGATTTGTTAAAAATTACAGAAACAACATGTTTGGATATTGAATTGAAAAGTAAAAATGTTTCTCCCGAAAAAATAAAAACTCAATTGCTTAGCAATAAGCATTACTTACGTTTGCTTAACAAAAGTAACTTGTTTTTGTTTACCTATGTGGAAGAAACAAATAAACTTTGGTTTCTTGATGAGGACGATCACCTGGGGAAGTGCGAGTTCGACACGCTGGAGGCTATTTTGAAGTCGATGGAGGAAAGCGACGATGAAGCGTTGGACCTCGATGGGGTATTTTCTCCCGAAAACATTTTAATTTCTCCGTTAAATGCACCGGATAGATTTTTGACGCATGATTACCTTCTGACCGAGCATCAGGAAAATATCAAAAAGAAAATTCTGACACTGGCTAAGACTGAGGAAAAAGAATTCTTCGTGGGCATAACCGGAGGTCCCGGTACAGGTAAAACGTTGTTGGTTTATGACATTGCGTGTACATTTGCCCAAAACGGTTATAATGTACTTATTGTGCATAGCGGAATACTTTGCGAAGGACATTTTGCTATAGAAGATAAAGTGGACAATCTTAGAGTTTTGTCTGCAAAAGGTTTTAAGTCTTATGATGTCGACGATGTTGATATTATAGTGGTTGACGAAGCGCAAAGATTGCACAAAAATGTATATGAAAAAATTATCGAAGTGACAGAAGATTGTTCTGCCGTAGGCATATTTTCATTCGATGACAGTCAGACATTGTCGAAGTCGGAAGAAGAACGAAACATCGCACAAAAAATAGAAGAAAGGTGTTGCGAAGAATATAAACTAAAAGGAGCGATAAGAACAAACAAAGAGTTGCTGCTTTTTATAACTTGTCTGCGTGATCTTTCTAAATTTCGACCGAAAGAATACACGTTTCCCGGTGCTCGGGTGATTTTCGAACCTGATAAAATTAAAGCGGTGGAACGTGCTAAAAAACTGAAAAACGAGGGTTATACGTTTATTTCCTATACGCCATCGATGTACAACTGGGCAATGGACTACCAGGAGGACGAGTACAATACCCACAATGTTATAGGACAAGAATTTGACAGCGTATGTATGATTCTGGACGAGCATTTTTATTATAATTCCGATGGGGTGTTGAAAGCGACGTGCCATCCCAATCCGGATTATATTTTTGAAAAACTGCTTTATCAGGGACTGACAAGGGTCAGAAGTCGAATCGCAGTTATAGTCACGACAAAAGACGTATTGAGCAAGGTGTTGCCACTGATGAAAAATACGTAAACACGGTTTGGAAATAAGTGTAGGATTGTATCGTTTTGTAAAATTCAACCTTTGTACCCAGTCCATTTGCCGAAGAAGGAAACGTGCGCCTTTGATTGATATGACTAACAAGGGTAGAATTATTTTGTCTAAATATCAATAGACTAAATAATTGCTCATATATAAAATGGTTATTAAAATCAAAGCAATATACTAATTTTTACAAGGCTTGAAAATGAATTCGAGCCTTGTATTTTTTTGTGTGATTTTTCTGAAAATATTTCTCTGCGTCCATACTCGTGTTTGCCAGCGCCGCATAAAATAAAGAGATATTTTTATTATGTAAGAATTATTAAATGAATGCAATTCCCCTATCCGTCGCCGCGCCTTTATTGAAAATATGTATCGTAAAAAATGCCGTAAAATGAAAAATTGTTTCACAAATTGACAATAAGGCAAACAGGTGATATAATCAAAAAAAATCAAATGCGGCAAAAATGCACAAAAAAAATCACAGGGAGTGTAAACAATGGTAGGAAAGACATTTGACAGAGTACTTGCGATAAAAGAAGTGGCGACCAAGACAGAAAAAAAACTCATCGAAGGGCTGATGAAAATCAACGGGGACGAGCTCATTTATCTGTCCATCACCGAATTGTCGGCAAAACTTAAAGTCGCCGAAGCCACAATAGTGCGTTTTTGCAAAAAACTCGGTTACAACGGTTTTCAGGACTTCAAACTGAGTCTCAGCAAGGAACTCGGCATACAGGAAGATACCTCAAACAACAGCGTGGTGCGCAAACTTGCGCTCAAAATGACCGACGCCATAGACGAAACCTCGCGCAGCATCGACTACGACGAGTGTCTGCAGATTGCCGACCTGCTTATCAACGCCAGACACATAGGCGCGTTCGGTGTGGGCAATTCGTCCATCACTGCAACGGAATTCGGCAACGTGCTTGCCCGTATCGGCATAAACGTCACCGTAACGCCGGATCCGCACCTGCAGGCAATGATAATCGGTAACATGACAAGTACCGACGTCGTAATACTGATAAGTGTTTCGGGCAGCACCAAGGATATCATCGACGTGGCGGAAATCGCCCGTCGCAACGGTGTAAAAATCATTGTCATCACATGTTACGACCATTCTCCCCTTACCAAATACGCCGATTACGTCCTCAACAGTACCCGCCGCGAGGCAGCCTACGAGGGCGGTTCGGTGTCTACCATAGTTTCAATTTCATTTATCATCAACGTGTTGTACAACGCCATCTACGAAAAACTCGGCGAGGATGCGTACAACCGTACTTTGCGTGCGGCAGGTGCCGTTGCAAACAAATCAATCTGACGGGAGAATACTGAATGTTGCAAGGTAAACAAGTGGACAGGCTGGTTGCCAAGGTTATGCGCCTCGGCGATGTGTACGGGCAACTTGTCGTGCGGAAGGAAGTGCCGCAAAAAGTTTTTGTCACAACTAACAATTCCACGCAGGAAGCGCACGGCGGTTTGCAGTGGGGCAGCGATTTTACCTATGCCGATTTTTGGTTTGAAGTGCAGGGGGTTGAAGAAAATCAATTTTACTGTCTGCTTGCGGAAACGGGTGGCACCGAACACCTTGTGTCGGTAAACGGGCGCAAAATCGGACTTGTGGACAAAGTGGAAAAGGAACGCGACGGCATTTTTCGCATTCACGGGCTGTTGCCGCTTGACGGTATTAAAAACGGCGACCGCATAAACGTCGAAGCGTACTACTCGCACACAATGCCGGGCACCATGCCCTACGACGCGCCGAGCACTTTCTCGCTGGAGGGCTACTACCCCGACCGCCCCTACAAACGCCTTACTTTGGTTGCGGTGTGGCAGCCGTTGGTAAAATTCCGTCAAAAACTTGACCTGCTTAACAAACATTACGCCGTGCAAGGTAAAAATACATTCGGCGCAGCCGCCGCTGAAAGGGTGTACGTCAGACTGTTTGAAATTTTGCCTATGGAACCGTCCTCGCTTACCGATGACGCGCTGACAAAGGCAACGGAAGTAATAGACGACTTTTTGCAACGCGGCATTGACGAAAAGCCTTTCGTCGGCGTAATCGGGCACAGTCACCTGGACACTGCATGGCTGTGGAAGGTTGAAGAAACGCGCCACAAACTTATGCGCACGCTGTCCAATGCCGTGACGCTGCTGGAAAGATATCCCGATTACAAATTTTTCCTGTCCACCGTGCTGTACCTCAGGTGGGTGGAAGAGGACGACCCGAAGTTGTTTGCAAAGGTAAGTAAACTGATTGCCGAGGGACGTATTGAACCGAACGGGTCTACGTGGGTGGAATGCGACGGCAATCTTACGGGAGCGGAAGCCTTTTGTCGCCAGTTTGTGCGCGGCAAACGCTACCTGCGCGAAAAGTTCGGCTACGAGTCGAACACGTTCTGGCTGCCCGACACATTCGGATACTCGGCTGCGTTGCCGCAGATAATGAACAAGTGCGGCGTAAAGTACTTTCTTACCACAAAACTCAGTTGGAACGACACCAACACATTCCCCTACGAAACCTTTGTGTGGCAGGGCATCGACGGCAGCAAGGTCACGACGCACTTCAACACTATTCAGACGTGGGTTGACGACAAAAGTGTTGCCGACCGCCTTGCAAACGTACACGACGCACGCGAAAGCAACTGTGCGCTGATGGCTTACGGTTTCGGCGACGGCGGCGGAGGTCCGTCGGACGATATGGTGGAACAGGCAGTGTATACGGAACACAATTGCCGCTTTGCCGACGTCAGACACGTGACGGTTTCGCAATTTATGCAGCGAGTAAGCAAGCAGCAACTGCCATGTTACTACGGAGAGTTGTATCTCGAATTGCACCGCGGCACGTTTACCACAAACCACGCGCTTAAACAAAACAACAGACGCCTCGAAGAAGCGTTGCACAATGCCGAACTGGTGTCGGTATTTGCAGGCGAGGACAACAAGGCGCAGACCGACAAATTGTACGACGTACTGATGCTCAATCAATTTCACGACATTTTGCCGGGCACCTGCATCGCCGAAGCAACGGACATTGCTATTGCCGAGCAACAAGCCGCGTTGGAAAGTGCGAAGAATATTGTTGCGGGAAGCGGCAAACAAACGCGCTACTTCAACACGCTTGGGTTTGCCCGCACGGCTTTACTTGACGGCAACAAGGGCGAGACATATGTTGACCTTGACGGCAAAAAGCACGTTCTGTCGCTGTATGATTTTGCCCCGTACGGTTACGGCACGGAAATAAAGACGGAACGCAGATTGTCGCTTGACGGCGACACGGTTGCAACGCCCGACTACACGGCTACGGTTCATTGCGGCGTGATTACGTCTTTCGTGTACAACGGCAGACAACTTGTAGACGGCGCATTCGGCAGAGTTACCGTTGCCGAGGACGTACCCTACATATATGACAACTGGGACATCGACGCCGACTATGTGCTGAAGGAACACTCGGCAAAGTTTATCGGGCAACAAGTGGTGGCGAGTACCGACAAACTGGTTGTCATCCGCGCTACGTTTGCGCTTAGCGACAAATCCACGCTTACGCGCGACATCATTTTCAGCGCGGACAGCCCGAGGGTGGAATTTGACAACAAACTGGAATTTGCCGACAAACATATGCTGGCGCGTACCTGCTTCGACACAACGCTGTTTGCCCGTCACTACAATTGCGAAACGCAGTTCGGGCACGTGGAACGCAACGCGCTTTCCTGCTGCAAGGAAGACAACGCGCGGTTTGAAGTGTGCGCCCACAAGTGGACGGATTTGTCCGAGCAAAACATCGGTTTGTCGCTGCTTTCCGACAGCAAGTACGGAGTGTCGGTAGCAGGCGGCACAATGGGGATTACGCTGCACAAAAGCGGCACTCACCCCGACGCTCGCGGCGACAACGGCACAAGTCGTTTCCGCTACGCGCTGTATCCGCACAAAGGTGCGCTGGGCGTTGACACGATTAAGCAAGGCTACGACTTCAACATGCTGCCCGTTGCTACAACACGGAAAAATCTTGTCAGCCCGTTTGCTGTTGATGGCGACAAGGCTGTGGTGGTGGAAACTGTCAAACAGGGCGAAGACGGCGGCATTGTGCTGCGCCTGTACGAAAGCATGGGCGGAAGGGCAAAAGTTTGTGTTTCGTCGGAAAAATACGCGAATATTACGCTGACAAATATCCTTGAGGACCGGGTTGAAACGTTGTCGGACAGCGGCAAAGCAACGATTGAACTGTCGCCGTTTGAAATTGTGACGTTGAAACTGGATTAAAGCAAGTTTGCGTTTGTTATCTTCGGTTTATCGGGTCGGCAACATGCAAATTATAATTAGTGACAGCAAAATCAACCCTGACAAACAGACTTCGTAAGCGGTTTGCTTCCGAGGTCTTTTTTTTGTGCCGACTTCGGGCAGTAAAGTGGTTTTTATTGTGCCGGCTTTTGCCGATACGGGATTTTTGTTGCGTCGAAAGGTGATAAATTTCTGAAAATCAGAATATTTAATATTGAAACTTTGGAAAATAATTTTCATTTTGACTGCAAATTTTTAGTAAATAAACGGTCAAAAGGGCTTTTGCGAGGTGTTTGACGGGTTAAAATAGCATTTGTCTTTGAAAAATGAAAACAAAATGAAAATAAATGGAAAAAATTTTCAAAAATAATAGACTTTTTTGAAAAAAGTATTGACATTGATTTTTGAATAGTATATAGTTTACACATAGGGGAATATTTTGTCTGTTTTTGGCACGGAACGTGCTTAAGCGGCATAAGTATTACCTGAAAATTACTCAACAAAGGAACTGTCAAAAAATGATTTTGAACAGAGGACTTATCGTTTCGTGTCAGGCAGTACCCGGGGAACCGTTGTACGGCTACGGAATAATGCATTTGTTTGCAAAAGCAGCCAAGGAAGGCGGCGCATGCGGAATACGCGCGTTGTGCGACGACGTTGACAGCATCAAGCGCGAAGTAAATTTGCCCGTCATCGGGCTTGTAAAGCGTTGCTGCGACGATTCACCCGTGTACATCACGCCGACAAAAGCCGATGTCGACAGACTGCTTGCCACGACCTGCGACGTAATTTGTATGGACGCAACCTTGCGCAAACGTCCTTCGGGCGAAACGTTGGAACAGCTCTACGAATATGCGCGCGCCAACGCAAACGGCAGAGAGTTGCTTGCCGACGTATCGACGGTGGAAGAAGCAATCAACGCGGACAAACTCGGCTTCGATTACATTTCAACAACTCTTCGCGGCTACACGGAATACACGGCAGACGCGGTGTTGCCCGACGTGGATTTTGTGGCGGAATGTCTGTCTGCGGTCAGGCACGCAAAGGTAATTGCCGAAGGCGGTTTTTTTGAGGTGACTCAGATAAAAGCCGTTTCGGAAGTAAACCCTTACGCGCTTGTTGTGGGTTCGGCAATCACTCGTCCCAAAGTAATCACCGAGCGGCTCGGTTCCGCACTTAAACTGAAATGAAAAAGTGTACAATATTGTATTTGCCGCTGGACGAACGCCCTTGCAATGCGGAATTCGTGTGTAAAATCGCACGCGGAACGCCGGTTGAAGTGGTTTGCCCGGGCGCAGAAATTCTCGGCGACAAAAAGCAGCCTGCCGACTTCGGCAAGGTGCGCAAGTTTCTTGTTGACAACGTGGCAAAAGCCGACGCGTGCGTGATTTCGGTGGATATGTTGCTGTACGGCGGCATAGTGCCGTCACGCCTGCACGAAATGACCGAAGCACAACTTACGGAACGGCTGCAGGTGCTTGCCGAACTCAAAAAAATCAATACGTATGTAAAAATTTACGCATTTTCGCTCATTATGCGGTGTCCGTGTTACAGCAGCGACGACGAGGAACCTGCCTACTACGAGCGTTGCGGAAGAGAAATTTTTCTCAGCGGTCAGGTGAAGCACAAACTGCGCGAAGGACTGCTTACCGAGGCTCAGGCGCAAGCGTTACTTGCCGGATACAAGACAGTGACGGGCAGTGACATCGACGACTTTGAAAAACGTCGCGCTACAAACCTTGCAATGTTGCTGAAACTGCTTGCCGACAACCCCTGCGACTACTTTGTGGTGCCCCAGGACGACTCGGCGGAGTACGGTTACACGACAATGGATCGCCTGGCGGTCAAAAAGTTTGTCGCAGACAACGGCTTGCCCGACGTACCCATGTACCCGGGTGCGGACGAAGTGGGTATGACGCTGACAAGCCGAGCCGTGACGGACTTTTACGGCAAACATCCGCAGGTGTACTGTCATTGGACAAACGAGCGTGCGCAAAAAGTTACGCCGCTGTACGAAGATCGTCCCGTCGGAAAAACCGTGCCGGTACAACTTGCCGTTGCAGGGTGCGCGGAAACTGCCGACGAAAGCGCGTGCAACATCGATTTGTTTCTCAATTACCCCACGGAAAAGCAGGTGGAAGCGTCAGAACTGCCCGTGCATGGTTACAAGGAGCGTAATCTTGACAAGTTTTGCGCGGACGTTTTGTCGGCGCTCAGACAAAATAAGGTTGTCGCAATTGCCGACGGCGGTTACTGCAACGGCGGCGACGTGGAACTGTTGCAAATGCTGTCAGGGCATGTGGACCTGACCGACATTCCTGCCTACGCAGGGTGGAACACTTCTTCCAACACTCTCGGCACGGCAATCTGTGAGGCGGTGTTTGTGTGGCTGTTCGGACAAACGGAACAAAGCAAACTGTTTGTTGCCGAACGTTACGCCGAGGACGCAGGCTATTGTGGTTACGTGCGCAGGTACATGTGTGACAACGTGTTGTCCGAGTGGGGGCTGGATTACTTCCACGCCGACGGCAGCAGTGGCAAAGTCGCCGCTCGCGTCGCGCAGGAACTCAATGCGTTTCTTGCCGACAAACTTCCTCAGGTTGCGGCAAAGTACAAAGTGTCGCATTGCAGTATGCCGTGGCGGCGTATGTTCGAAGTGCGACTTGATATGGACAAAATATGACAGAATTTACCAAGTTTTTAGCGGTGTCGGCGTTGCTTGTATGCTTGCTGACGGGAGTAGTTACGATGAGTTTTGACAAAGAAATTGCTTTTGCCTCGCAGAGCGCAGACGGCGTTGGCGTGGTGTCGGCACGCGGTGTGTGGCATCGTCCCGACGATACCGGCACGGAAAAGGACGTTGCGGGTGTGTGCGCATTCCTTGACAAATTGCAACGCGCAGGCGTCAATCTTGTGTTTCTGGAAACCTTTTACCACGGTATGGCAATGTACCGTTCGACATTAGTGCCGTATTACACCAAGTTTCAATCCTATAATTACGGTGAATACGCCGACTACATGTCATGCTTCGTTGCCGAAGCCGACAAGCGCGGCATAGAGGTGCACGCCTGGGTGGAGGACTTTTACATCGGTATCGAAGAAAACTACTTTACAAAAAATCTGCCCGAGTGGCTGCTTGTCACCGACAAGGGCTCGACCCGCAATACCGAAGGCGGCGGTTACATCTTTCTTGACCCTGCCAACGCCGAAGTGAAAAACTATCTCGTGTCTTTCTACGACGAGTTGCTGACGGCGTTTCCGACTGTTGCCGGGCTCAACCTCGACTACATTCGTTATCCCGTATCCGACCAAGGCGACGACACGGGTTACACGCAGGCGGCGATTACCGCATTTTGCGGGCAGAACAACATCGACGGTTCGTTTACGGCGACGGAGTTTGCCGCTTATGTAAAGAAAAACGGTCTGTATTCGGCGTGGGTGGACTTCCGCGCGGCGCAGGTTACGGATTTTGTCCGCACGGTGTTCCGGTCCGTCCGCACAAAGCATCCCGACAAGTTGCTGTCTACGGCAATTTTCCCCGAACCGTCCCTTTCGTACAACACGAAGAAGCAGGACTTCGGCAAATGGATTGAAAAGGGCTACATCGACATCGTTACGCCCATGGCTTACTACGACAATCCTGACACTCTTAAAAACGCGCTTGCCGAAATGAGCGCGGATTGCGACAAATGTTTCTGCTACGCAGGGCTGTCGGCGACATACCACAATCTGTCAAATGCCGCCGTTACAAGGCAACTGGAAGTATGCAACGAAACGGGCATGGACGGATTTGTGTTTTTCGGAGCGAAATCGCTGGTGGAAAACGACAACTACGTCGAACTTCTGCACAAACGATTCGGAACGGTTTCTTCCGTAACGCCGCACGCGACGGTGGGTAAATTGTACGAAGCGACCGTAACGCCACTTGCAGACTACCTTGACAAAAACGGCGACGGCGACGGCGCCGACGAACTTGTTGCCGCGCTGGACAAACTTAAAACCTGCAACGAGTACGATGCCGAGTCGCTGGCAGAGGGCGTAAAGGCACTGCGACTGGTGGTAAAATACAATCTTTCGCAGTACGTAAGCGAGCAAAACCTCGACGTGACAAAGCAATGTCTCGGCAAACTGTATCGCTTCGTGTCCGTCAAGCAAAGCAGACTTGAAGCGCGCGGCGGAAGTCAACCCGTCGACCCTGAGCCTACTCCGCCTGTGGAACCCGACAACGGCAACAAAGATACCGACAAAAAAGGCTGTTTCGGAACTGTCGGCGCAAGCGGGCTTGCATTGGTAATGTTGCTTGCCGCATATAGCGTTGCGACAAAAAAGAGGTAATCTGATTTATGAAAGCAAAATTACGTTCGTGTTTACTTTCGCTGCTGGCGTTTGTGTTTGTGCTGACGGCGGTTTTGTCGGTAACAACGGGACTTGACGCCTTTGCCGAAGGCGAGTACACAAGAGATTTGCGCCTGACGGGCGTAACGGTGACGGTTGACGGCAAAGCGTATAACGATTTCTGCACGGACCCGGCATATTACTACGAAGAGGCTTCCGCAGGATACCTCAACACGGCGGAAGTAGGCTACTACGATGTGGATTCGACGGACAAAGTGGTGTACACGGCAAATTACCCCGACACGACAACAGGTCGCACGGGCAATGTCGTCGAGTACGTGTGCAAGACAAACGAAACGGGCAACTACGTAGTTGCGACTATCAATACGAGCGGCGACGGCAAAACATACATCCCCGTAGGCGGTTTTGTACTGTCTGTCGGCGGCGCAAATGCGGCAAATTTTGCCAAGGTCGGCGACGTTGTGGTGCCCGACAAGCAAATTTCCGTTCCGCAAAAGGCTGTCGAGTCGGCAACAAAACGCGTTGTCGTAAACAGCACCAATACCACACGTTCGGAACCGATGGTTGTTTACTACGACTATCAGTTCGGCGCAAAAACAGGCACAAACATTTTCGGTACGGAAGTTACCTGCGTGTACGATTTCGACAAAAACTCGTTTGTCGTTGACTCTTTCCGCAACTTCGGCACAGGTGACGATTCCGGATCGGACATCCCCGACAACAGTTTCGTGCTGAGTGCCTACGGCGAAGGCTACCGCGGCTTGCTGGTACGCAATCAACTGTTTGCCGTCGGCGACGAAGTAAGGCTTGTCGGCTTCGATTACATCCGCTTCGGCGGAACTGTGCAGGGCGAGTACGACTTCGTAAACCCCACCGTTGAGGAAAACCCCAAGGGTATGGAAACGGAAACAACGCCGTTCCCTGCCTACCGCGGTGAAAACCAGACCATAATTTACGAATACGGTTGGAGTTACGAGGGCAGTACGGGCACCGGCACAAACGTGTACGGCTACGAAGCGGCGGTAAATGCCGACGGCGTAGTGGTGGAACTGGGCGTCAACGTTTCGTCAATTCCCGAGGGCGGCTACGTCATTTCGGGGCACGGCAAAGGACGCGACTTCATTCGTTCCAACATCGTGCTTGGCGCAACGGTAGTGCTGGACAAGGTAAACAAACGTTACTCGGTGTCCACAACGCTCAACAGTTACTACGAAAATCTTGTCACCGAAGTCAATTCGGTTGTTACACAAGCGCAGCAACGTATTCGCCAATTGTACGACGTTGACAGCGAACTGCTTACGCAAAAGATACAGCTTGCGCAAAACGCGCTTGCCGACCTGCAAAGCGTAAAGGTGGAAATAGAACAAAAAATCGAGCAGGGCAATCTGACGGACGAACAACGTCTCAGCCTGCTTATGAATTACAACAACTACCAATTGCAGGTATCGCGCCTGCAAAACGAAATCACGACGCTTTCCGCCGAAAGTAAACCCGTGTCGGCGCGCGGCGTGTGGCATCGTCCCGTGGAAACTTCCTACGCGGAAATCGAGAATAACGTCAGAATGTACAGCGAAATCGGCATCAATCTGGTGTTTGTGGAAACGTTGTACAACGGCTACTCGGCTTTCCGCACAAGCATTGCGGACTTTCCGTACAATCCGCGCCTCGACTACAACTACGCCGACGGCGACAACAAATATGCCGACTACCTTACGGCGTTTGCAGCCGCATGCAACAAGTACGGCATAGAGGTGCACGCCTGGGTGGAAAACTTCTACGTCGGCACGCAAAACACCGTTCCCGTGGTTGCAAATCATCCCGATTGGCTGCTTTACAACGATGACGGTACGACGGTGCAACGCAACGAAGGCGGCGCGTACATCTTCCTCGATCCGTCCAACACCGAAGTGCAGAATTTGCTTATTTCCTACTACAAAGATTTGTTTGACAAGGTGGACGGCATACAAGGGCTCAACCTCGACTATATCCGCTACCCCGTGTCGGACAAGTCTGAAGACACAGGCTACACGCTGACTGCGATGAAGGCGTTTGCGGCAACAAAGGGTATGACATTCAGCGAAGCGCAACTGGTCAGCCGCGAAAAAACGGCGCGTAAGTTTGTTCAACTGTTTGACGCCAACTATCTTGTGGGCGGACAGGCGGAAGCGGAAGCCAACTACAACGATTGGGTTGACTACCGCACAAGCGTAATTACCGCATACGTCAGACGTATCAAGACGGAAGTCAAGGACGTGTACGGTAAGATGTTGTCCACGTCGGTGTTCGCTTCCGTTACCGACAGTTACAACGCCAAAAAGCAGGATTGGAAAACGTGGCTTAGCAACGGCTGGATTGACATCGCAACGCCAATGGCGTACTACAACAACCCTGCCGACGTGCGTTACCACACGGAAAATATGATTCTTGCGGCAGGCAACAACTGCTACTATTACACGGGCATCGCCTCTTCCTACAGCGGGCTGCCTGCATGGCAAAACAAGGAACAAATCGAAGCGTCCTACATGGCAGGCGCAAACGGCTACGTCGTATTCTGTTCGACGCAAATCATCGGACACACCGATGTGCAGGAAGCACTTAAAAATGGCGTAAACAGCAGTTCGGCAGTGCTGCCTCATGCGGAGCTTAGTAAGGTGCTGGCGGCGTACTTCGACAAAGTAATCGACCGCGCAAACAGACTGTACATTCCCGCCGCAGGCATGACGGAAGCGCAACGCGACAGCCTTCGCGCCAAGTTTGACGAAATACTGGCAATGCCGACAAGCGGCGCGGTAAACGTGCACAGGGTGCAAAGCGCAATCAAGGCGTTGTACAGCGACACGAGTTACGCCAAGGGATACTCGGGACAAAGGCTCAGCCAACAACTGAAGGAACTTGTAACGCTGCTGGACAACCGCATTTCGACGGAGCTTATCGCAAGCGGCGACTGGAACCCCGAAACGCAACCCCGTCCGACCGTTACGGACAGCGAAATAGTGTTCCCTACGCCCGACCCCGACCCGAAACCGGACCATAAACCCGACCCGACGCCCGACGAACCTCAGCAGACATACACTCTTGCGATAGTGTTGTGGTGCGCGTTCGGCGTGGCAGTGGCAAGCGGCGGTACCGCGGCGGTACTTGTTACGGTTAAAAGTAAAAAGAACAAAAACAACAACAATTAAAACTCGCTCGCAAAGCGGCGTATGTCGGCAAAAAATTGCAACGTAGGGTTAATTTCGTCATCACTAACAACCTTGGGGATGTCCTTTTCCGTTCTTTCGTGTGGACGTTCGCTCAGTGTACATCCAGTACACACTCGCTCACTATCACCCGAAATAA
>DPQS01000001.1:12515-20054 GCA_003537755.1 Clostridiales bacterium | reverse complement strand
CGTTTAACGCATAATTAGCCGCCGTCACACTCGCAAAAATTATTAGTGATGGCTAAATTAACCCTAACTTTGCCTAAAATGTCGTCCGACGTTGACTTTTGCGCAAATAAATGTTACCATATTAGCGACAACTTATTTAACGGAGAAAGTTAAATGAAAAATATTATTCTTACGGGCGATCGTCCGACGGGCAGATTGCATCTCGGGCACTATGTCGGCTCGCTCAAACGCCGGGTGGAACTGCAAAACAGCGGTTTGTACGATGAAATAAACGTGCTTATTGCCGACGATCAGGCTCTTACCGACAATGCCGACAATCCCGGCAAAATCAGAGAAAACATAATAAACGTGGTGCTGGACTACCTTTCGGTAGGCATCGACCCGACAAAATCGACAATCTGCGTGCAGTCTGCTTTGCCTGCATTGCATGCGCTTACTTTTTACTACCTCAACCTTGTTACAACGGCAAGATTGTCGCGCAACCCGACGGTAAAAGCGGAAATTCAGATGCGCGGTTTTGCCGACGAAGGATTGCCGACGGGCTTTTTCGCATATCCCGTGTCGCAGGCGGCGGACATCACGGCGTTCAATGCTACGGTTGTGCCCGTGGGTGAGGACCAATTGCCCATGCTGGAACAAACGCGCGAAATAGTGGAAAAATTTAACCGCATTTACGGACAAACACTGGTCATGCCCAAGGCAATGATTCCCGAAAACGAAACTCAACGTCGTTTGCCCGGTGTTGACGGTAAAGCAAAAATGAGTAAGTCGCTCGGCAACTGCATCTATCTGTCCGACACTGCGGCAACGGTCAAAAAGCAAATCAACGGAAAAATGTTTACCGATCCGCAACATTTGCAGATAAGCGACCCGGGGCACATCGAAGGCAACGTGGTGTTTACCTATCTCGACGCGTTTTGCACCGACGAACACTTTGCACAGTTTTTACCCGAGTACGCAAACCTGGACGAAATGAAAGCGCATTACATGCGTGGCGGACTTGGTGACGGCACCTGCAAAAAGTTTTTGTTCAATGTGCTGGAAGAAACTCTTGCGCCTATCCGCGCCGAACGCGCCAAATGGGAAAAGAATATTGACGGCGTGTACGACATCATCAGGGACGGCACGGCAAAAGCGGTGGAACGTACCAATGAAACTTTGGCACGCGTGCGCAATGCAATGCGCATTGACTACTTTGCCGATCGCAGCATAGTAAAAGAGTGGGAAGAACTGCTGAAAAAGACAAACCTGTAGTCTGATACGCGTGTTGTCGCAATGGCGCGCCCGGTGTTTCGTCGTTGGCGGTACAACACCGACTTTTGTTTTGTTCATTACGGCAAATTTACTCGTTGCAAAGCAGAATTTGGTACTTGTAATTTGGCATAATATATGGTACAATATACCTACTATATGTAACGGAGTAAAGTATGTCAGCAACACTTGTTGTTATGGCTGCCGGTATGGGCAGTAGATTCGGCGGTCTTAAGCAAGCACAAATTATTACGCCCGACGGCAAAGCACTGGTGGACTTTTCGGTGTTTGACGCGCGGCGTGCGGGTTTCGATAAATTTGTTTTTATAATTCGGCGCGATATGGAAGCCGATTTTCGCAGGCTTGTGGGCGATCGCATCGCAAAACACGTGGACGTAAATTACGTTTTTCAGCCGACCGATTGTCTGCCGCAGGGACGCACAAAGCCGTTCGGTACGGGACACGCGGTCCTTTGCTGTAAGGACGCGGTAAAAACACCTTTTGTAGTTGTAAATGCCGACGATTACTACGGCAAACATGCTTTTGACGGCGTTTATAAACATCTTTTGACGGCAAAAAACGGTGAATATGCCATGACTGCATATAAACTCGGGCAGACGTTAAGTACAAACGGAACGGTTACGCGCGGTATCTGCGACATCGACGGCGAATACATGCGCGGCGTTACGGAATGCTACGACATTACGGCGGACTGTGTGGGTAACCTGAACGGCAAAACGACAACTATTGACAAAGACGCACCGATTTCGATGAATTTGTGGGCGTTGACAACGGACGTTTTTGACCGTCTGGAAGAACAATTTGCCGAATTTAAGACCGAGGCGGACCTTACAAAGGACGAGTTTTTGCTGCCGACGGTAATAAACAAACTGGTGACAGGCGGCAAGGCAACGGTAAAGGTGTATCGCAACGACGACAAATGGTACGGCATTACCTACCGTGACGATTTACCCGAAGTACGGCACGCGCTGTCCGCGCTTATTGCAAGCGGCGACTACGACGGAATCTGGTAATGGACTTCGGCAGGCGCGGTATTTACAAAAAGAGAATAACACTGAAAAACGATTACGGTCGTCGTGCCATGCGCTGCGACCGTTTTAGTTTATAGACGCGTAGCGGCACGGCAAGCAATCTGGGCAGACAAACGATTGTTGTTTTGCCCCTCGTCACAAACGGACAAAAAAAATGATTGACAACGAGAGGTGCACGGTGACAGATATAGAAATTGCACGCAATTGTAAACTTAAACCCATTACGGACATAGCCGCCAAAATAGGCATCGGAGAGGATGAACTGGAACTGTACGGCAAGTACAAAGCCAAGGTTGCAGCTAAGCCGCAACCGAAAAGCGGCGCAAAATTGGTACTTGTTACGGCAATCAACCCGACGGCTGCCGGCGAGGGAAAAACGACGGTCAGCATAGGACTTGCCGACGGAATGAATCTTGTCGGCGCAAAAACCTGCCTTGCCTTGCGCGAACCGTCGCTCGGACCGGTGTTTGGCATAAAGGGTGGCGCGACGGGTGGCGGATACAGCCAGATTTTGCCAATGGAGGACATCAACCTGCATTTTACGGGGGATTTCCACGCCATTACGTCGGCAAACAACTTGTTGTGCGCAATGATTGACAACAGTGTGTTTCAGGGTAATCCGCTTGTCATCGATCCGTCGAAAATCGTGTTCAATCGCTGCCTTGACGTCAATGACCGTGCGCTCCGCGGCGTAACGGTAAACGTAAATGTGCCAAACGCAACGCCGCATGAAGAAAAGTTCAACATTACGGCAGCAAGCGAAATTATGGCAATTATGACCCTTGCCGAAGACCTGACCGACCTCAAAAAACGTCTCGGCGCAATACTTGTTGCGTACACGTTTGACGGTAAGCCCGTGTTTGCGCGTGACCTTATGGCAGAGGACGCTATGGCTATTTTGCTGAAAGACGCGTTGAAGCCAAACCTCGTGCAGACAATCGGCGGAACGCCTGCGTTTGTGCATTGCGGCCCGTTTGCCAACATCGCGCACGGGTGCAACAGTGTACAGGCGACGAAACTTGCAATGACTTTTGCCGATTACACCGTAACGGAAGCCGGTTTCGGGGCAGACCTCGGCGCAGAAAAGTTTCTGGACGTAAAGTGTCGTTTGTCCGGACTGAAACCGAACGCGGTGGTAGTGGTTGCGACGGTGCGCGCTCTCAAACTGCACGGCGGAGCAGACAAAACCCAACTTGCTACGCCCGACGTTGACGCACTTAAAAAGGGACTGCCTAATTTGATGAGGCACGTAGGCAACATTACGGGCGTGTACAAATTGCCCTGTGTGGTTGCCGTAAACAAGTTTACATCCGACACGGAAGAGGAAGTTGCCGAAATTATTGCCGCAGTAAGGTCGCTGGGCGTTGACGCGATAGAGTGCAACGTGTGGGGTGAAGGCGGAAAAGGCGCAACCGACCTTGCCAAAAAGGTTGTAGAGTTGTGTGAAGAATCGAACGATATGTTTACGTTCAGTTACGATGACGAGGACAGTGTCGAGGACAAAATTGCCAAAGTCGCAATGCGCATTTACGGCGCAAGCGGTGTGGAATATTCGGACAAGGCAAGGAAAAGCCTTGCCGCGCTCGGCTCGCTTGACATCTCGCGCATGCCCGTGGTAATTGCAAAAACGCAGTACAGTTTCAGTGACGACATGACTTTGCTCGGTGCGCCGACGGATTTCGTACTGCATGTGCGCGACGTGGAATATCGCGGCGGTGCAGGCTTCCTTGTGGTGCTTGCAGGCAATATGTTGCTTATGCCCGGGCTGCCCAAACGTCCGAATGCCGTAGGAATGACGATTTCCGCAGATGGAACGATTGACGGACTGTATTAAGAAAATTTGTTTGAAAATCGGCAAATTACTTCAAAAATCAGCAAAATATAAAATACTATTACAGACATAGTTTATTGAAAATATCATACAAAAGATATATCGGAGGGAAAAATGTCGTCAAGACTGTACTTCAAGTACGGAACAATGGGTAGCAGTAAATCGGCGCAAGCGCTGATGGCAAAATTTAACTACGAGCAAAAAGGTATGGTTGTAATGCTTGTTAAGCCGTCACTGGACAACCGCGGCGACGGTGACGGACAACCCATGGTGCGTAGCCGTATAGGGCTTAGTTCGCCATGTGAAATAATCCGTCCAGAGGACAGTTTTGTCGAGTTGTTTGACAAATTCAAGGCGGAAAACGGTTGCGACTGCGTGATAGTGGACGAGGCTCAATTTTGTACGACGAAGCAGGTCGACGAATTGAAATTGCTTACAAAGCAAGTGCCTGTGCTTTGTTACGGCTTGTTGAACAACTTCCGCTGTCAACTGTTTGAAGGAAGCAAGCGACTTGTGGAACTTTCCGACAGTTTGCAGGAAATCAAATCTGTATGTCGTTGCGGACGTAAGAGCACGGTAAACGCAAGATTTATCAACGGTAAGTGCGTTGACGACGGACCGGTAGTATTTATCGGCGGCGACGAAAGTTACGAAAATATGTGCTACTGGTGCTGGCAGGACGAGTTGAAAAAGGCGCGCGAAAGCGACAAATAACACTCGATTGTATGTGAAACTTGAATTCTATTTTCGTGTCGGCTGTCGGTAGGTTGGCGCGATTATGTTACGCCATGCACTGAGCAACACGATATGAAAGCAAGTAAAATGAGAAAACATTAAATTAAAAGCACGTTCCTGTCGGAAAGTGCTTTTTTTTGTTTTATAAGATAATGGCGCTTCCGCGGAGATGTTTCGACTGTGCCTACGGCTTCGCTCAACATGACATTTTCTGAACGGATATAGCAAAAGTCAGACTTTCCGTCTGCTCTTAAATTTACCCAAAATTATTAGTGAGGGCGATGAAAAATACTCCAAACTTTTGGAAAAGGGGTAAGGGGAAAAACGCTTTTCGTAGAAAAGGTTTTTCCCCTTAAAAATATTAGTAAAAATTATTTTTTGCTTACGCAGCCGTCGAGCGAAGAAGAACATTCCGACGACCATTTTTTGAGATATCTGCCGCCGAAGTTTGCAGAAGTAAGGTCTGCGGCGCGCAGGCGCAACAGTAATTCCTTTGAATTTATGTCGCAGGCAATGCGTGTTTTTTCGATGTTGATTTCGATGTTATCGCCGTCGCGCAACACGGAAAAGGCTGTCTGGTTGCCAAACTCAGGCGTGATGTGTCCGACGGCAATTCCGTTGTAAATGTCGGCAATGCGCCCGTCGGTTATTACGGCAACCTTATCGGCAAGTCCGGCGGCGTTAATAAGAGCAAGCGTAGTGTAAATCTCGCGCATGCCGGGGCAACTTTTGGGACCTTCGCTGCGGATGACAACGACGTCACCGGGCTTGATTTCTTTGTGCAGTACGGCTTCGACTGCCATTTCTTCGTTGTTGTAAACCTTTGCTTTGCCGACAAATGTGGTTTTGTCGGGTTTGTAGTGGACAAATGCTCCGTCCTCGGCAAGATTGCCTTTGACAACCTTAAGCAGCGCACTGTCGTTAACGGCTTCGGCGGTTTCGCGTATTACACGGTTGTTTCGTACCACGGTGCCATCCAGCATTTGCGCAAGGGTTACGTCTTCTCCGACGATTACCGACGAATCTATCACTTTGTCGTCGACAAGTTGTTTAAGCATTGCGTATACACCGCCTGCGCGATGAAATTGCGGCATAAGGCAATCTTTTACGTCCTCTTTTGTAAGCAGTACGGGCGTAGATTTTGCCATTTCGGCAATTGTTTTGAAGTTGACGTTGCGCACGCCCAGTTCCGTCGCAACAGCGCAAAGGTTGAGCATCGTGGTGGAACTGCCCCCGCAGGCAAGGTCGAGCGCGACAAGGTTTGTAAGCATTGCCCGAGTAAGAATGCGGCGCGGCGTGCACTTGTCCTCGGCGGATTTTACTGCGGCCATGCCCGTTTTCCGCGAGATTTGCAGTCGTTCGACAGAATGCGCAGGTGCCGTTCCGTTGCCTTTTTGCGCCATGCCCGTTGCTTCCAGCAGGCAGTTTACGCTGTTTGCGCCGTAGCGGTCGCAGTCTGTGCCTGTCGCGACGGGCAGATTTGCTCGTATTTCCGAGGCAAGTTCGTAGGGCGTTTTGCCGAATTTTATCTTTGCGATTTGTTCGTAGTAAAAGGCGTAGCCGTTGTTTGCTTTGCCGTATCTTACGGGCGACATTGTGCCCTGACAAACAAAAACGCAGGGTATGTTGAGTCTGATTGCCGCAAGAAGCATGCCGAAAACAACGTTTTGCTCGCTTGCGACAAACACCAGCGAGTCGAAATAGTCGCTTGCGCACAACAGTTCGACGGAGTTTGCCACGATGTCGCGCGACGGCAGATCGTACTTGGCGGCTGCAGTGCATTTAAGCGCGGTTGTGTCGATTGACGGCACGTGCAACACTTTTGCTACGCCGCCTGCGGTTGCTATGCCGTTTGTGACGGCAGCGATTATTTCGTCAAGCGCGCCGTCGGCAACGGACAATTCGCTGTCTGCGGCGACGATGCCTATTAGTGGCTTGTCTGCATCTGCCATTACTATGTTTGAAAAGGCTTTTTGCGGCAACTTGTCCAGTTGTTCGATAAATTCTCTTATCATGGTTCCCTCCTTATCTGCAATCTTTTGTGTTTAATCTTTTTGTGCGGCTTTTTTACTGCCAACATGTACGTTCAGGGTTAATTTAGTCGTCACCGATAATTTTTGCGAGCGTGATGACAGGTGATTATGCGTCAGACGACGCTATTTGTACATTAACTATTTTATTATATATATCGTGTGCTGTCAACGACTGTGCGAAATTTCAACGCTGAATAGAAAGTCGAATTTGTGTGCAAAATAGCAATGAATGTCCGCCGCGCCGGGACTTGATTGTGCCGTCGGACGTTTCACGGAGGTTTGCATGCGAAGAAAAATCGTTATTTGCGGAGTGGATACGTCTTGCCTGCCGCGATTTACTGCCAAGGAATCGGCAAATTTGCTTGTTCGCGTCAAAAGCGGTGACAATGCCGCTCGCGAAAAATTTGTCTACGGTAATTTGCGTCTTGTGTTGTCGGTAGTGCAACGCTACACGCACAGGTGTGACAGCCCTGACGATCTGTTTCAGATCGGTTGCGTCGGGCTGATAAAAGCGGTGGAAAATTTCGACGTGTCGCATGGGGTACGTTTCAGCACCTACGCAGTACCTATGATTGCAGGCGAAATACGGCGTTACATCCGAGAAAGCAATTCTCTGCGTGTCAGCCGCGGGATACGG
>DPQS01000001.1:11406-12328 GCA_003537755.1 Clostridiales bacterium | reverse complement strand
GTGTCAGCCGCGGGATACGGGACCTTGCCTATCGCGCGCTTCTGACACGAGAGGAACTAGAACGCGAAAGCGGGCGCGAAGCGACGGTTGACAGCATCGCCGAGCGCATGAATTTGCCCGTGTTCAACGTGTTGTACTGTCTGGATGCGATTGGCGACCACGTGTCATTGTCGGACAACGTGTACAGCGACGAAGAGGATGCCGTGACCTATGCCGACCATCTTGCAGACCAAAAAGTGACAGAAGAAAGCTGGACGGACAATATTAACCTGCGTGACGCCCTTGACGAGTTGGACGAAAAAGAGCGGTCGATAGTGGTTAAGCGTTACTTTGAAGGTAAAACGCAAACGGAAGTCAGTCGTGAAGTGGGGCTGAGTCAGGCGCAAGTTTCGCGCCTTGAAAGCAACGCGATAGGACACATGCGTACAAGTATGTATGCAGAATAGCTGTGCCGCCGTCCGAACTTTGTAATTTTTTGTCGAATGTAGCATATAATGTTACCGTGCGGAGAAAGCAGTGGAACTTAGTTACACCGAACTGCGTTGTAAAGAAATAGTCAATCTTTTAAGCGGTGCGAAAATGGGAAAACTCGTGGACGTGATTTTTGCCGCCGACGGAAGCGGTGTGCTGGGAATTGTCGCACCGGGACAACGTAAACTTTTCAAGCCGCAGGAAGATATATTTATCCCGTGGAAAAACATCAAAAAAATCGGCTCGGATGTCATTCTGGTAGAAATAGTGTTGTCGGAAGTAACTTCCGTCGTACGCGGAAAAGACCCGGACGGTTCTGTGTGCGACAAAGGATGTGGCGATTTTTTGCGGTAACCGATAGGCGTTTATCAGGCTACTCGCCTTAAAAATGGCTTAAAAGCCTTCGACTATAACGAAAAAACACATTTTATAAAATACTATTACAGACATA
>DPQS01000001.1:3652-11242 GCA_003537755.1 Clostridiales bacterium | reverse complement strand
AAAATACTATTACAGACATAGTTTTGCCTTTTTAGTACAAATCCGATATTTTTCGTCGAATAAACAATCCAAAAACAAACAAAACGTACGGTTCTGACCAAAAGAGGCGACGTGGCGCAGAAACACGGCAAACGTTTGAGTGACGAAGGGAAACATCACTCAATTGTTTGCTTTTTTTGTCGTAGTTTGGTATAATCTAACTATGTTACAGGAAATAGTAGTAAAAGAAAAAGAATTGCTGTCCGACTGCATCGGTGAAAATACCGACCTCGGGTATTACCGCATACAAAAGGTAATCAAAAACCGCAACGTCAAAATTAACGGCGTGCGTGTCGGCTCCGACCAGAACGTTAACGTCGGTGACGTCGTGTACGTGTTTCTTGCCGATCGTGAAAAGGACAGCATCGAAGTCGTGTATCGCGACGACAATATTCTTGTCGTAAACAAAAATGCAGGTATTGAAGTTGTCGGTGAAAATTCCCTTACGGAACGTATCAACAACATTCTTACCGACGTCACCGCAGTGCCCGTGCATCGCCTCGATCGCAACACGATGGGCCTTGTCGTGTTTGCGCTCAACAAGACTGCCGAAACGGAACTGCTGAACAGTTTCAAGGAACGCGACATCGACAAAACCTACACCTGCGTGGTCGTGGGCAACCCTCAACCTGCCAATGCCAAACTTAAAGCATGGCTTTTCAAGGACGCAAAAAAAAGTATGGTGTATGTCAGCAACGTACAAAAGCCCGGTTACGTACCCATCGAAACGCATTACAGCCTTGTGAAGCGCATGGGAGAGTTGAGCCTCCTGGAAGTCAAACTGATTACGGGACGTACACATCAGATAAGGGCGCACCTCGCATACGTCAAGTTGCCGATTCTCGGCGACGGCAAGTACGGTATCAACAAGGTCAACCGTCGTTACCGCGTAAAAACGCAACTTTTGTGTTGTACAAAAATCACATTCCATTTTGCACAAGGTCCGCTTAAGTATCTTGACAACAAAAGCGTCGTGCTGAGCACGGATCTTACGCAGTATTACAAAAAGTAATTTTGTCGGGCAGCCGTTTGGTTGCCCGTTGTTTTAGTGGTTATGCTTAAAATCTCTTCAATCGAGCGCGGCTCGACGGCGGCAAAAACAGGTCTTAAAAAGGACGACCTCATAGTGGAATTTAACGGGCAACCTGCAGTTGACATGCTGGATGTCGCCTACTTCGATTCCCAGTCGGAATTTACCGTGGGCATAACGCGCGGCGACAAAAAGTTGACGTTCGGCGTTAAAAAGGACGTCAACGAACCAATGGGCTGGGATTTTTACGACGAGTGCTACATCGAGCCGAGATGGTGCGCCAACAAGTGCGTGTTTTGCTTTGTAGACCAACTGCCCAAGGGGCAACGCCCGACATTGTACGTCAAGGACGACGACTGGCGGCTCAGTTTTGTTTCGGGCAACTTTGTAACGCTTACCAACCTTTCGGACAAGGAGCTTGCGCGCATACTGGACAAAAAGTTTTCGCCGTTGTATGTTTCGGTACATGCTACGGACGATACAATCCGCCGCAAACTTCTGGGTAATCCGCGCGCACGCGACATTATGCCGTTGCTTAAGCAGTTTGCCGACGGTGGAATAAGCATGTACACGCAGGTTGTAATGTGCCCCGGGCTCAATGACGGCGAGGTGCTGCACAAAACGCTTACCGACTTGTACTCGCTGTATCCTGCCGTGCAAAACGTGGCTATCGTGCCGGTGGGACTTACAAAATTCCGTTGCGGACTTGCCGATCTTCGTCTTGTTACGCAGTTTGAAGCAAACGCCGCTATTGACCTTGTGGAAACCTTCGACGCGGATTGCTTTGCAAAGACAGGACAGCACTTTGCGTACTGCTCGGACGAAATGTACGTGTACGCCAAGCGAGAGTTGCCCCCTGCGGAATACTACGGCGACTTTAACCAACTGGAAAACGGCGTAGGACTGGTTGCCGACACCCGTTACCAGTTCGATCTTGCGTTTGCCGATGCAGTAGCGGCGAAAAAGGGCAGTTTTACCCTTGTTACCGGCGTATCGGCAGGACCGATTATTCAGCAACTGGTAGACAAGGCAAAGGCGAAGTTTCCTGAGCTGAACGCCAACGTGGTGGCAGTAGTCAACAAGTTTTTCGGCGAAACGGTTACCGTTGCCGGACTTGTTGTGGGCGGCGACATAGTGGAAACGCTTAAAGGGCGCGACGACATCGGCGACACGTTGATTTTGCCCCGCGTTATGCTGCGCGAAATCGAGGATGTGTTCCTTGACGGTATGACATTGACGGAATTTAAGCAACTGACAGGCAAAAACGTCGAAATCGTGTCTGATGGCTACGAAACCTGCCTTGCGCTTCTCGAGTGCGAGTGACATTACATTGACAGCGGAGAATTACTTATGAGCAGTAACAACAAACCTCTTGTTGCCATAGTGGGCAAACCCAATGTTGGCAAATCGACCTTTTTCAACAAGGTGTGCGGTAGCCGTATTTCCATTGTGTCCGATATGCCCGGCGTAACGCGCGACAGAATTTATGCCGATGCCGAGTGGCTGGGTAAGCCTTTTACACTGGTCGATACAGGCGGCATACAGACAAAAAGCGACGACGTGATGTTTCGCCACATACGCGAGCAGGCACAAATCGCGCTTGACCTTGCAGACGTAATTTTGTTTTTTACCGATTACAAAAGCGGACTTACCAGCGAAGACTACGACGTCGGGCAACTTTTGCGCAAAACCAACAAGCCCGTTATTCTTGTTGTAAACAAGGTTGACCACTTTATGGAAGCCGATCTGTCTGACTTCTACATGCTGGGCTACGGCGAAGTTTATCCCATCGCAGCCGAGCAGAAACAGGGCATAGGCGACCTTCTGGACGAGGTTGTGTCGTATTTTACCGACGGCGAGTACGAGCAGGACGACGGATCTATCAAAATTGCCGTTGTGGGCAAACCCAACGCAGGCAAAAGTTCGCTTGTAAACAAAATTTTGGGATACAACCGCACAATCGTGTCGGATGTGGCAGGTACGACGCGCGACGCTATCGACACGCCGTTTGAATACAACGGACAAAAATATACGATAATCGACACCGCAGGCATGCGCCGCAAACGTGCCATTGCAGATGACACGGTGGAAGAGTATTCCGTCATGCGCTCGCTTAATGCGGTGCGTCGAGCCGACGTATGTTTGCTTGTAATGGATGCAGGCGAGGGACTGAGCGAACAGGACGTGAAAATCGCAGGATTTATCGACGAACAGGGCAAGCCGAGTGTTGTGGTTGTCAACAAGTGGGACCTGATTGAAAAGGACACACACACGGTGGAAAAGTTCAAAAAGGATCTGGCGTGCGACCTGGCGTTTATGGACTACTTCCGTTTTGTGACAGTTTCGGCACTTACGGGACAACGCGTAAACAAACTGATGGACGAGGTCAACTACGTATACGCCAAAAGTACCTTCCGTGCGACTACAGGTATGCTGAACGACGTTGTTGCAGACGCAATTGCCGCGGTGGAACCTCCTGCAAGCAGCGGACGACGTGCAAAAATCAAGTACGTCACGCAGGCTTCCACGCAGCCGCCGACGTTTATTTTCTTCACCAATGAAGCGAAACTGGTGCATTTTTCATACAGACGATATCTTGAAAACTATATCCGGCGAGCGTTTTCGCTTGACGGCACGCCGATAAGGCTTGTATTCCGTGACGGCAGTGAGGAAGAATAATTATGTTTGATGTTTTTGTGACATACTGGTGGCAACTTGTGCTTGTAGCCGCCGGCGGCGCGCTTGTCGGCTCGATAAACTTTTCTATTTTGTTTTCGCACCTGTTCAAACGTACAGATGTGCGCGAGTACGGAAGCGGAAACCCCGGTACGACAAACATGTTCCGCGTGTTCGGATTGCGCATGGGCGCGCTGACATTTTTATGCGACGCGTTGAAGGGCGTTGTCGCGTGTCTTGTAAGTGCGTTCATTTTTGACAAGGTGGGTTTCGAGCCTGCCGCAGTGACTACTGCCAAGCACGTTGCCGGGCTGTTTGCTGTGCTCGGGCATGTATTTCCCGTTTATTACGGCTTTAAGGGCGGCAAAGGTGTTGCGACAAGTATCGGCGTGATGTTTTGTCTTGAGCCTTTGGTTACGCTGTGTTGCGTGCTTCCGATAATCGCCCTGGTACTGATTACAGACCGGATGTCGGTGATGAGTATTTGTTACTCAGTGTTCAACATCGTGTGGGCATGGGCAGCTTCGCTCGGAGAAATCGGCGCATTCAACGCCTGCCTTGTGACGGTGATGTTTGCGGTGGTGTTGTTTGCCCACAGGCACAACATAGTGCGACTTGTCAAGGGACACGAATTGCCGACGGGTGTCAGACGTGCACTCAAAGGTAAGGCTTCCGTACTGTATGAAAAGCCTGACAAAACTGCCGTCGAAACAGCAAACGAAGAGGAACAAACAGCAAAAAACCAGAGTTCCGACGAATCAGAAAATTCGGCAAAAAAGTAATTGAAAAATCAACACGTATATGAAAATCGGTGACAAAACGGAATTTGAAAATCCGCAAAGAATAGTCAGAATAGTAGCAAGTAACCCTGTTGAAAAACAGGGTTTTGTTCGCATAAGCGTGCGACAACTTACGGGCAAAGACTGCGGTTTGTTTTACGTCGAGAGTTTTACAAAAACGCAGGCGTTTCAAAGCAAAGTTTCCTGTGCCGACATTGCCGACTACTGCGAAGAAAATTTGTTTGTAAAGTTCAGACAGGTGCTTGTCAGTACGGACAACGCCGACATTACGTACCTTTCAAACGGCAAAGGCAATGTCAAACGTCTTGTAAAAAAGGCTGTAAACAAGCAAAAGGACGAGGGACAAAACAAGAAGAAAAATTACATTCTTACCGAGGGTATGCCCGTGTTACCCCTTGTAGACCTTGGTGTGTTTACAAAAGATTTCAAAGTGGTCAACAGTATGTACGACAAATACAGGCAGATAAACCGCTTTGTAGAAATTCTCGACGACAAGTTTGCCGAAGTAAAGGAGCCGCTTACCGTGCTGGATTTCGGCTGCGGAAAATCCTATCTTACGTTTATTGTTCATTATTACTTTACCCAAATCCGCAAACAAAAAGTAAAGATAATAGGGTACGATCTCAAAGCCGACGTGGTGGAAAAATGTAATCGACTTGCTGCAAAGTATAATTGCGCCGATCTGACATTCGTCGTTGCCGACGTGACGAAAGACTCGCTGTTTGACGGTAAAGTCGATGCGGTCATTTGTCTGCATGCGTGCGACGTCGCAACCGATTACGCGCTGGACTTTGCAATCAAGCATAACGCAAAGTACATCTTTTCGGTGCCTTGCTGCCAACACGAAATAAACAAAAATATCGGTACTTGCGGCGGCGACCTCGATATATTGCTTAAATACGGCATTGTCAAGGAACGCACGTCGGCATTACTTACCGACGCAATCCGCGCGCAAATTCTCGAGGACTGCGGCTACAACGTTGACGTAATGGAATTTGTCGACCTTGCCCATTCGCCCAAAAACATTATGCTTCGTGCCGAACGTACAAGGCCCGCACGACAAGCGAACAAGGACAAACTGGAAAGTCTTATGCAAAAGTACGGCTTTAAGCAAAAATTGTTTGACCTTGTTTATAAACAATAGTTTTTTTGTTACCCTCGAACGAACGCCCACACGAAAGAACGGGGAAAGACACTTCAAAGGTTGTTTGCGATGTCGAAATTATAAACTCTGAGTGAAAATTGTACAAGTCGGTAATTTCAAATGGTTTCAAAAAAATGCAGCCTCTGCGGTTTCACTTGCGGCGGGGCTGTTTTTTTGTTGTCTTTTGTAATGTTTGTCGCGGTTGCCGCATAGGATTAAACAACTAATCGGGAGGAAAAAATGAACAGCATTTACCGCGACATTGCGGAAAGAACGGGCGGCGACATTTACATCGGGGTTGTCGGACCTGTACGCACGGGCAAGTCTACCTTTGTTTCGCAATTTATGCAAAAGGTGATTTTGCCAAACATAACCGACAAAAACGACAAAAAGCGTACCGTGGACGAACTGCCGCAATCAGCCGACGGAAAAACAATAATGACAACTCAGCCGAAGTTTGTTCCTTCCGGTGGGGTAAAAATTACGCTGGGCGACAAGTCTACGGCAAACGTGCGCCTTATCGATTGCGTCGGCTACCCTGTGGACGGCGCGGAAGGTCTGACTGAGGACGACAAACCTCGCCTTGTAAACACGCCTTGGCAAAGTGAGCCTATTCCGTTTGAAAAGGCTGCGGAACTGGGCACTCACATTGTGGCAAGCGAGCATTCGACGGTTGCGGTGGTTGTGACGACCGACGGCAGCATAGGCGACATTCCGCGCGAAAACTACGTCGCAGCCGAGGCTCGCACGATAGTGGAACTTGACAGAATAGGCAAGCCTTACGTGGTTGTCGTAAACAGCACGATGCCCGATGGTGACAATGCCCGTGCCGTGTGCGACGAAATTGCCGCAAAGTACGGTGCGACGGTGGTTGCCGTGGACGTGCAGAAAGCCGACAAAAAGACAATGGAAAGTGTGGTGTTGGCGTTGTTGCGCGAATTTCCCGTGGCGCGGATTTTTGTCAATCTGCCAAAGTGGATGCGGGCGTTGAGTGCCGACAACAAGGTTGTCGCCGAAGTGCTTGCAACGGTCAAAAAATGTGCCGAAAGTCTTTGCAAAATGTGCGACGCCGACAAACTTTGCCGCGGATTTGAAGGCTGTAAGTTTGCCGAAAGTGTAACCGTGTCGTCCCTCGATATGGCGACGGGCACAATAACCTACGACTTTACGCCCGGCAAAAACCTGTATTTCGACATCATTGCCGAGGTTGCCGGCGTGGACGTGTCGGACGAATATTCTCTTATGAGTTTCGTTACAAAAGCCGCTTACGCGCAGCAAATGTATGACCGCGTGAAGGGTGCGTTTGACGAAGCGGACAACAGCGGCTACGGCGTGGTGTATCCCGAACTTGACAAAATGACGGTAGACGAACCGGCGTTGATACGTCAGGGCAACATCTACGGAATACTGATGCACGCGACTGCGCCCAGTTACCACGTAATCAAGGTGGATGTCAAAGCCGACATCAGCCCTATGATAGGCACTCAGCAACAAAGCGAATACCTGCTTGACCAGTACAAGAAAGACCCGAAAGTTATCTGGAACGCAAATATGTACGGGCGCAGCATGGCGGGAGCGACGGAAGAAAGCCTTATGAGTAAATGCAGTCGGATGCCGACAGAAATCAAGCAGAAACTCAACAAGACCGTCGGGCGTATAGTCAACGAAAACAAGGGCGGCATGATTTGCGTGCTGCTGTAAAGCCGTAGCAAACTGACCGAAATACGGTTTGAGGACAAAAAGCAGAAGTGCGGAAAGACGATTTTCCGCACTTTTTCTGTTTGTTCAGAGCAGTGAATTTCGCAATATTTTTATCTGAAAATACAACAAAAATAAACTTTTTATAACAAATAATAACAAAAATCGACAATTTATAAAATACTATTACACGCATAGTATAT
>DPQS01000001.1:3220-3477 GCA_003537755.1 Clostridiales bacterium | reverse complement strand
AATACTATTACACGCATAGTATATTAAAAATCGACATTTTCAGTCCGATTCGCTGTACATTTGTTTCAACTTGTCAAGTATCTTTGTTTCAAGACGCGAAATCTGTACCTGCGAAACGCCCATTTTCTCGGCAATCTCTCCTTGAGTCATATCGCGGAAAAAGCGGTAGATGATTATCTTGCGTTCACGTTCGGAAAGCCGCGACAGCATATCCTTTAATATAAGCGATTGTACCATCTTGCGGTCCTCGTCGGTTG
>DPQS01000001.1:2545-3052 GCA_003537755.1 Clostridiales bacterium | reverse complement strand
TCTTGCGGTCCTCGTCGGTTGGCAGGCGGTCGACAAGTTCCGTTTGTTTGCCGTCCTTGTCGCTGGTTGTTTCGTACAGCGAGACGGGCAACCTTGTCGCGTCCAGCGCAAATACGACGTCCGACGGGCTGATGTCGAAGTGTCGGGCAATCTGTTCCACAGTGGGGTCGTCGTTGCCTTGCTTGATTACTTCGTCCATGTATCGGGTTATTTTTGACGACAGGCTTTTCAGCGAGCGCGACACCTTGATGTAGCCGTCGTCGCGCATCTGACGTTTGATTTCACCTAATATCATGGGCACTGCGTATGTGCTGAATCGCACGTTGAAATCCTGCTTGAAGTTTTTTATGGCTTTAAGCAGTCCTATGCCGGCAATCTGAAAAAGGTCGTCGTACTCGATGTGTTTGCCCATGTATCGCTTGACGATACTTTTAAGCAGCGGTGTGTTTTCGGCAATCAACCTTTCTGTTGCACTGTCGTCTCCGTCCGCCGCAAGCGACAGAAGTC
>DPQS01000001.1:0-2363 GCA_003537755.1 Clostridiales bacterium | reverse complement strand
CCGCCGCAAGCGACAGAAGTCGCATTGTTTCTTCGTGACTTAGCATGGCAGGCTTCAACCTACCTTTTTGACAAGTTTTACCACTGTTTCGCCCTCACGTGAAGTTACGGCAACATCGTCGCAAAACGCCTGCATCACGGTAAAGCCCATGCCGCTGCGTTCGCCGTTTTTCTGTGTGGTAAAAAAGGGTTCCATTGCCTTGGCAACGTCGGGTATGCCTTTGCCGAAGTCGGTAATTGTCGCGGTCATTTCGCCTTCGTCAAGCACGCACTCTATTGTCACGTCGCCTTCCTGTCTGCCGCAGTAGCCGTGTACGATACAGTTGGTAACCGCCTCGGATACGGCAGTCTTGATGTCCTCGATTTCCTGCACGGTGGGGTTCAGTTGTGCAAAAAATGCCGCTACGACGCTTCTGGCAAAACTCTCGTTTTCCGACTTGGCGGCAAAGGTTAATTTCATGTTGTTCATATTGTTCTCCGTTAGATTTTAATTTGTGCTTTACGCAATTTTGCTTATTATCTCGTACAGTCCGCTCATTCTGAATATTTTGTCTACGGTCGGTCCGGGTGCGCGGACGCATACGCTGATGTTGCGGCGACGGGCAAGTTTGTATCTGCCGATAATTACGCCTATTCCGGTCGAATCCATAAAACCGAGCCGCGACAGATCAAAACATAAAACAGCAAAGCCGCCGCGTTCTATTGCCGGGTCTACGGCGTTGCGGACAAGTTCGGCGGAGTGTTCGTCCAGTTCGCCCGAAAGGTAAACGACAAGCGTATTTTTGTCGATGTCGGTGTAAATTTCCATTTGTCTTCCTCCGACTTCAATTTTACAACGTAGACGGTGACACATTTTACCGTATGTTATCGAAATAAAGCGAATTGCCGCGAATTTATGCACAAGTAAGGAATTGCGAAGCGATTCGTTCAAAACGCAGTTCGTTTTGTTTTGAAAAAAACGTCCAAGTGGGGCGGTAGGAATTGCGGTCAGCACAGTTCGGTATTAGTTAACTTTATTATCTTGACAATTTTAAGTCTTAATGATAAAATTTATATAACCAATTTATAGGGTGGAATGCTATGAAAAAATACGAAATCAAGTCAGAAGAACATAAACGCGCAATGCTTGAACTCGGCGAGGCGCAACGGGAAAAACACGATTTGATGTACAAAAAATTCGAAAGTATTGTTGTCATAATGAGTGTATTTTGCATTGTTTTGACGGGAGTTCTTTCGTTTTTGTTTTACAAGTATATTATTTCGTCGGGTACGCCCAAATACGAAACAGATAAACTCGCTACGGAAATTGCCGCAACGATAGTTTTTGCAATTGTGACATTTTTGTTTGTGACTTACGTTATCGCAAAACCTATTGCAAGATTGTTGCGCCGCATTTTCACCCGAGTCGCGTACAAAAAGCACCATGAAGAAACACAGACACTCGATGACAAAATTGAATCGCTTGTAAATCGGATAATGAAAGATTACGGCGGAGAAAAGGACGAAGTGTTGAAAATTTCCTCCAAGATGTATTCGGACGTATTAGCCGAACGAGAAAAAGAAGCGGCAAAAGAACGGTCGAGTTACGGTTCGTATTCTTCGAGTTACACGGCAAGCAACTGTGACGATGCCGATTCGGAACATTCGTCGGGGGCTTCTTCCGAAAGTTGCGATTCGTGCTCCTCGAGTCAAACCTTCGTGGACGATAGAGGACGTGACGTTGCATACCGCGACGGTGACAGGGTTTACAGCAGCGACACGCACGACCTTGTCGGCTATATGAGCGGCAATCAACTTCACGATTACGACGGCAACACGTTAGGAGAGTTTGACAACGACGGTAATTTTACGAAATACAAATAGAGTTGTATACGCGTATCCTTTGTAAACGGCTCGGCAAAGCGGATTGTCGGCAATTATTTGCAAACTAAAAGTGTTTTTGCGCGAAGAAACGAGGAAATAAAGTGCGTTAATCGCAGCAAAGCGATGCACGCCAAGTTGTATAATTGCAAACCGATTTGCGAAAAAACAGCCTTAAATCGCAGGTGAAAATAGGGTAATCTCAAAATCTCTTTGCATTTCGCAGTAGGATTTACCCGCAAAAAAAGTTGTAAAAAGTTGAAAAAAAGTTGCGTAAAATCGTTGACATAAAACGCGGAATAGGTTATCATAAATAGGCTGATGTTGAAAGCAACGGGGTGTAGCGCAGTTGGTAGCGCGCTTGCTTTGGGAGCAAGATGTCGGGAGTTCGAGTCTCTTCACTCCGACCAACAGTTCCATGCATGTTACGGGCCTTTAGCTCAGTTGGTCAGAGCGGTCGGCTCATAACCGATTGGTCCGGGGTTCAAGTCCCTGAAGGCCCAC
>DPQS01000018.1:30000-30138 GCA_003537755.1 Clostridiales bacterium | reverse complement strand
CCGTCTGCCGCGACCTGACGGAGATGACGGCGGACAGCGAGCGGGCGCGGATCCGGGACTTCGCTGCCGGCGGACTCGGCAAATTGGGCAGAGGACTGCTGCAGATCATTCAGCCGCTGATGTAAAAACCGCCCTGCC
>DPQS01000018.1:28563-29794 GCA_003537755.1 Clostridiales bacterium | reverse complement strand
GCGGCAGGGCGAAAGAATTTGAGCAGTTTATTGCGGATCGAAGGTTTTAAACCGTTCGGCGAACATGCTTTTTTGAAAAGTAACTTTCTTTTTCAAAAAGCCTTTGATCTCATAGAGGGTGTAAAATACGAAAGTTTGTCCGTTTTTATCGAAGATATACGTTTTCAGAGCATCTGACGAGGCAGATCCATTCTGCATGATTTGTGTACTGTATGAGAGCAGGGCAATTTCATAATCGATATCCCGCAGCACACTCGTCGCCGCTTTTAAAAGTTTGTGCTCGTCGTCGTTTCCGCGTTGCGGCCGCAACTGAAATAAATTGTTGTCCTTTTTCCGGCTTCCCTGCGTCATGAGCATGGGAAGAAGGCGTTTGTCTCTGGCCAAAATAGAGTCTGCAACAGACAGGTGATTTTCAAGCGTCTGCACGACGCTGGTCGGCGTTCCCGACGGCACGTTGGTTAGATCCATCCTTTTACCCCTTTTATTATAATAAAAATATTATAACAGATTCCGATTCAAATGGAAAGCGAATAAGAGACATATTCGGGTAGCCGCCGGGAAAAAAGATTTTTTAACATAACGGCGGTGCAATCCAACTGGCAATTCCGAAAAAAACGGGCGTCTGCATAAAAAAGACGGCGCGGCGCCGTCTCTCTGATATTCTGATTTCGCGGCATTAAGGCCGGTATTTTGTATGATAACCGGGATTTTCTTCTGGGCGGAGCGCGTTGGGGTACAAAATATCCGCCTTGATATCGTGAATAATCGTTTGCAGCTCGGAAGTAACGCGGTACGGATCCGCGATATCGCTGAGTACCTGCGCCTTGAAGGAGCCGCTGATGTAGATATCGCCGACTTTCAGTATTCTGTCAATCAGTCCCACCCGCACGTTGACGCTCTGGATATCCGAATAGTAAATGTTGGCAATATCGATGCCGATCAGTCCGCTGCGGATAATGATGCGCTTATCGGTAAATGCATATTCGGTATTCTTTACACGGCGCCCCGCTGTTAACACATTGGTCAGCCAAATCCAGAGCGGGGCAAGATGGAACGCGAAAAAGACGCAGAGAAAGATGACCAGGCCGGTCGGTATTTCTTTTACCGTGCCGATCAGAATGCCGATGAAAAAGCCGTCAAAGCAGACCCATAACAGGACAATCGGCAGCATCTGCATTATTTTCCCCCAGATAAACGCGCTTTTTTTGGGTTTTGCACGCCAGAGAATCTC
>DPQS01000018.1:27965-28423 GCA_003537755.1 Clostridiales bacterium | reverse complement strand
CCCCCTCCGCCAAAACGCTGTCGATCGCATTGACGTCCTGCCGGATCGCTCCTTCCGTTTTAAAATACTTTTCATTAAAATTTCCCATCGTTTTCCCGTGTTAGCTCCTTATAATATCAAAATAGAAAGCACCAGTCAACCCAGGGGCAACTGCGCCTTGCCCGGAAAGACAGTAACGCTTAGATAATGTAAAATTTACAAACATAAAATTGCTCATCTGCGTGAGCTATATCAGGCTTTTCCCATCCTTTTAAGATAAATCATATTAGCTAATATGCCATTGCTTTTCCACCAATTTTTTGCGATAGCCCACTCATTGGGATATTCATGCCAACTCCAGGGAACAGTCCATGAGCCGTCTTCCTGCTGAGTCTTATTGATATATTCGCATTCATATTCAGCGATTTTTTGATTGCCGTCATAAAAAATGCTGTCAACGGAATTGAAAAACTGTGACG
>DPQS01000018.1:0-27807 GCA_003537755.1 Clostridiales bacterium | reverse complement strand
GACGGCCTGCAAAGATAGGATGTTTCCCATGCCTTTGCATTATTCGAAATGCTGTTTTTAACCTGCTTGATCAGTTTTGATTTTAACGCTGATAAATCAATGATATCCGTTTGATTTGATTCCTCAACATATTCCATCATTCGAATATAGCAAAGACAGGTATGCGTGTCATTTAAAATACCTTGTGTAACATATGCATCAAAAGCTTCTTTTGCAATACGACAGCCAAGTTTATATAAATCACTTTTCTCGTCAGAAAATCTGATAATGAAGCCTGCAAAACAAGCCGTCGGATTATAATCGTTATGACTAGTGCTGTCGTTTTCAGTATGCCACCAAGGGGCATGGGGATAGTCATTGTTGCTTTTAACAGTATTATACCAAAAATGCCCTTCAAAGTCCTTGCCGCTTGCAAGATATTTGAGTATGCCGTTGATGATCGGATGTGTATTGTCTGTAAAATCTATTTCACGCAAAATTTCGGTTGCACACCAAGTTTGTATCGGTGATGAGTTAGGATTCCAAGCATCCGGCTCCAAAGCATGTCCAAACCCCCCGTCGTTATTTTGATAACGGGAAAGCGCATTTATCACCGCTTCTTTGCTGCCATTCTCAAATTGATACTGCCATCTTGCAAAATCAAGCGGTCTGGCATTTCGGTAGATAAACCCTCTTGCTTTTTCGTATATACCCATCTTTTCACCCTGTAAAACACAAAACTTATATTCATTATACCACAAAGAAAAGAAAAAGTACAGTTTAAACTTTTGCTTAAACTGTACTTTTGGAAAAGAGAGTTAACCCCCATTGGAACCCAAAAATAAAAGACCGTGCATAACCCCTTGGGGTTCAACACGGTCTAATGTGGCGGAGGAAGAGGGATTTGTAAGGAGCGCAAAGCGCGACGGAATAGCGTAGCAAAGCGAAGCGTCACGCGGTCGGTGCCCGCATTCCGGAGCATAACGCAGGCGCGGCAAAATTGACGAAAAAGAAAAGAGAAGCAATTCGGCTTCTCTTTTCTGTTTCGGCTCTGAGCAAGCGCCGTAGTTTGGCGGAGGAAGAGGGATTTGAACCCTCGCTACGCTTATCACATACTACTCCCTTAGCAGGGGAGCCCCTTCGGCCTCTTGGGTACTTCTCCATTGGCTTGCTGATGTATTTTACCACAAATTATCCATTAAGTAAAGTATTTTGACATAAAAAAAATAAGTCCTGTAATATGGGCGTGATTGAAACATTCCCGAAGGGCGTCTTTCTCATATTGTCATTATTTGCACGCATTGTTTGCAAAATCCGGCATCCGGGCGTAAACACTTAATAAAGCAACCACAAACCTCTCAACAAAACAAACAAAGGCAAGCGACGGGTTGTCGGTTGCCTTTATTCTCTTATTTTTTGTTGCGTCTTGCGCACGGTTTGGTGGCAATCATCGAGATGTCCGCTTCGGTCAACTTGTATTTGTCCGTAATCCGGCTTAGCCTGTGCAGCAGCAGATTTGACGGCAAACATCCGCTCGTTGTCACAAAAAAAACACCGTGTGCAATTACGCCTTTTGGCACTAAAACATCACGTTTAATCAAGCCTTCTGTCGCAAAAAAGATTGAACGTATTGCAAAATTCGCGACATCGCGCTACTTGATTTCAAACCAGTGACCGAACAGGCGGTAGGTGAAAATGTTTTCGTTGGGCCAGTCGTTGTTGCCCGTGGACACCACCACTCCTATTTTGTTGCTGCTCGGTACATACCCAAGCGCACTGCGCACCATGCCGGGGTTGTGATTGCGGTTCCAGCCCGTGTCGGACGGTCCGACGTAGCCGACAACGTTCCACTTGTAACTGCCGCCCTGAAGTGCCGCGCAAACCGCTTCCATGTCGCCCAGCCCGTCCACATAGGCAAGCAGGCTGTGGCTGTTTACAAGTGTCTTGGTGACGTCCTCGGGCAGTTTGTCGTTGGTTACGCCCGTCACGTACAGGCGTTTTGCCACGGGGTCAAAGGCGAAGTCCGCAATGCCGACGTTGCATTTCAATCCGCGGGAGTTGACAATTCCGTTGTGGCTCAAACTTGTGGTAAACTTGGTCACGGGGTGGTCGATGTCAGACAAGTCCAGTCTGCGCACGCCCGTACCGCGCAAAGTCGAAGAGTAAAACAGCAACACTTCGCCCTTACCGTCAACGCTTACAAGCGACGGCATGCCCGTGCCCCAGTAAATACGGCTTGTACCTTGCCAGCTTTCGTACTTTCCCTGCTCTGTTGCCATGTCGCCGTCATCGTACCACGGCACAATGGGGTTTACGCTGTCCACCTTGACCCACGGCCCGCCTATGTCCTTGGCAACGGCAAGACCCGTTTCGTTTTTCTGGTAGTCTTCCGTCGTGCAACCCAGGTACGCCATAAGGTAGTTGTAGGTCTGTCCGCCCATTCTGAACTCGCCCTTAATTACGGCAGGGTCGCATGTATGTCTGCCGTCCCAGGTGCCTTCGGTGGGCGCAAGCACTATCTTTTCGTCGGAAAACAGCCACTTGCCGTCTTTCTGCAACACGCCCGTGCGGTAACCGATGTGGTCCATGATAATGCCGCTGTCCTTGTTGGTGCAGTACCATATGTGCATTACGGTGTTTCCGCTATCGTCCGTTTCGGTAAGAATTGCCGGGCAGTAGTTAAACTTCTTGGTGTCGTTGATGTCGTCGCCGAAAAGCACGCTTTCGAAGTCCACCGCTTTCACCTTGTCGTCGTCGGCGGCTTTCCTGGTCAGCGTAACAGAAATCTGTGTGCCGCCGTCCTCAAACGTAGTCAGCAAAATGTCACCGAAAATACGATACGTGTATGTTTTTCCATCACTTGTTTCCGTAACGACATCGCCGCTTACCGTGTATTTGCCGTTTCTCGTCTGCAACATGTTGAGGTAATTGATTACCACCTTTACGCTGCCGTCGGCGGCAAAATCCGCATTGTACAGCACAAAGTCGTCGGTCAAGTCAACGTCGCCGTCGGTTGCCGACGTAAACACGTAACTTGCGTCAAAGGTTTCGCCCTTAGGTTCTTCCGCAGGGGTACACGCCGCAAGCGTAAGCAACGCCCACATCGCAACGAGTAGAATACTGAAAAATTGTTTCTTGTTCATAGTCAACCTTCACTGAAAGGATTTTGTCATCCTGTGTCCGCGAGTCTCGACTTTGTGCCGAAAACGCTAAATGTCCATCATAACGCCGTGTATGCGGTAGGTGTGCAATGCCGGCCACTGACCGCCCTTGTTCCATTCGGGGAAGTCATCCGGAGTCATGCTCATTGTGTACAATACGGCAAGACGAGTGCTGTCGGTAAGTTGTCCGTAGGGGTCGGTCAGGATTCCGCAGTTGTGATTGCGCTTGAAGCCCGTCATACCCTCGTTAAGTTTGCCTGCCATCACCCACGTGTAGTTGTAGTTTTCAAAAATGCGGTCGGCAACGTTGCTACTTGCACCCAAATCCACGTAAAACACGGTATTGGTGCCTGCAATCCAGTTGATGTTGTTGCCCGTAGGATAGGGGAAATCTTCCTTGATGCAGTACAATCTGTTTTTCTGTGCGTCGTAGGCAAAGTCGGCGTTGTTGATGACGTCCTGACCGCCGCTGGCATTGGTAATGCCCTTGTTGGAAACCATAAGTTTGTGCGTGCGCACGGGGCTTTCAATGTCGGTAAAGTCCCACAATTCCGCCACGGTAAAGGTACCGGTAGGCACGCCGCATGAGTAAAACAAGATAACTTTGCCGTTTTTGTCCGCGCTGATAAGCGATGGCTGACCGTATCCCCACGAGTTGTTGGCGGCAATTTCGCTGTTTGCGGAACTGTCCGTGCGGCTGAGGCTGTAGTCGGCATAAAAATCCGCAACGGGGTTGCCTGCGTACTTGACCCACGGTCCTTCGGGATTTTTGGCAAAGGCAACGCCTACTTCGTTTTTGGTGTTGTTGCTTGTCGAGCAGCCGAGAAACGCCATCATGTAGTTGTAGGTGTCGGTGCCGCTTTTGAACACGCCCTTGACAACCGTCGGGTCGCACACATGGCGGCTGTCCCATTGTCCGCTTTTGCCATGTTCCAACACAAGCTGCTTGTCGCCGAACGTCCAACGTCCGTCGTCGTGCAAAGTGCCTTTGCGATAGGCAACATAGTCGGTAACGATGCCGTCGTCCTTGTTGGAGCAGTACCACACGTGCATCGTGCGTCCTTCAATCATTGCCGACGGGCAGTAGTTGTAAAAGTTTTTGTCTATGTCGTCCCCGAACAATTCGCCCGAGAAGTCCACCTGACCTTTGTCGTCGGAAAACGCAAATTTGTCGTTTCGGTTGTAGTTCATAACCACGCTTTTTCTGTTTATCTTGCCTTCGAATTCCAGCGAGCCGTACTTGTCGCCAACGGTAAAGGCGTAGCTTTTAAGCCCTATCTTGACGGTGATAGTGTTGCCGTCCTTCGTGTAGGTGCCCTGCGACAACTCGGTGCCGTCAAGGGTAATTTCGTACCAGTCCACCTGTCCGTCACCGTACAGACGAATGGCGTTTGTCAAAAATGTGTCGGTAATGTCCGTACCTGCGACTGTTTTGAGCGACAGCGTGTACCAGCCCTGTTCGTCAGTCGTTTCCTTTGGGCAGGTGCACTTGTCCGCGCACACCTTGTCGGTACAGGTTTCGTCTGTGCATTTGCCGCAGGTCGGGCAGACGTGTTTGCACTCGTGCTTCGGCTCATCGGGCTTGGGCACGATAAAGCTGCATGCGGCAAGCACAGGCAACAACATCACGGCAAGCAGCACCGCCGCAATAATTCTGATTGATTTCATTTACTAAAGTTGTCTCCCTAAAACTGGCAATTTTTCAAAACGGGGCTGTAAAAACAGCCCCGAATTTGACATACGTATCGTAAATTTTGTTACGTTTTTACTCTGCGGTGTAAGTAACCGTCATAAGTTTTTGCGAATACAGGTAGTCGGCGTTGCCTTCGGCTGTGTCGCATACATTGTACACTAATTCGATGTCGCCTGCGAGCAAATGGCCGTAAGCGTCGGAAACAATGCACGCGCTGTAAGCACGTTCGTAACCGTTGTCAAGGTCGAATGTATCCCACAATTTAAGGCTGGTCCAGCCCTTGCCGATTTCAATCGTGTACAGTTCGTTCTCGGCGATTTCGGCAAGTTCAAATCTGTCTGCGTAGTTGGGCTTCGTGCCTGCAGAGGGCGAATAGTCCTTGACAGCAACAAACTTTTTGTTTGTTTCGTCGTAAGCGAAGTCGGCATTGGGGAACATCAGTTCCGCGTCGCCGCCGCTGAGGTTACCGTTGGTGGGCAACATTGCTTTTTGTCCGTCAATCTTGGTAAGGTCGGCAAGGTTTGCGTCCCACAGGTAAGCAAAGTGACCGTAAGTATCTGCATAGGTGTAGAAGATACGGATGCCGCTTTCCTTGTTGTAGTTGACAACGGAAGGTGCGTAGCAGCCCATCGACGTTGCGCCGTAAGTATTCTTGTCAAAGGTGATTACGGGTGCGTCCAGTTTCGTCCAGGTGCCCATGGGGTCCTTGGCAACTGCAATACCGATCTGGAAAGCGCGGTCTTCGGCGTCGTTGGTTGCGCAGTAAGCGATAAGCCAGTTGTAGGTTTCTTCACCCTTAGCAAACGTGCCCTTGACAATGCTTGCGGAACCGATGTACGTGTCCCATGCGTTGTCGTCGCCGCCTTCCACCGCTACGCTTTCTTCACCGTACACATAGCCGTCGTCTGTCTTGACGCCCTTGCGGATTGCAATACGGTTGTAGTTGTCTGCTGCGGTTTCGTTGGTTGTGTACACAAGGTAACGAGTTGTGTCGTTTTCCTGCACGAGGTCGGCGTTGGTCATGTAGAAGCCTGCCGCAGGTGTGGGCAAACCGGTTGTGGGTTTGGGGTCTGCAGCCTTGTAGGTTGCTGCTGCGGAATAATCGCTGTCGGTGTAATCGGTGCCGTTGCCGACAGCCTTGACCGTGATACTTTGTCCGTTTGTAAGGGTTACGGACGTTTTGTTGATGACGGTTTCTTTGCCGCCGTCGATTTTGTAGGCGTAAGCCGTAGCGTTGTCGATTGCTTTCCAGCTTGCCACGCCGTTTTCGTCAACGGTAACTACGGGCGTAGCCAGTTTTGTAGGTTCTTTCGTCGTGTCGCATGCCACAAGGACAGACAGAGCCATTACGGCAACTAGTGCCACTGCAAAAAATTTAGCAAATTTTTTCATAAATTAGTCCTCCTTGATGGACGGAAGGTCCATAAGAGTAGGTACAGACTTAGCCGTTTCCGTTTCCGCTATAACGCCGGAAACAAATGACGGGGTTGTCGTGTAGGAACCGAACTTGTTGAGGCTGAATGCCTTGCCCTGATATGTCGGCGCATGTACCGTGATTGCAATGTAGCTTACCCAGGATTCTGCGTTGAACACGTTGTTGTCGTCAACAAACAGGTTGCGGGCCATTGCGCCCTGCTGGCTTACCGACCACTCTGCCTGGTTGAACGCCGTGAAGGGTACAAATACCCAACCTTCGAAGCCTACGGGCAGCGTTGCGCAGGGACGAGTCATGTAGATGGTTTGTTTGCCTGTCTTGACATCGTACAGTACAAAGCGGTTGCCTTGCTTGATGTTGAAACGAGCGTTGTGTCCCTTGCCGTTATTTGTGTAGTTGTTGTTGCAGATGTCGATTTCCAGGTTGAAGGAAACTTCGATGTCGCTGTCGTTACGTGCCCAGAAGGTGATACCTTTTGCATTGGTAAGGGTCCATTTTACGCCGTCGGCAATTGTCGTTGCGGTGTATTGGTCGCCTGTGGGGTTTGCGCCTGTCGAGGTAAGACGTACTGCGTCGTCGCCGTAGCTGTCCGTCACCATTTCGGCTTTGCCGTAGCTGCCGCCGTCCCAGACTGCGAATGAACTTGCGGTTTTGCCTGTTGCCAGCCAGTTGAGCGTAACTGCGCCGTACTGAGTGCGGTCAACCTTGTTTGCGCGTACCGTGCAACGGTTTGCTTCGAGGTCGCTTGTAGCGGTGATTTGCGCCAGTTTGTTGCCTGCGCTTGTGTCAAGCAACTTGTGGTACACTGCGTCTTCGCCCAGCGTGCCTGTGTAGTAACCGATTTCGCCGATTACGATTTCGAAGTTCCAGTTGTACTTGGAATTGGTTGTCAGAATGAATTGTTTGACGGCTGTAAGCGACTTGTTGGCGTCGCTGCCGAATTGCCAACCCATTTCGTTGAAGTTGATAAGAAGTGCGCCTGTTCCGCTGACGGCGCTTGCGTCATACTGGTACTGACTTGCCACGCTGACTGCTCCGTCTTCGGCAACCATGTAGGACTTTGTGCGGTCGTGACCGGCAATAGAGTAGCGAGCGTCTTTATTTTGTACAGCGTAAGTGATACCGGGTGCGCCTGTCTTTGCGCTGTATTGTACTGCAAGCCAGGTTGCGTTGCTGAGGTCGGCTTCCTTGTCGAAGTTGACTTTCAGTGTTTGCCAGTTGTCCGCACTGTCACCGCTTGCGGTGCCTGCCCACACTACTGCGTTGTCAAACGCTTTGTTGCCTTTCGCAAAGGGGTATTCAACCGTTTCGGGAACGGCGTTGACGTCCTTGACTTCCGACGGGAATTCAATTGTGGAAGCGGCAACATAGTAACTGTCTTTCTTTTCGCCTGCGGACAAATCCATCAGAGAAGTGTAAATGGAACCGTTCTGACCGGGTTCGCCTACGTAGTAACCGACGTCACCGACGGTCATTTCGAAACCGAAGTTGTACTGAGCGTTGGTTTCAAAGAAAATCGAAGCCATCTTGTCCAACGTCTTTGTTTCTTCTTTTGCCCAACTTACCCAAGACAAGTTTGCCATGGGTACAAGCAACATACCCTCGGTACCTTGTGTCAATGTAATTGACGAGAATTTAATTTCAAGGTCGGTACTCTTACCGTCATTTGTTACAAATTTGGCACCTGCGGTTTTGTCTACATATGTTCCGTATCTGCCACCGGTAGAACTTTCTGTACCGAAGGTGAAACCGAAGTTACCCTTGACAACCTTAAGTTGAACAGCAAGATAGGTTGCCTTTGTAAGGTCTGTTACTGCAAACTTGGGTTGGAAGAATTGGTAACTTGCAGTTTCCGTTTTTGCACTTTGTCCCTTCCATGTGGGCGCGTACTTAAACGCGTTGTCCCCCTTGGCAAAGGGATACTCGATTGTGTCTGTTGTGGTGACGGCGAATGCAGTAATGCCCAGTGTTGCCACGGACAATGTCAGCACAACCGCAAGCACAGCGACAAGCAATCTTTTGCTGGTTGAAATCATAAAAACTTTCCTCCTTACTTTATTTTCAATTTTTCACCGCATTGTTACGGCGTAGAGCACTAAAGAATTATTTTTGACGTCTTTCACGGGTAAAACTGTCGTTTTGTCAGCGTTTTTGTCTGACAAGCACGCCCGCTTTGTCGTGAAATTACTGATACGTATTGTTTTTTTTGAGTAAAATACTTCGATTGCTCGTCAGGCATTGAGCATACGTTTGCGGACAATGCCGTAAAACTTGTCCTTGTCCACGCTTGTAGCAACGTGCACCGGCACAAAGCCCGCTTTTGCAACGTCGCTTACTTCGATTGCGCCCTTTTTGTCGCCGCTTGTCACCACGCGGCAGTACTTTGTTTCAAAGTTGCACACGGTGTCGTCAATCAGCGTTGCAACGGCAAGTGGGTCGTGCATAACGCTTTTTTCAAAATTAAACGTAGCAAACCACTTGTCCATCCAACTTACGATAAGTTTGTTGGACGGGTCGCGGCTTGCGCGGAAGTCGTCAAGCAATTTGTCGTCCAGCACGCACTGCAACGTTACGTCAAGTCCCGTTGCGTACACTTCGATGCCGCTGTCGTACACCTTTTTGACGGCTACGGGGTCGCACAGAATGTTCCACTCCGGCGCGAAGTTGCCAAACCAACCGCCCATCATTACGACTTTTTTGATTTTGCCCGCTATCTCGGGGCGCAGTTCCAACGCACGCGCAAGGTTTGTCATTGCGCCGATTGTAACCACCACCGCTTCGCCTGCGTACTTGTCCGCAAAGTCAACAATTGCCTGCACGGCGTTGTCTTTTGTTGCGTAACCGTCCATGCTTTCGTCGTACTGGCAGGGCACGGTCTTTGTCATGTCGCCGCCGTTGTCGTGCGCAAAGGACGGTATTACGCCGTCCATAGGCAACGATTCGCCTGCGTACACCGGCACGTCCTTGCCAAGCACGTCAAGCAGTTTGGCACACTGGCGTGCGCGGCACAACGTGTTGCGAAACACCGTCGTAACAGCCACTACGTCAAATTCGTCGCTTTTTGCCGCAAGTGCCAGGGCAAAAGAGTCGTCGATATCGTCGCCGATATCCGTATCCAGCAAAATTTTGTAGTTCATCAGTATCCTCTGTACAAACTAAGGTCTCCGTTAGGCATCAGGCGGTTGAGCGGACTTACGTATCCTTGCTGATAGGCAGGCCATGCAATTGTTACGCCCAACTTTTGCTTGTATTTTGCGTAAGCCTCGGCGTTCATTTCGATGACGAGAGGCAGGTTGCGTGTTTTGTCGTTCATCGTGGCAACGGTCTTGTCGTACAGCGACTTAGCCGCGGCGGCGTCCTTTGCCTTGATGATTTTGGGTACTTGTGTACCGATAAGGTTGTTGATCTTCGTCAGCGAGTTGCTGTACTGTCTGTAACGGCTGTCCGTCGTGTCCACAACGAAGTGCGTTGCGTTGTAGTCGTAGGAGTAGATTGTAAGCGGACGTTTGAGGTTGGTACGGTACAGTTCCTGCGCGGTCTTGCCGTGGTTTGTCTGCGGCTGCATGTTGTCGTAGTACTGGTAGTTGATAAGCAGGTCAAACATCATCAGTCCGTACTTGGTGCTGGTGCCGCTTGCCTTTTCGGACAGGTACGTGTCGGTGTAGGCGATTTTCGTCTTGAGTTCGTCTTCCCAATTCCACGTTACGCCCTCTACGCCCATGGTTACAAGACGTTGTCCGTAGGGCGAAGTGAGGTAGTCAAACAGTTTGATTACAAGGTCGGGGCGTTCGCAGTCGGTGGTAATCATGTTGAACAGGTAACCGTAACCGCGGATGTCGGCAAGCACGGGCGCGTCGCCGTTTTCGTTGGTGATGTACATGGTTACGTATTCGTAGCCGCTGTCCTTCGCCGTGACGAAGTGCATCTGGTAGTCCTGCGGCGTAACAAGGGTTGCAAACGCCTTGCCGCCTGCGATTACGCTGCCTACGCCGTCGTAGTTTTGCGTAAAGTTAGCGTCGGAAATTACGCCTTCGTTGTACAGTTCGTTGACGTACAACAGCATTTCTTCGTAACTTTCCTGAGTGAATTGGTATTGGTAGTTGCCCTGCTCGTCCTCGAAGGGAATTGCAAAGAATTGAGACAGCCATGTAAGGCTTGTGCAGCCGTCGTTTTTGAACTGGGACAGTTGCAGACCCGTTGTGATTTGTCCGTCGCCGCTGCCCTTGTAGTTGGTTATTGCCCACTTTGCTGCGGCAAGGAAACCTTCCGGGGTGGTGATGTAGCCCTGCCACTCGACTTGCTTGTCTTCGCCCGTCGTGCGCGACTTGTAGTTGACCATGCCGCTCTTTTCGTCGGCGAGGTTCTTTTCAACATAGGTTTGCCATTTGTCAAACAGGTCCTTGCGCACCATCATACCGCCGTTGGGCTGCAGTTGTCCCTTGGGTACGTCGCGGTAACTGTAGTAGTGATTGGGAATACCGTAGGTCTTGCCGTTGCCGTAAGCCCACCAATCCATGACGTCGGAGGGCATGTTGGTCTTAAGCGAGGGCGCCCATTTTTCCGCAAGGGTGTTGATGTCGTACACATAGCCCTGTTGCGCAAGCGAGGACAGCCAACTGGTGTTGCTTGTGGTAAGGGTGATTACGTCGGGCATCTTTTTGCCTGCTACAATGGTACTGAGTTTCTGACCGTCGTCGGTTACCGGCGTGTCGAAGCGAACGGAAATACCCGTGTCTTCCTTAATCTTTTTGGAAATGGCGTCAACGCCCGTGGGCGCGTTCCATGTGGACACGTCGACGTACCAGTCAATTGTAATGTCTGTGCCGTCCTCGATGTATTCCCAACTGTTTTTGTCCGACGGCGTGTTGGGAAAGTCGGGATAGGTAAGTTTCGCCATGTTGTCGTCGCCTTTGTCGGGAATGTTACCTCTGTCGGGCGTGCAGGCAACAAGCGAAACAAGCATAAACACAGCCATAAGCACAGCCGCCAAACGCACAAATGTCGTTTTTGTCATAAAATTCTCCTTACGTATGAATTTTTTGCCGACACATCGGGTCACTTTGCGTACGGATTCGGCAGTGTCGGCGAGTCCGATTCCGTACTTTGAAATACTTTACTTTTTTTACGAAGTTCAATTCGTTTTTGTCGGGGTTTTCATTCGCCATCACTAGCAACCTCGGCGATGTCCTTTCTTACTCTTTAGTGTGTGTGTTTGCCTCGGCTCACATACCAACTTTGCAACCGATTACTCGTCAGCCTTTCAGCGAGCCGATCATAATGCCCGACTGGAAGTTTTTGCGGACGAACGGGAAGAAAAACAGCACGGGAATAATGGAAATGATTATTGCCGCAAGGCTGATTGTCATGGGCGACACGCGCTGCATCATTGTTTCCGGCAAACCTTCGGTCATTGTGGAACTTTGAATTGCCTTCAGCAGGAAGTACTGCAACGTGTGCAAATCCTTGGAGTTGGTGTAAATCATCGTGTCGAAGTAACTGTTCCAGTGTCCTACGGCAAGCCACAGCGCAACCGTTGCGAGAACGGGCTTACTAAGCGGCATGTAAATCTGCCACCATATGCGGAATTCGCCCGCGCCGTCCACCTGCGCCGCTTCGTGCAGCTCGTTGGAAACGCTTTTGAAGAAACTGGAAATGACAATCATGTTGTACACGGAGTACAACGACGGAATGATGTACACCCAGAAGGTGTCAAACAAACCGATACTTTGAATGACAAGGAAGAAGGGGACAAGTCCGCCGCCGAAAAACATCGTGACGATGTTTGCCCAGTAGAAGAAGTTTTTACCCTTAAGGTTGTCGCGGCTCATTGCGTAGGCGACAATCGACGTAAACACCAGTGCCGACAGCGTGCCGATTACCGTGCGCCCTATCGTAACAAGGTAACTGTGGTACAGTTCGGTATTTTCCAGCACCACTTTGTAGTTTTCGAAGGTAAACAGCCTTGGGAGGAGGTACACGCCGCCCTTTGCGTAGTCCGCGCCCTGGTTGAACGAGCCGACGACGACGTACACAATGGGGTACACGCACAGCAGGCAGAAGATTGCCATCCACGCGAAGTTGATTACGTCAAACACGTGAATGTGCACTTTCTTTTTGTTGGTGTGTTTCAGCAGTTCCTTGCGCTGTTTGCACTGCAGCACGATGTAGGTGACGATTACCGCAATTGCAAAGGGCGCAATGCAGGCAAACACTATCGCAAGCACGTCAAGCACGGCCAGCATTTCTTCGGTAGCCGCGTCTACGGGCACGTTGGACACGTACAGGAAAAACGCCGCCAACGCAAGCAATATTGCCGAAATCCACAGTGCGATTTTGCGAATGAGCGCAAAATGCTTGGTATTGTAGTCTAATACACGTAACATATCAGTAAATTCCTTTGCCGCTTACTTTTTTGCAGACGGTGTTGCCCAGTACAAGCAAAATCAGCGACACGACGGATTTCATCAAGCCTACCGCGGTTGCGTAGCCGTAGTTCATCTCGGGAATGCCGTACTTGTAAATGAATGTATCCAGCACTTCGCTTCGGGTGATGTTGTTTGCGTTCTGGAACACCCACAGGTGGTCGATACCGTTGTTAAGCAGTCCGCTGATGGACAGAATGAAAAACAACGTAATTGTCGGGGCGATACTGGGTACGGTAATGTAGCGTATTTTGTGCCAACGGTTTGCTCCGTCGATACGTGCCGCCTCGTACAGTTCCTTGGGAATGCCGCTGATTGCCGCAACGTAAATAACCGAACCCCATCCGAGACCTTTAAGCAGTGATGTCACAATGATAAGTCCCCAGAAGTACTGCTCTCCGCCGAGAATATCGACCGGTTCCTTGACAATGCCGATGTTGACAAGCAGATTGTTGATGATACCGCTGTCGTAATCCAGCATGCTGAGGAAGATACCGCCGAAGATTACCCACGACAGGAAGTGCGGGAAGAACGTGACCGTCTGCACCACCTTTTTGAAACGGTCGGACAACAGTTCGCTCATCAGTATTGCAAAAATGATGGGTGCAGGGAAGTTGATGAGCAGTTGCAGAATGTTGAGCCCAAGCGTGTTGAACATAATGTTGCCGAAGTCGGGGTCGGTAAGGAATGTTTCAAACTGCTCGAAACCTGCCCACGTGCCGTACTTGATTACCTGCTGTATGTTGATGATACCTTCGTCCTTTTTGAACGCGAGGGTCAGACCGTACAGCGGCGCATAGGCAAACACGGCAAGGAACACAATACTGAGCGAAGCCATAAGCACCAACGTCCAGTCGTTTGCCGTCCAACGCTTTTTGCGCGGTTTGTATGCCGCGGCGGATATTTGCGTGCCGTCGATCATTTGCACGGAAATTTGTTTTTTCATTTAGTAATGTCCTTTACGCTATCTCGTACGATAAGTTCCGTTGTCAGTTTTACTTCCGTCGGGCAAGGCTTGCCTTCAAGCAGGTTTACCACTACTTTGCAGGTTTCCAGTGCCATCTGGCGAATGTGCTGCCGGACTGTAGTCAACTTTGTTTCCAGTATGGACGAGTAGAAAATGTCGTCGAAGCCGACAAGGCTGATGTCGTCGGGCACCTTCATACCGTGTTCGTTGACGTAGGCAAACACGCCGTATGCCTGCAGGTCGTTGAAGCAGAATATCGCCGTAACGTCGCGTGCAATCAGCACTTCTGCGCCTTGTCTGCCCGAGTCAATGTCGTAAGACAAGCTGACGATGTTTTCCTTCGGCAACGCTATGCCGCGTTCCGCCATGGCTTTTTGCACGCCTTCAAGACGATTGGCACTGCTGTTGAGGCTCATGGGACCTGTAATAAGCCCGATGTTTGTATGACCGCTGTCCAACAAATATTTTGTCACGCGGTAGCCGCCGTCAACGTTGTCTACCAATATCTTGGGGGTGTTGCTTTCGTAGTATCTGTCCAGAAACACGTAGGGGATTTTTACGCCGTCCAGTACGCGTTGCATTTTGCCGCGGTTTTCTTCCTGCATGGATTGCGCCGACAACGTCAGCACCAAACCGTCCACACGGCGACCGGACAACCACTCGATGTACTTGATGTCGTTGTCCATGCGTTCTTCGCTGTTGCACAAAATGATGTCGTAGCCGTAATTGTTGAGTTCCGTCTGCAAGTGGCGCACCGTTTCGGCGAAGAATTGGTTGGAAATGTCAGGTACCAGCACGCCCACGATGTGCGACTTACCCGTGACAAGGCTTCGCGCCATGTAGTCGGGGTGGTAGCCCATGTCCTCGGCAACTCGTCGTATACGCGATCGGGTACTTTCGGGAATGTCGCCCTTGTTGTTGAGCACCAGCGATACCGTAGTGACCGACAGTCCCAGTTGTTCGGCAACGTCTTTTATTGTTACTTTCTTTTGCACTGTATTTTTCTCCTCGGCAGTGCCGATTTTTTTACGTTATTTCATTGTCATGCAAGCGTCGTCAAGCGCACAATCGGTCGCAATCACACTTGCGGAAACAATCGGCGATTACAACCTTGCCCTACATTATTTCGTTGCGGTAGGGTATTGCCTGCTGCGCGCCCTTACGCGTGACGGTTACCGACGATGCCTTGTTGGCAAAAACCATTGCTTCCCTGACCGTTGCGCCCTCGGCAAGACGAGTTACCATTGCGCCGACAAATGTGTCGCCCGCGGCTGTGGTGTCGACGGCGGCAACTTTGCAGGCTTCGGCAAACACCGTTTCGCTGCCGACAAACGCCATTGCGCCAACACTACCCATGGTGATTACCACGTTGCCTACGCCCATTTTGCGAAGTACGTTCACCGCTTTAGCGGCTGTCGCTTCGTCCGACGGGTAAATGCCCGTGTAAAACGCCGTTTCGCTTTGGTTAGGCACGAAGTAGTCTACGTATTGCCAAATGTCGTCGGGCAATACGGCTGCAGGCGCGGGATTGAGGAAGGTCGTCATGCCCTTTTTCTTAGCTGCGGCAAGTGCGGCAACGATTGTTTCGGTGGGAATTTCCAGCTGCACTACAAGGTAATCGCCTGCGTGCGCGCCCGACAGGGCTTGCTCCGCCATTTGCGGCGTTACGTATGCGTTTGCGCCTCGGTCGAGAATTATGCGATTTTCACCGTCGTTTACCACAATCACGGCAATGCCGCTGCTGACGTCGGCTTTCACCGCGACTTGCGACGCGTCTACACCGTAGCCGCTAAGCGTGTCGGCAAGTTCCTTACCGAAGGCGTTGCCCACGCAACCCACCATTACCGCATCGCCGCCGCTTTTGGCAACGGCAACAGCCTGGTTTGCGCCCTTTCCGCCCGGATTGGTCAGAAACCCGTATCCGGTGACGGTCATACCGCCGTCGGGGACAATGTCCGTATTTATGGTTAAGTCCATATTTATGCTGCCGACAATGAAAATCTTGCTCATAAACACACTTCCTCGAAATTTAGTAAAACGTTTTAGTAATTTGATTTTACCACCGAAAATACCCCTTGTCAATACCCTTTTTCAATTTTTTTTCAGTTTTTGGGGTAAAATTTTCAAATTTTTAAGGTGCATATTGACAATCGACGGCAAAAAGAGTACAATTTACGTAAAACGTTTTACTTAGCAACCTGCAAAGAGTAACCCCGAAGCTGTAATGCGACGGTAAAAAACGGAGAATTTATGTTCAACAAAAAAGCCGACAAAGACTATACGACGGACAAACTGCCCGACAACCGATTTAAGTTGTTCTGGGACTTGTACGCCAACCGAATTTCCCTTATATTGGGCGTGGGACTACTGTGCCTGCTGTTTTTGCTGCCGAGTTTTGCCGTGACAATCATAAGTAATCTTAAGGTTTACAAGATAAACTTGGAACTGAATAGCGGCTACACCACGGCAAGCGAAGCGGCGTCGGACATTTTTGCCACGATAAACACGGCAAACCTTGCGCTTGTGCCTTGCCTTGCGTTGCTCGGCGTGGGAGTGGCAGGCATTTGCGGCGTACTTCGCAGGCTGACGTGGCAGGACGGCGTGTTGTTTTGGCACGACTTCCGGCAATCGATCAAGGAAAACGGCGGAATATTCGCTTCCACCGCGGCAATTTGCGGCGGTCTGAACTGGGCAACGCAGTACTGCCTGCGCTTGCAGCACTTTGACAACGGCACGCTTGCGCAGGTTTCACTTGCGGTTGCAATCGTCGCCACGGTGCTGTTTGCCGTTGTTGCGCCTATGCTTCTGTGCCAGAGTCTTGTGTACAAGTTATCCTACTTTGCCAAGCTCAAAAACGCATTTATGCTGTCCATGCGACAGCCGCTTGTATCCTTCGGGTTGCTGGTCGGCAATGCCGCGCCGTGGCTGCTTCTGCTAATCGACAACAAGTACACATTTGTGGCGTTTCTCGTGCTGCTGCCCGTTGTCGTAATGCCGGCGCAACTTATCGCCGACATTATTTGTTGCGACATCGTGCTGGACAAGTACGTCAACAAGGACAACTTTCCGCAAATTTACAGAAAAGGACTAAACTACGATGCCTCGGATAACAACGCATAACCTGTGCAAATACTTTGTGGACAACAAAAAGAATGTCGCCACCGCCGCGCTGTACAACGCCGAAGCCGACATGCCGGACAAATCATTTACGGTAATCATGGGCAAGTCGGGTTGCGGCAAAACCACTCTTTTGCGCACGCTGGCAGGGCTTGTGCGCCCCGACGACGGGCAGATTTTGTTTGACGAAACGGACGTTACGGACAAGACCGCGGCGGAACGCAACGTGTCGTATCTTTCGCAGGAATTTGCGCTGTATCCGCACCTGACGGTGTTCGACAACGTGGCGTATCCCCTTAAATTGCAACACGTACCTGCCGACGAAATACGCCGTCGCGTGGACGAAACATGCAAGCTGGTAGGTATGGCGCAACTGGCATCGCGTAGACCCCGACAACTGTCGGGCGGACAACAACAGCGAGTAGCAATGGCGCGAGCCCTTGTCAAACGCCCCGAAATAATATTTATGGACGAGCCTATGTCCAACCTTGACCGGAATCTGCGCGCTGAAATGTCGGCATTGCTTGCACGGCTACACAAAACGCTGGACGTCAACATCGTGTACGTCACCCACAACATCAACGAAGCGCGAGCCCTTGCCGACTACGTGATTGCCATGGACAACGGCATGGTTGTACAGCAAGGCGCGGCAAGCGAAGTACTGTCGGACAGCAACGGATTTGTAATACAAAACCTGACGGAGAAAACAATTGAAACACTTATTTGAACAAAACGAAACGGACAAATACGCGGCATTGCGCCAAAAACACGTTACCACGCTTGTTGTGCTGTGCGTTGCCCTGCTTGTACCCACGGTGCTTGCGGTTGTGCTGTGGCGCGCGCTGGGACGGGCTATCGCACAGATTGTCGCGACTGTGTGTACGGCAGCACTCGGGTGCGCTTGCGTGTACCTTGCGCAGCTAATTGCACTGGACGGCAAGCAATTTAAGTTTGTACAACAAATGACAGTTAAACAGCCGAAAGAGGTACGTATAAGTAGCTTTAACGTAGACAAAAACACCACAACAAACAACGGACTTACGTTCCGTCAGGTGACGGCAAACACAGACGACGGCGAACGTCTGCTGTACCTGTACCCGGGCAAAGAGGTGGACGAAGCGGCGACCAAACTGTACGTCGTAGACAAATACATTTGCGGCTACGAGGTGGAACATGAATAAAAACATTCTGTCCTACAGCGCAAAATGGTTTGTAATAGTCGCACTTGCGGCGGTGCTGTTGTGGGCGTTTGTGTTTGACAACATAACCAAGCCTGCCGACACCGAAACGATTTCGCTGTTTCTGACGGCAGAAGCAAGCGACTCGACCAAAATAAAAGAAAGAATGGCAATGGACGGCATTACGACAAGCGTCGTCACCGCGGCAGAGACGGACACGTACTACTCCGTGCAGTTTACCACCACCGCGCTTATGACCTGCGACCTTGTTGTAATGAACGTCAAACAAATGCCCGAAGCTCACGCCGATTTGCAATTTGCGCCGCTTGGCACCGACTTGCTGACAAAGTACGGCTTGGACGAAACGAAGTTGACGTTGGTCCGGTCGGAAGGCACCGCCTACGGCATTGTCGTGTACGACAAGGAACACGGCATAAATCTGCTTGACGGGCTTGCGCGTTTTGACGAAAGCAAAGTGTACTGCATAGCCGTCAACGTAACGCGCCCCAATGCCGCGCCCTTCAGCGAAGCGAAACAAACCACCGACAACGCCTTTGCTGCCCTGGCAAAACTTCTTTCCGACAGCTGACATCAAAACTCACCCACACCCCAAAACAAAAAGGTCGCGACAACCACGTCACGACCTTTTATTTTGTTTTTCTCTAACAGTATTACCAGTTTGTATTTGTTATTGTGCTTTCTGTTGCAAGACCTGCTGTTCCATTTCCGGCTCCGCCTACGTGTTTGCGTTGTCCGCTCAAAAGGTTTCCGCTGCTAAGCGTCATTCCGTTAACAGACACATTACGCATGGTCGACTTGTTGAGATGACCTACAATCATTCCGATTTTCGGGTCAAGAGAAATCGGACCGATGTAAGCACTGCCTTCATAACTTGCAGCGCTGAATACATTGTAACAACACTCTATTGTTCCGCCGTCAGTCATATATCCCACTATTCCGCCAAGACTTCTGTTTTCCTTGTTTATGTACAACTTGCCTGTAAATTCATATGTGAAACAATTAGAAATCAGTCCGCCGTAAGATACGCCGCAAACGCCGCCCATATCACCGTTTCCAAATATTTCAAGGTTTTTTGCGCTACAATTTTTTATCGTTCCGCCTCTGTTTTCGGCTACAACACCTGCAATTGCAGACAAATATCTGTTGCAGTTAAGCAAACCGCTTGCACTGCAATATTCTACTGTACCCTTGTTTGTACCAACAAGACCTGCCACATTTATTGCAGGCTCGTTGTGATACGGGCTTGCCGTAATGTTTATTTGGGTAAATTTAAGATTTTTAATAGTTCCTCTGTTGACCTCAAACAAAGCATAATTTGCCCGTACATTAGATGACGTTTCTATATCAACAGCAAAATTAGACAATGTGTTATCACCCCCGTCAAACGTACCTGTAAAGTTTTCAAAGCAACTCCAACCAGTCGGCAATGTCAATGACGTTGTAAGTTTGTAATACTTGTTGTGGGAATACTTAAGATTACCCAAATGACGCAAGCAAGAAATTTTGTATGGGTTACTACTTGTCCCGCTACCGCCGGCAAAAAGAGCGTTTACATATAGTTTGGGAACATTGAACCCACATTTTCCGTTTGACAGCCAAAATTCTTCTTTAACGCCATTGTTTTTCGCGCCGCTTATGTAAATTTTGTCTACCTTTATAGCAATATCTCCGGGCTGTGTATACGCTAATCTTTTAACGTCTTTCAATAGACCGACATAACCTTCCGACTCAATTGTGAAATCGTTTTTTGTGGGTATCGATATTGTACACGCTATTTTTATTATGTTAATATTATTCCACTTCAGCCCGATATTTGATTGATCGTTGTAAACGTAAAAATTATATCCTTGCGCTATAATAGGGTGAATTAGCAACGTGGAATCATAATAATATCCACTTGATTGCATTACACCATTCACAACTTCAGTCAGGTACGCTTTAACTTCAAAAAATTCCGAAAGCCAGCAATCGTCATAGACAGTAAGATTGCCTTTTTCCAGTTTATAATGGTAATCTCCTGTAGTAACCTCCAACATTGTCAGCACAACCGAATCGTTAACAATAAATTCAATTTTTACAGTACGCCCTCTCTCGACCTCATAATTGTATTCACTCTTACCGCTACCGTCTGTTGAATCCAGTACAACACCGTCCACTCGCCACTTATATGCAGAGGCACCTACAGAACAACTTACGTTTATTGTTTCGCCGGTATTATTGTCGTCGCAAATACCTATGTACACTTTCTTCCCGGCGGTTACACTGAATTGCACGTTTTGAAAATCCATACCGACAGCATTACTATGGCTAACGGCACGCAAATTTTCATCGAATATACTGATTGCAACACTGGGATTGTCGTACTTAAGAGTTATTGTACATTTTCCGCTTTTCTGTGCAGTATACGAATAATACTTAGTTACCGAATCTCCGTAAACAGTCTTGGGCAAACCTTCAACATTTGCAAAATACAGTTCAACGGTTTCTTCATTCAGTCCTTTGTTTGCCAATTCGATTATGTACAAATCACCTTCCGTAAATCGTACTCCGACAGTTTGTCTGCCAACCTCACCGTAACTTTGCAAAGGCTTAAATCTGTTGGCAATGTACTTGATGTTGACCTTCGGCGAACCACTGCAGACATCAAGTATTTCCGTCTGCGTTGCCTTGTAAACAAATGCAGTAGATTGTCCCGACTTCAATTTGACAACCTGCGGCTTATCTTTGTATATTTCCGTAAGCGAAATAGACATAGTATCTGCTATTACTTTATCCGTTTTGTTTACTACATCTATGCAGTACGTTTCGCCCTTTTTAAGATAAATTCCTTCAAGCGATGATACGGGCGTTGCACTGCCGCTTGACGACTGATAGATATAGTAATCATAATTTTCCGACGAACCATGCTTAATGTTGTATTCACCGCTGTATTCAGGCGTGAACCTGAACATCTTTTTACCATAAGGCAATGTATAAACAAGTTCGTTCGTGTTAGATTCCATTTCTTCACGATAATTATTGCTGTGCACGCTGTACTCACATCTTTCACCTGAAGAAATTGTTTCTACATTTCCTGTCACACCAACGGAAACAATATCGAGTTTTATGTTTTCATATACTCTATATGATTCGCCAAGTGTTTCCAGCAGCAATATGCTCTGTGCATAATGGTCTTTATCAACGCCATAAACAACATCGTCCGACGTAAAAATCATACTTGTTCTGTAATACGGTTCATTTACACCATAAGAATTTCTGTCTTTATATGTAACAATGTTCAACTCATTGTTATATGTCGAAGATGTGTGCTCACAAGCAATAAATTTTGCAATTGAATTAGCATCATTATAAACATCCAACACATATGACGCAAACTCAATAAGTCCTGTATCATCAAAAAATCCAAGTAGTCTTTTAATTATGATTAACTCGGATTCTCTGGCTTCTTCAGCCCATTTTTCAAGTGAATATCCTTTGCTATTATATCTTGATTGTAAGATAACGGGACCGTTATCAAACGACTTATTGTACCCATATACATCTTGCGTGTTATATGAATTTTCGTTGAAAACAGACAGTCCAAAACAAACATTTTTAAGATAAAATTTTTCTGTAACAAGAGGCTCATCCCCGATTTTTTCAAGAGTTACACCACTTGCACTACTATCATATTGAAATACAAATAGTGGCTTAACACTGTAGGTAAGTTCATTTTCATATTGATTCATTCCTATATCAATATCAAAAACTAATACACGTGAAAAATATCCCGTTAGGCATATTTCCGTTTTTATAAAAAAGCCATATTCTTTACCGATTTTTGTCACATTTCCTACTGTATAAAAATATGATTTCGGAATTATTTGAACTATGTAATCATCTTTGCCTATCTTTTTCCCAGCCAAATTAGTTTTATACTGCTGAATTGTGTAGGCTGTATTTATGACTTGATTTTCCGCATCATACAAGTAATCACTATCAGTAAAACATTTAACTTCATTTTCGATAGAAAATGTATCGTCAGCAGAGTTTTCTGCATACACAACCGGCTGGTTACCAACTATCAAGGCATACAGACTTACAATCAGTGAAATTACGACAAATACAGATACAAATACCTTAAAAACGTTATTTGTATAAATACGTTTTTCCATGTTCTTCATTTACTTTCCTCCTTGTTTTTGTTTATCAACTTTTCAATGCTCATTGAAGATTCAACAACATCGTTTATGCTAAAAAGCATGTAGGTCTTTTCTTTGGTAACAATAATCAGTCTGCCACTTTTAAGAGGAACCCTCATAAACATAGCAATTGTGTACCTGACTTTTTTCACATCGTTCAGTGATACTTCTACCCATCCCGTCTTGTAGAAAAATCTTAGCACGCTTCCGTCACTTTCAACCACAACTTCGGGTCGCCTAACCGCCCATATAAAACAACAGAGAGGGGCAATAAAGCCGACAATTGCAACAAAAAGTGTCAACAAAATCATTTCAAGGCTTTTTCCTCCGCCGATTAAAAGCACAGTTAAAATAAGTCCAATTGATGCCAGAATCGGCAGAATAATACGTGAAGCGCGACTTTTTTTCGCAAGCGGAATAAATTCCGATTTAGCGACTTCTTTGTTTTCCATTATTTCTCCTTCCTGTTTATGTAAAAAAACAAAAACTCATGCGAAATTAAGTTACATACAAACTGTAGTACTAATCTACAAAACATTATCTCACATTATACTTGCCCCCTCGATTAAAAATTCCAATAAAAAAGTCCTTTTCAAAAATACTTTCTACTATTTAATTTTACCATATGCTATACTGCAAGTCAATGTACACTTCACGGCAAAGTGTTCACATTTTGTAATCGGGCAATAAAAAAAGGAAGCGTAATTTTGCGCTTCCTTTTGATTGATTTTGCTTACTTTTACAGGCACAAGTGCAATCAGTCCTTGTAGCCGTTGGGGTTTTTTTCCTGCCATGCCCACAGAGAACTGCACATATCGTCGATGTCGTGGGTTGCCTTCCAGCCAAGTTCCTTGGCAGCTTTGCTTGCGTCTGCGTAGCAAGCGGCAATGTCGCCGGGACGACGGGGCTTGATTGTGTAGGGCAGTTCGCGTCCGCAAGCCTTGTCAAACGCCTTGATTACCTGCAGTACACTGTAGCCGTTGCCCGTGCCGAGGTTGTACACGTACACGCCGGGGTGCTTGACTCCTTCGATTGCCGCAACGTGACCGAGCGCAAGGTCAACCACGTGAATGTAGTCGCGCACGCCCGTGCCGTCCGGGGTGGGATAGTCGTTGCCGAACACGCCGATTTCCGGCAGTTGTCCGATTGCCACCTTTGCGATGTAGGGCGTAAGGTTGTTGGGGATGCCCTGAGGGTCCTCACCGATAAGTCCGCTGTGGTGTGCGCCCACGGGGTTGAAGTAACGCAGCAGGACAATCGTCCATTCGTTGTCCGCCTTGTAGATGTCCTGCAACATGATTTCCTGGAAGTACTTGCTTGTGCCGTAGGGGTTTGTGGTGCCGCCCGTCTTGCAGGTTTCGTCAAGGGGCAGACGTTCGGGGTCGCCGTAAACCGTAGCGGAGGAACTGAACACCAACTTTTTGCAGCCGTGATTGCGCATTACTTCCAGCAATACAAGCGTGCCGTACAGGTTGTTGTTGTAGTATTCGAGCGGTTTTTCGCAACTTTCGCCGACAGCCTTGAGCCCTGCAAAGTGAATTACCCAGTCAATCTTGTGCTCGCTGAAAATCTTATCCAGCAGTGCCTTGTCCCTTACGTCGCCTTGGTAAAAAGCAACGTCTTTGCCCGTTATTTCCTTCACGCGCTCGATTGCCTTGGGCGAAGAGTTGGACAGATTGTCCACCACAACCACGTCGTAGCCTTTGTTAAGCAATTCCACATCTGTGTGCGTACCGATGTATCCGGCACCACCCGTAACAAGAATAGTCATTTCGTATTCCTCCTTATTTATTAACGCACGCCGTTTGACACACTTTGCCGCGCGGCGCGACAGTTTGCGTTGTTTTGTTGCCGAAAGCGGTACGTTTAACGCCGTAAATCGTCACTTTGCGCATGTTTCGGCAAACTTATTTGTCAAGTTTTTCCACAATGATTCCGTCGGCGATGTCCGCGTCGTAGAACGACGGTTCGTAGCCGATTGCCTTGACGTAGGCGTCGTGTACCGTCTTTTTGAAGTCGTCTACGGCGTCCTTCCCGACGATGCTTATCGTGCATCCGCCAAAGCCTGCGCCCGTCATACGGGAGCCGAGGCACGCGGGGTGAGCCTGTGCCGCCGCAGCGAGAGCGTCAAGCTCCGCACCGGTAACTTCGTACTTGTCGCGAAGGGAAGCGTGCGACTCGTTGAGCAGCTTGCCCAGCAACTTCAGGTTGCCGCTACGCATTGCGTCGACGGCTTCTTCCACGCGGTAGCACTCGTACACAACGTGTTCCGCACGGTCGCGCACTTTGCCCGGCAGTTTGTCCTTGTATTTTTCAAAGTCCGACGGCGTAACTTCCGCAAGGCAGGTTACCGGCAGGTACTTTTGCAGTATTTCCAACGCCTGTTCCGTTTCGGCGCGGCGTTCGTTGTACTTGCTTGTCACAAGGCTGTGCGGCTTGTTGCAGTTGGTAATTACCAGCGTGTAATCCCCCAGTTGCAAAGGCACATACTCGTGCGTAACCTTGGCGCAGTCCAGCAGAATGGCATTGTCCTTTTTGCCGTTTGCCGAAGCGTACTGGTCCATTATGCCGCAATTGACGTGGGCGTATTCGCGTTCCGCCTTTTGCGCAAGCAGAGCGATTTCCTTGGGGTCGATTTTTTCACCTGCAATGGTAGCAAGCGCGGCCATAGTGGAAACCTCGATTGCCGCCGAACTGCTGAGTCCGCTGCCGAAAGGCACCGTGCAGTCCTGCAACATGTCACATCCGATAAGTTTGTGACCTGCCTGTTGCCATATGTAGGCGCAGCCTGCCTGGTAGTTGCCGTACTTCAGGTGACCGTAGCCGCCGATGTTTGCGATGTCCAGCGTAACTTCGTCGGGCAACGTCGTCCATTTGATGTTGATTTTGTCCGTGCCGTTTGCGCGGATGTAAACGGTGTTTTTAAGGGACAGCGCGGCAGGGAAAACTTTACCGCCACAGTAGTCTACGTGCTCGCCGATGATGTTTACGCGGCCTGCCGCAGACACCTTGTAATCGTAATTATTTTTCTTCAAAGCCGATCTCCTTCAAAAATTCTATTGTCTGACGCTCGTCCTTAAAAACGGCTGTATTTTGTAAAATGCGGTAACATATGCTGCCCAGTTCGTCCTGCATTGCCGCGTGGACGCCTTCGGGCGTAAATTCCTTGACAAGTGCCTTGGTTTCGTCGTACACCTTTTGGAATTCGGCATATTCCTCGCTCAGTTTGCCGTCCAGTATGCACTGCTCGACGTCGGCAAGTTGCTTTACAAGGCGACCCGGCAGGATAAACAAGCCTTGTGCTTCGATAAGCCCTATGCTTTCCTTCTTGATTACGTGAAACTCCGGGTGAGCGTGGAACACGCCGTCGGGATACTGCGCCGATGTGATGTTGCAACGCAGAATAATGTTGACCTCGAACTTGCCGTCGCGGTACACTACAGTCGGGCTGATAGCGTTGTGATGTCCGTCGGCGTCGTCGGCGATTATGCCCAGCTTTTCGTTGGTGTACTCATTCCAGTGTCTGCGGATACGGTCGGCAAGGTCGACGATTTTTTCCTTGTCGGTTCCCTTGAGGCGAATACATGTCCCCGGCCAGTCAAGCGTGCCGATTTCCACGCTGTGGTAGTCGGCAAATTTCATCTGCGTGCGGATCGGGGCATTGAACAAAGGCAGAATTTCACCGCCGCCCTGATAGTGGTCATGGGCAAGCACACTGCCGCCTATGCGGGGTAACGCCGCGTTACTGCCGATGAAGTACCCCGGGAACAATTCCACGAAGTACATCAGGTTTTCAATCGTATCGTGATCGACATGCATGGGTACGTGCTTTTGGTTTATGCAAATGCCGTGCTCGTGAAAGTAGCCGTAAGGACTGAACTGCCAGAAGTAACTGCCGTGCGCAAGGTCAATCGGGTCAACGCGAAGCGTGCACTTGGAACGGGGCACGTAGCCGACGTTTTCCCGGCAAATTACGCACTTGGGGTAGCCGCCCTTGACGGAATTGCCGCTGGCTGCCTTTTTCGGGTCGCGGAACTCCGGCTTAGCAAGGTTAATGGTAACGACAAGCCCGTGACTTTCAAAGCGCGGGTTTTTGTCCAGTACCGCCTTTTTGACGTAGGTGTTTTTTACGCAGTAGTCGTAAAACCAGTGCATACGTCCCATCCAGTCTTCTTCGCTCGGGCGTCCGCACATGCGCATGTGCATACGTTGTTTGATTTCCGACGGCAACAGCGACAGACACCCCATCACTTTGTCACACACGGCGGCTGCGTCCTCGCGGGCAAAAATACCCTCGTCAACACATTCGTCGGTAAACTTTGCCAATGCCTCGTTGATGTCTTTGACGTAGTACGTTTCCTCATTTTCGTCAAACGTCGGCCATCCGAGAATGTCCAGCACCTCGTTGGTTTTGTACGTCATGTCCAGTTCGTCAAGTTCGAGATTTCTTCTCGCGTAGTCCACCAAACCTTTGATTAAACCCGAAACACTCATCTGCGCCCTCCGCAAGGCATCCGCAGCCACAACGCCTATGTGTTGCGCATACACTTTGCCTTATCCTTTTCTTTCGTCCTAATAATATTACCCGGCGACATTATATACAAGAAAAGAATACACAAAAATATGGTCATTTATTGACTTTTTTTTGTTTGACGTGTACAATGTAACCGAAAGAAACGCGACGGGCGCGACGTAGGCGCACAAAACCGCAAAAAGGCAGAAAAAAATGAAAGCAAAGCGCGAAATCTGGAATTACCACAACAAAAGCGGCGTATGGGCAGGCAAATACCGCAATTCGCACAATCTGCCGCACTGGCACACCGACTGCGAGTTGTTGTACGTCAACAGCGGCACGATAGACATTTTTTGCGGCGACGTGGCAATGACATTGAAACAGGGACAGGCGTGTTTCGTCGAGCCTGAAACAATCCACTACATGCACGCCAGAAGTACGGACACGGTGCTGTCGGTAATCATCTTCAGTTACGGCATAATAGAGGGCGTGATGGGCGGCAAAGTACTTTCATCGCCGCGTATCGACCGCGACCACGGCATCGGTTCCGTGTACAATCTTGTCAAGGCGGAACTTGTCGGCAGACAGATCTGCTTCGAACAGATGGTATGCGACGCAATCCGCGATCTGTTTATCCGCATTGTCCGCAGCGAACCGACCTCCGACCGTAAAAAGGAAACGTCCACGTCGGGGCAGTTGCGCAAGTTGCTGGACAAAATAAACGACGAATACGCCGACATCACTTTTGATGAGGCCTGCCGCTTTATGGCATTGGAACCTGCCTATTTTTCGAGATATTTTCGCCGGAACACGGGTATGAGTTTCAGCCGATACCTCACCTTTACCAAGGTTGACAACGCCGTGCGGCTGTTGCAAAAAGGCGAATTGTCCGTAACGGAAATCGCTCTTTTCTGCGGGTTTGACAGTATACGCACCTTCAACCGCAACTTCAAGGAACTGACGGGTTACACCCCCACCGACCTGCCGAAAAACTTCGACATGACGGAATACTTTGTGCACAGCGACGACACTTTTGACCCCACAGGCAAGGAAACCGCTTTGATTGAGTAGTTTTTGTGTGATTTTTTTGGGAGACTTTTTACGGGACAGAATTTCGGGGAAGGGAAACTTTTTGAAAAA
>DPQS01000065.1 GCA_003537755.1 Clostridiales bacterium | reverse complement strand
GTAAAGGCAAACGGCGAGGTGCGGTTGCGGTCGGTTGCGTGCGGAAAATCGGGCAACGTGTCCTTGCCGAGGGTAAACTTTGTACCGACTTCGTTCATTAAAGACCACAATTTGTCACCTACAAACACCGAAATGATGTTGCTGGGGGCTTCCATGCCGCCAAGACGTCTTGCGTTGGTTGCCGAAGCGGTAAAGGCGCGTATAAGGTCTGCGTAGTCGTCCACGGCGGCAAGTACCGAGGCGATTGTCAGCATAAAAATGCCGTTGCGTTGCGCCGTGTTGCCTGTCTTAAACAGGTTGTCCTCGTCCGCCATGATGGACCAGTTGTTGTGTTTGCCGCTGCCGTTGATGTAACTGAAAGGTTTTTCGTGAAGCAGGCACACAAGGTTGTGCTTGTCGGCAACGCGTTCAAGGGTCTGCATGATGAGTTGATTCTGGTCGCAGGCAACGGGCGCGCGTTGGTAGCAGGGCACAAGTTCAAACTGGCATGGCGCAACTTCGTTGTGTTCCGTCGCGGCAAGTATGCCAAGTTTCAGCAGTTCGTTGTCCACGTCGCGCATAAAGTCAAGCACCGCGCTCTTGGTTTTGCCGAAGTAGTGGTCGTGCAACTGTTGAAGTTTCGGGGGTTTTGCGCCAAACAGAGTACGTCCGCACACGGTCAGGTCGGTGCGTGCGTAAAACAAATCTTTGTCCACAAGGAAGTATTCCTGTTCCGCCCCGACAACGCTTTTGACGGTGTTCGGCATTGCGTCGAAACAGCCGAGCAAGCGTTTTGTCGCGTGGGCAAGGGCGCGGCAACTTTTTACAAGCGGCGTCTTTTTGTCCAGTGATTCACCGCCGAAACTGTGGAAGTACACGGGTATGTACAGGCAGTCCTCTTCTACAAAGGCAAACGAGGTGTAGTCCCAGCGCGTGATACCCTTCGCCTCGAAGGTCTGGCGAATGCCGCCGTTGGGGAAGCTGCTTGCGTCGCCTTCGCCTATTTTCAGTTCCTTCCCGCGAAACTTGTCGGTAAGCAAACCGCCGCAGTCAATGCATTCGAATGTGTTGCGTTTGCCTGCCGTGCTGTTTGTCAGAGGACTGAACCAGTGCGAGTAGCGTGTTGCGCCGCGTTCGCGAGCCCACACAAGCAATGCTGACGCGTATTCGTCCAGTTCCTCGTCGGAAAATGTAACTTCTCTGTTCTGACCGAGTAAAATCTTGTCGTAAAGTGTTTCGGACAGTCTTTCGTGCATTTTGTTGTTGTCAAACATATTTATTCCAAAGATAGCAGAATTGGTCATGGTAGTCACTCTCCTTATTATATGATATCGGGCGGCGGTGTGCCGCGCAAAAAGTTTGTCACGATGTCGCTAAGACGTCGGTGCAGTTTGCCGTGTGTCCGTTTGCGTGACGTCGGCGTTACATGGAATAGTTTTTGAAATAGTTTTGTACCAGTACGAATGGCGTGCCTTTGTCGCCGCTGCCGCTTGTCAGGTCGCACAGACTTGCAAGCAGGTCTGTAAGTTGACGCGGTGTGGTGCCCTGGCTAAGGATATTTGCCGTAAGGTCGTTTTGCTTGTGGGCGATGAGTTCCTGCATCTTTGCTACGGCTTCGTCGCCGCTAAGGTTGGCAAGGTCGTTGTCGGCAACGTACTTCAGTTTGATTTCGTTGGGTTTGCCGTTGAGTCCGGAAGTAAACGCAGGTGAGCAGACGGGGTCGGCAAGTTCCCATATGCCGCCGACGGGATCCTTGAACGCGCCGTCTCCGTACACCATAACTTCGATGTGTTTGCCTGTCTTTTCCTCGACAAGTTTCTGTACGCGCTCGACAAACGCCTGTCCGTCGCGGGGAAACAGTTTGACGCTGTTTTGTGTGGCGAGGTTGCTGCCCAGCACGCCGTATTTGTCGTTGTAGCCGCTTCCGTTTACGGGCTTGGTCAGTATTTCGTCCAGCGACACAACCTTTGTTGCGCCTGCGTTAAGCAAAATGCGCTTGGTTTGCCTGCGCGTGTGAATGTCGGCGTTTATTACGTACTTGGTGTACTTCAGTATTTCCGCCGGGTCGTTGGCAAGTATTACCTCGGCACCGTTCGTTGCCTTGCGGTAGTAGTCGATGTAGTCAACGCCTGTAAATGTGTGACGAACGTCCCCGAACTTTGCGTAAAATTGGTCGGCGGTAAACACGTCGGTGTAGGGATTTACGCCGCTGTCCATAAGTTTTTCGGCGGAAACAAACGAGTTGCCTACTTCGTCGCCTGGGTACTTCAGTTGGACTATCAGCTTTTTGCAACCTTTTGCAATGGCTTTGAGTACAAGCGAAAAGCGGTTGCGTGACAAAATGGGGAAGATAAGCCCTACCGTTTCGTCGCCGAACTTTGCCGAGATGTCCGCGGCAATCTGGTCAACGGTTGCGTAGTTTCCCTGGCTGCGACCGAGTACGGCTTCCGTTACGGCAAACACATCCTTGTCCTGAATGTCGAAGTTGCCCTGTTTGCTTGCGTTAAGCAGGCAATCTACGGCAATTGTAGCAAGATCGTCGCCCTGTCTGATGATTGGCCCGCGTATGCCGCGGCTGATTGTTCCGATGTAATCCATAGTTTTCTCCGTGTGTGTCGGCGTGGCTCGCCGAAAGTGCCGCCGAGCGGCGCTGATTTGTGGTGTGGTTTATATCTGTCGGTTGGACTGCGCTTGTGTGGCGGTGTTTGCAAATTACGTTTCGACACCGTAAAAAAACAAAAAATCCCTTTCGGAAATCCGAAGGGAAAAAAAGCCTTGGTCCTGGCGTCGAGCGTCCGACCGACAATGTAAACCTTGAAAACACAACAAAAATGGTACTATATGCGGTTCGTTTTGTCAATTGACGGAGTGCAAATTTCTGTAATTTTTTTACGATTTTTTCTGACTGTCGCCACTCGTGAAAAGTTTGCCTGAAAAAAGGATTTTTGCGCGGCGATTGTGTTGCTTTTGAAATCAAACAATGATATAATTAAAAAAATGCCCTCAAAACCGAAGGGATTTTGTCCTCCGTAATTGTGCGGACAAAGCCCGTTGCGGCGGGTGGTTTTTTGACGTAAATTGCAGTGCTGCGGCAGGGCGACGAACGAAAAAAACGTAACTTCGGCGGTGAGATGAAAGGAGCAGAATATGAAAGTTTCGCAAATCGTATACACGCGCCCCGACAAACAGGCGGTGCTTGACAAACTTAACGAGTTAAGACAACGTTTCGACAACGCAAAAAGCGTGGAAGAGTTTCTTGCAATTCACGAAGAGTACAAGGCGTACAGCATTGCCCTTGACACAAACATGCGCATTGCGTTTATCCGCTTTACACAGGACACGCGTGACGAGTTTTACGCTGCAGAAAAGGACTACCTTGACGAAATCGGACCGGAAATCAGCGTTGCCAACGCCGAAGTTGCCAGGTGCTACCTCACTTCTCCGTTCCGCAGCGAACTGGAAAAGCGTTTCCCGCGCATAATGTTTGTCAACCTGCAAATGGGCGTTGATGCGGCAGACCCGCGCATAGTGGAAGACAGAGTTGAGGAAAACAAAGTTACCACGGCATACACCAAACTGATGAGCGGTATTACCATCGACTTCGACGGCGAAAAGTTGACAATGGCAGGTATCGGCAAGTACTTCACTTCGCCCGATCGCGACCTTCGTAAGCGCGCCGTGTACGCATGGGGACAGGCAATCGAGGACAACAAACAGCAGCTGGACGAAATCTACGACAAACTTGTCAAAATCCGCACGCGCATGGGACGTAAACTGGGTTACGAAGGTTTTGCGCCGCTCGGGTATCTGCAAATGCAGCGCAACTGCTACACAAAGGAGGACATTGCCAAGTTCCGCGCAAACGTGCTGAAGTACCTTGTGCCCCTCGCTACCAAAATCCGTAACAAGGTGGGCAAAGACCTGGGCATCGACAAACAGTACTACTTCGACAACAGTATCTTTACCGTTGACGAACCCAAACCCATCGGCACACCCGAAGAAATGTTTGACAACGCAAGCAGGATGTACAACGAAATGTCCGAAGAAACGGGCAAGTTGTTTGACACCATGCGGCAATCGGAATGCTTCGACGTAATGTCGCGCGAAGGTAAGTGGGGCGGCGGTTACTGTGAAGGCTTGCCCGAGTACAAGTTGCCCTTTATCCTTGCCAACTGGAACGGCTCGGCAGGGGACGTGGACGTGCTTACGCACGAGTTCGGTCACGCGCTCGAGTTTTACAAATCATTCTTCATCGACAGCGAGTTTCTCAGCAGCATTTCCATGGAAACGGCAGAAGTGCACAGCATGAGTATGGAATTTCTTGCCTACCCTTGGATAGACCTGTTCTTCGGTGACAAAACGCCCGAGTACAAGTTCTACCACATCGGCGGTGCGGTTACGTTTATCCCGTACGGAACGATAGTGGACTGCTTCCAGCAGACATGCTACGACAACCCCGACATGACCCCTGCGGAACGTAACGCATTCTACAACAAACTGGAAAAGGAATTTTTGCCGCACATGACGACGGAGGGAATACCTGCACTTCAGGACGGTCGTCGTTGGCAACGTCAGGCGCACATCTTTGAAAGCCCATTCTACTACATCGATTACTGCTTTGCGCAGTTTACGGCACTGCAATTTCTTGCGCTTTCTCAGCAGGACTACAAGAGCGCGTTTGACAAGTATATCAAGTTCCTCAACTACGGCGGGACTAAACCCTTTACGGAGTTGCTCAGCGAATGTGACCTGCTGTCACCCTTCGAGGAAGACAGTTTCAAACTGGTAGTATCCGCCTGCGAAAAGATACTGGGACTGTAAGAGTAAGTAAACAGACAGGACATGCATAGGCTCACATGGGCGTTTGTTGCAATTGTGGCGCGGTAGTGTAACCGTGGCGACAACGAAAACTCAGTAGCGGCAATTTGATTGTTGCCTACCGCAATAAGGAAAGTGGCTGTAACTGCAACTGCGGTTTATGTAAAGCGAACAATAACAAGTCAATAAAGAAAGGCGCGTATTCCAAATGCGGATACGTGCCTTTTGTAGTGTCTGTCGTGTAATTGTAGCGGTGTAACACGTGTGGCGTTACTTGGTAAGCGTCTGCGAAATGGCGGCGTTGAGCCCGTTCTTTTCCATGTTGTAGGCTTGCAGTATGCTGTGGTATACCGCGCCCGACTTGCTGCCGCCGTGAGCCTTTACAATCGTTTTGTTGGTACCCAGCAGTACCGCGCCGCCGTAGTTGTTGTAGTCCATCGTGTTTTTAAGCGCGTAAACGTCTTTTTTGAGTAAAAGCGCGCCCATCTTTGCACGGAAATTGGACGTCATTATCTTTTTGAGCATCTTCATCATTTCCATGCAGGAACCTTCGGTGGATTTCAGCAGTACGTTGCCGCTGAAACCATCGGACACCACAAGGTCGAACTCGCCGCTGAGCAGGTTGCGGCTTTCCATATTGCCTACGAAGTTGATACTGTCGTCGTTTTCCAGCAGTTGGTACACTTCCTTGCGCAGCGCGTCGCCCTTTTCCGACTCTACGCCGATGTTGAGCAGCGCAACGCGTGGGTTTTCAATGCCGTATGCCTTTTGCATGTACAGGCTGCCCATGCGTGCAAACTGCGTAAGGTGCACCGGGTCGCAGTCTACGTTTGCGCCGCTGTCGCATATGCACACAAGTCCCCCGTTCATGGTGGGCAAAGTGGGGCAAAACGCAGGACGTTTGACACCCTTTATTCTGCCTATACGAAGTACCGCGCCTGCAAGCAACGCGCCTGTGCTGCCCAGGCTTACCATGCCGCCGATTTCGGGGTCGCTGCGCAACAACTCGAATGCGCGGCTCATGCTGCTGTCCGTCTTTGTCTTGATTGCTTCCGTCGGCTTGTCGTCACAACTTATTACGTCGGGTGCGTGTACTATCTGCACGCGTGACGGGTCGTAAAATTTGTCGGCAAGCAGGTTTTCGATTGTTGCCTTGTCGCCGGTAAGTACAAGCGTAAGGTCGTCCAGTTCGTTAAGTGCCTGCACTGCGCCGTCTATGTTTGCTTGCGGACTGCGGTCGCCGCCGAAGCAGTCGAGTACTATTTTTATCATATGTCCTCCTGTGGCTGTCGTGGTTGCGACAACCTTTGCGGGCGTTTTGCGCCCTGTCGGTGTAATTTTGTGTAACAGTGTTATTGTATCAACTTTCCGTCAAAATGTCAACGATGAATGACGCCGCACCGTCCAAAATGACACCAAAAGCGAAAAAAGCTATGTGATATTTAACAAATGTTTAATTTTGTGTTTACTTTTGACGTGTAACATGGTAAAATATAAACATATATAAAGTATTATTTTGACACTATGCCCTTTTGTTTGGTGGCGGCCTACCGCGTTTAGCAGTTTTGTTGCTTTGCGGACGGCTCGCCGTGCGGCATATGTCGGCGCGGAGGAAAAATGATTACCGTATCTGAAGTAAAAACACGCAAACAACGCAAGCAGTTTGTCGAGTTTCCGCTTAAACTGTACAAAAACAATCCCTATTTCGTACCGCCCATTTACAGCGACGAAATGGACGTATTCAAGAAAAACTACATGTACTACGACACCTGCGAAGCAGTGTACTACCTTGCCACCAACGAACGCGGACAGGTTGTCGGGCGCATTTCCGGCATATGGCAAAAAGCCAGCAATGAAAAGTGGGGACAAAAACGCGTGCGCTTTACGCGTTTCGATGCCATCGACGACCGGGAAGTGGCAACGGCTTTGTTTAGCAAAGTCGAAGAGTGGGCAAAGTCCAAGGGAATGGAAGAAGTCGTGGGGCCGCTGGGCTTTTCCGACTGGGAGCGCGAAGGGCTGCTTATCGACGGCTTCGACTACCTGTCCACCTTCGAGGAACAGTACAACTACCCGTACTACCAACGTCTTATCGAAAACTGCGGCTACGGCAAGGACGTAGACTGGCTGGAACACAGACTGTACCGCCTGCCCGAAGCGGAAATGGAACGTTACGAGCGCGTAACCACCAAAATGATGGAACGCTACAGCCTGCGCTTCGACAACAGCAAAAATACCAATGAGTTTATTCGCCTGTACGCCGACAAGTTTTTTGAAATAGTAGACAAGACATATGCGCAGATTTACGGTACCGTGCCTTTTACGGAAAATATGAAACGCTCGCTTATTGCCAACTTCAGGCTTATCGTGGACGTCAAGTTTGTTACGGTAATTCTGGACAAGGACGACAACGTGGTGGCGTTCGGCTTGTGCTTCCCCGGTATCGGCGAGGCTTTGCAGAAGAGCGGCGGTCGTCTGACGTTGCCTGCGCTTTGCCGCGTGCTGAAACTGGTAAAGCACCCCAAAGTGCTGGATATGGGGCTTATCGGTGTCGTGGACGAGTACAAGCACAAGGGCATTGCTTCGGCGGTACTGTATCACTTTGCAAAGCAACTGAAAGACAGCGGTGTGGAATACGGCGAAACCAATCTCAATCTGGAAGATAACTTGCCCGTCATCAACATGTGGAAGAGTTTTGACCACATTCAGCACAAGCGTCGCCGCAGTTTCGTGAAGAAAATCTGACATTTTTGCAAAAATGCCGCCAAAATGCGAAAAAGCGCAGTGGCGAAATGTCAACGGTTGTTTTAATCGTTTGCACAATTAAATTAAACGTTCATATTCGACGGTAGTTATTCTGCCGTCGATTTTTTTTGTATGAAAATGGCACAGCATACCGAATGTGTACCTGAACTACCAAAAAAATACGTCATATCCAGGGAAATCGCCCTTGTGAAAAGGGCGCCAAGCACGGGTCGCGCACCCACTACTAAAAGGGCGCCGAAGAGATGTAATATGCTTATGGGGTCCTGTCGAGGAATTGCCCTACGTGCGAACGCGTGCTCGCTCGCTTCACTTCGGGCAATAAGGTTTTATGGTAGGTAGCCTACCCAGCCGCACCCTCGTTCAGATG
>DPQS01000073.1 GCA_003537755.1 Clostridiales bacterium | reverse complement strand
CGTTATTCCAGCGATAGCCAAACCGAACAATCTATTGAAGGACAACTTCGTGTGTGTCGAGAGTATGCTCAAAACAACGATATACTCATAGTCGATACCTATATCGACAGAGCAATGACGGGAACGAACGACAACCGTGTCGCATTTCAAAAAATGCTGAAAGACAGCAGCCGTAAGCAATGGCAGTACCTTATCGTTTACAAACTTGACCGATTTTCTCGTAACAAATTTGAATCGGTAATACACAAAAAGACGCTCCGAGATAACGGCGTAACAATTCTCTCGGCAATGGAAAATCTTACGGACAGCCCGGAAGGTCGTATGATGGAAACCGTTTTGGAAGGTTTTAATCAATACTTTTCGGAAGAACTTACGCAAAAAGTCAATCGTGGGCTGAAAGAAAGTTGGCGCAAAGGCAAAGCCACGGGCGGACAAGATATTTTCGGCTATGACGTCGTTGACAAAAAATACGTTGTAAACGAATACGAAAGCAAAATCGTCGAAGACGCGTTTCTGATGTATTCGCAGGGCTACAAAGCAGTTGTCATTGCGGATAAATTCAAGGAATGCGGTTGTCGCAGAAAAAACGGAAAACTCGTAGACCAAAAGTATTTGTATTTCATTCTACACAACAAAAGATATACCGGAGTTGTCGAACATCAAGGAGAATTATACGACAATATCTTTCCGAGAATTATATCGGACGAACTTTGGAACAAGGTAAACGCAATAAACGAAGAAAACAAACTTGCACCGAGCCGTAAAAAAGAGATTTTCGACTATATCCTTTCTGGCAAACTTATATGCGGAGATTGCAAGCACAGAATGGGCGGTGAAAGCGGAACTTCTCATACGGGTGCAATTCATTACTACTATATTTGTCTTTCAAAACGTCGCAAGCGTGCTAAATGTAATATGGGCAGAGTGCAAAAACAGTTTATCGAAGATACGGTTATAAACGCAACGACGCAAATGTTATCGAGCGTGAACAATATCAAGAAGATTGCGCAAAGCATATACAACGTACATAAAAAAGAAACCGCAGACAACACGGCTTTGAAACTTATTGAAAGGAAACGCGCCGAGGCGGTAAAAGCGCAGAATAATATCGTTAAGGCAATCGAGCAAGGCATAATCACCGAAACGACGAAAAGCCGTCTGACCGAACTTGAAAATCTTATATCTCAATACGACGTAGAAATCCTTAAAGAAAAAGCCCGCAGTTACACATACTTAACTGCGGACGATATAGAGATGTATTTGAGCAAATTCGTGTTTGATAACACAGACGATATAAAAGTGCGAAAACTAATAGTAAATGCGTTTATACGGGAAGTGATACTTTACGACGATGAGATAGTGATAACCTACAACTTTACAGATAGTCCAGAACACCTAAAACTAACGAAAGAACACGTCATTAAAACAGAAAAAGAGATAGAAACGGCGGATAAAACCGCTATTTCTTCTAAAACAGGTTCGTACAAATTATGCCACACGGCACCAAAAAAAGAGCAACACGAACTTGTGTTGCTCTTTTTTTTGCGTGCGAGGTTGTTGCGCATAGGCTTTGCGCTACCTTATTTTTTATAGAAAAAGCGAGTATGTTAGACTCGCTTAAAATTGACGTCATTCGTTGTCAATTAATTTTATACTTTTCTTTTAATTCCTTGTTTTTAGCCTCTAGTGATGAGTTCTCGTTTTTCAACATATCTATGTCATTTCTTAATTTAGATGCTTGACGATAAAGATTGTTTTGAGTTTCTTGTAATTGAGCATATTCACTTTGATATTGTTCAACATTATTGCGAGCATTAGCAATTGCATTTTCGTCTGCCTCATATGTCCACCCAATCCCGGCACGATAAACTCTTACTTTTTGCGAGCGAGCATTTTCTAATTGTGCATATGCATTATTAAGATTTCTTTCGCAAGTGCTTAGTGAATATTGAATGCTGGATTGCTTTGATTCAATATTACGTAGCTCTCTTTCATATGACGATATTTTTTGTTCATTGTTTTTAATTGTGTTATTGTTGTCGTTTATTTCGGTGACTGCTGCTTGTCTTTCAGCTTCTTTTTCCTGAGCTTCTAACCTCTTTTGTTCTTCCTTGCGTTGTTGTTCTTCCAATCTCTTCTGATCTTCAACATCTTGTGACGTTTGTTGAGAATTATTATTTTGATAGTTATTTGCATTTTTATCTTTGCAGCCGCTCAACACGGAAAAAGTTAAACAAAATAGCAAAGCAACGATTAAAACTACATTGATGATTCTTGTGATTTTAGTTGTGATTTTATTATCTGTTTTCATTTGCGTACTCAACTCCTTTTGCTGTGATATGAATAATTGCGCCATCGAATGATGTTTGAGTTTTTAAATCAATCTTGATGTATTCAAGATGGTTTAACTCCATCATCAGATGTTCGTAGTCATTTTGTGACATTGTATTTTTGTCCCAAAAATCGTAGAAACCGTAACAATGAGAGTAATAGTGCTCAAATAGTTTTGTCTCTTTTGTTGTGAACATTTTCGACAAAATGTCAACATAGTCTTTTCTTTTCATGAAATATCTCCTTGTGTTTAATTTTTGAATCGAGATGTTATTTCTCGTTCAATTGACTATATTTTACTCCTGTTTGTGTGATTTTTGTTAAGCATAGAGCGCGAATCGACTCGTAAATGTTGCTTAGTTTTTCGCACTAAGTGCTTAGTTGTTGTAAAAAGGATGTTTTTGAGTGCTGTTTGTGCAGTTATGCTGATAGTTATTCTTGTAAACAAAAATCGATGGTGAATCGGGGCGAATGTGGCAGATTGCATAAGTAGCGATTTTATGGCTACATCGGGCGGTATGAGAAATCCTTTTATTTATATATATTTGGAAACTGGAAAGAAACATTATTGTTAAGCGCGTTGGGTTGCGTGTTAAGCACGTTGGATTGCGCCATTAAACAGGTTGCGTTGCGCTGTATTTAACGGGCAGCGTTGCTGTATTAAACAGGTTGCGTTGCGTCGTTAAGCAGGTTGTGACAGACCGATGTGTGAAGTAAAATTGTTGCCGTGGCTGACCGTCTGAAGTATGTCGGCTGTTATGCTTTGGGGCAAAAATTTACACAAAACAGTCGTCGTAAAACGCCCTGTCTTGCCCGTTGTGATTGCGGTGGTGTTCCGAGTGACGGACTGACACGTAAGTTCATCGTTTTTTGACGCTTGTATTAACACAATACTGTTATTTTCTTATGTTTACGTATAATTTTGTGTGACAGGATTTGTTTTCGTGGTCCGTGTTTGCTATTTTAATAACATTTTACAAAAATTTTACAAAAAAAATTGATTTAACGGACATCAAATTGTTGACTATTTTTTTGAAATTTTTTATACTATTAAAATCATAACACGGCATTAAGTTGTACTTGATTGTTACCGATTGCAATCGTGGCTGAGAGTAACAATGTGTCGCTGTGGTCGATGCAATTCAGAAAACAAAAATTGCACGCGTTTATATGAGTCGGAAAGCGGTGTTTGTTGTCGGCGGTGCTTGCCGAAAAATGCGCTTTTCGTCGTATATTCTTATGGAGGTAGCCATCAAATGAAAACAGGAAACAACAAGTGGTTAATTGTACTTCTTGCCGCCTTACTCGCGTGCTGTCTTGTGACAGGCACGCTTTTTGCATGCGACAAAAGCGACAATGATGTCCCCACGCCGACTGAAGAAGGCGCGGAAAAGGGCGTTTACTCACTCGATGAAATAAATCTTACGCTCAACGGCACGGGCAATTTCACCCTTGCCATGGACGGAAATCTTTCTTCGGGTACGTACAAAACGGAAAACGAAGTAATTACTCTGACATTCAACAAAACCGAGGACGGTACGGCAACCTGTGCGCTGCAGGGCAACATACTTGTTCTGACAATCGGTGCTGCGGAATACAGACTGTACAAGCAGGTCAAACTTACAGTAACGTTTAACGACGGAGCAAGCACATCCGCAGTAGAAGTTACCAACGGTAACCTTGTTACAAAACCTACGGATCCTGTCAATGCCGGCTACAAATTTATTGCCTGGTATAAGGCGGCAGACTTCAGCGGCAAACCGTTTGATTTCCAAACGGAAAAAATAACCGCCGACGTTACGCTGTATGCCAAGTGGATCGAATACGTTGAGGGCACGACGGAATATACCGTTTCGTTCAATCTCGGCTACGATACAACCGAAGCAATTGCTTCGCAACGCACCGTAAGCGGCAAGTTGGTCGACGGCGCACCCGCACCCACTCGCGAAGGCTACACCTTCAAGGGCTGGTGGATAAGCGCATACAACCAAGCCGACAAACTTACCTGTCAATACGCCGACGGTAGTAGTTTTACCTCCGACACCACATTGTTTGCTTTGTGGCAGGCCGACGGAACGACTCTCGGCACCATGGACGTCACAAGCACGGGCGTTGTGTGGGCAGGCGTTTCGGAAGCGGCAAAACTTACCATCACCAAACCCGACGGAACTACCGTCGAGCAACCCTTCGGCGCAACTGGTGCATCGGCTTACAAATACGATTTGTCCGCACAAGTCGCAGGCGAATACAAGTTTACGCTTACATACGGCAGCAACACAATCGAAAGATATTACCTCAACAAGGCTCTTCCGCGCGTGTCCGGCTTCAAAGTAGTGGGCAACTCCATTCTGTTGTTTGACGGTGTTGACAATGCCGAGGGGTACTACATTACCGTAAAATGCGGCAATGCCGAACACAACCACAACAACGTGTACATCGGCAAGTCCACAAGTTACAACTTCGTCAATTGCGCAATGCGTAACGGCGGTATCGAATTCACGGTAAAGGCCGTTGCGGCAAACTACCTCGAATCCGTTGCTACTTTTACCTTTGACAGAAGTCTTGCGGCAGTTACAGGTATCTCTTACGACGCAACGACAGGTTTGCTTACCTGGACGGCTGTCGAAAACGCACAACACTACATCGTTACCGTAGGCGAAGCTCAGTACTACCTCGGTACGGAAACAAAACTTGACATAAAGTCTTTGCCTGCAGGCGAAGTTGACGTTACCGTCAAGGCGGTTACCGAAGGATTCAACTCGGCAGCCGCAACTGCTGCGAAAATCAACAAGAGCGACGCTGCGGCACCTTCGCAACTTGCCGTCGAGCAAGGCTTGCTTAAGTGGAATGCCGTGGAAGGCGCAACATCCTACCGTGTACAGATCAACGACGTGGTGGTGGATGTCACCGAAGCGCAACTTGTTCTTGATGCCAAGTATATTACTATCGGCAATCAGTACTCCATCAAGGTAAAAGCGGTGTTTGAAAATTCCGAATCCTTGTGGAGCGATGCGTTTGTCCTCAGCAGTGCAAAAGCAGGCTCGGGGCTTGCGGGACTTACGTATGCAAACGGTAAGTTCGGCTGGACGGCAATGTCCGACGCAGACATTTACGAATACAAGGTAAACAGCGGCGTCGCTGCAGAAACGACAAGCAATCACGCATACGTACAACTGACAAAAGAAGGCGTAAACCAACTTTATGTAAGATACCGTACTCTTACGGGCGATTACTCGGATTGGGCAACATTCGAAGTGTACGCTTACTCGATTACGTTTGACTCCATGGGCGGCGCAGGCGTCGGAAAGCAATACAAGGCGATCGGCGATACGTTGGAAATGCCCACAAGCGAACGCGTAGGCTACGACTTTGCAGGTTGGTACAACGTTGCAGGCGGTTCCGCTTCCAATGGTACTCAGTTTACGGCAAAGACATTCGATTACCCCGCAAACATCGTTCTGTACGCCAACTGGTTGCCGCGTAGTTACGAAATCACGCTTGACTACAACGTCCACGGCGAAGGCACGGTGGAAAAGGTAAGCGTCAAATACACGGGACACTACACTCTGCCTGTGCCCGATATACTTACCAATGACGAGTCCGCACAAAAGGGCTTTGCCGGTTGGTACGCAACGGCAGACGGAAAGGGCGTTCAGTACACGGACGAACTCGGTAACAGCCTTGCTCCCTGGAACATTGCCGAAAACACGGTGGTGTACGCCAAGTATGTAAACGCATTTGTATTCTCCCCCGACGGTGAGGGCGGATACAGCGTAAAAGCAAGCAAAACTCTCGGTTACTACACTTCGACAATCAGAATTCCCGCCAAATACAACGAATTGCCGGTAAGATCCATTGCCGAATACGGCTTCAAGGACCATCCCTATCTGACAAGTGTCACTCTTCCCGACACATTGGAATCCATTCCTACGACGGCATTCGACGGATGCAACCGTATCGAAGCCTTCCACATTGCGGAAACGGACCATTCTGCAGGTGTATTCAGCGAAGTTGACGGTTCGATTGTAATGAAGTTGTACGGACAAACTACCTTGCATCTGATCCCCGCCGCATTTACGGGTACGTTCAGAGTGCCTGCCGGTGTGTCCACAATCGGTTCCCGCACGTTCAACAACGCAAAGTTTGACACGGTGGTAATTCCCGCGTCGGTGACAAACATCGAGGCAGACGCGTTTGTAAATTGCGCAAACCTCAAGATGGTCATCTTCGATGAAACCGAGCTCATGGACGAAAGCGGCAACGTGCTTCCCAAGCAATTGCTTACAATCGACAACGCAGCTTTCAACGACACGCTGTATGTCGAAAAATTCATTCTCCCCGCAAGATTGGCGGAAATCACAAACGTACAACAATTTTTCTCGCAGTTCAAACTGCTGTCGAGTATTGAATTTACGGGTGCGTTTGAGAAACAGGTATACTCGGCTTTGACGGTAAACGACGGCGGTAAAAATATCGCAGGTATGCTGGCAAATGCAAACAGAGACGAGATTATCTACTGCCCGATCGGTCTTAGCAGCGCAACGGAATTCGAAGTGGAAATTCCTTCTTCCATCATCAGGATTGCAGCGCATGCGTTCGATTCCTTTGAGGAAGCCAAAAATCCCGCGCTCAAAAAGTACAACCCGGTAACCAAAATCACCTTTAACGGCAACCTTGCGTCCATCGGAGATTACGCATTCAACAAGTCGAAGAATCTTACCGAAGTGACGTTTAAGGCGGTCAAGGATCCCATCGGTCTTACAATCGGTGACTATGCGTTCTATCGTTGCAACAAACTCAACGTCGTTACATTTGAAGAAAACGGCGCATGGGACGGTGACAACTTTACCGCAACGGAGTCCTGTGGCGTAGCGTCCATCGGTGAATATGCATTTGACTCTGCAAGCATCGCCGAATTGAAGTTGCCCAACAGCCTTACAAGCCTTGGCGCGCATGCTTTTGAAGACAGCTCGGTCAAGACAATCGATTTGTCCGACGTGTCAGCCGCACTGGAGTTTGGCGACTACGCATTTGCGAATTGCCGCGCGCTTGTTACTTGCGAACTGACCAAAAACGTCGGCACGATGAACTTCAACCTGGTGTTCTACAACTGCAAGAAGTACAAACCTCAGGTTTCGGCAGACAACCCCAACTATCAACGTGACGACAACGGCGTGTTGTACAACAAAGACATGACAATGGTGTTGTTCTTCCCCGACAGCTTCGAGGGAGTGTACACTATCCCCGACACCGTAACAACAATCGCCGGCGCAGTGTTCAAGGGCAAGAGCAATATGCTTGCCATCGTCATTTCGTCCAACGTTACCGTCATCGGTGACAGTGCGTTCGAAGATTGCTCCAACCTTGCTTCGGTTACATTTGCCAAAGACGGTGAAAGTGGACTGACAATCGGTGCAAGAGCCTTCCTCAACTGCACGTCATTGACGGAAATCGAATTACCCGCACGTACCGTTTCTATCGGCGAGCAAGCATTCTCCTACTACGGAGTAGGCGAAGAAAATCGTGTTATTGCAAAAGTTACGCTCAACGAAGGTCTGCAAACAATCGGTGAAAGGGCATTCCAGTTTACCGACGCATTGAAGGGCATCAACATTCCGTCCACAGTAACAAGTATCGGCGACCATGCATTTTACGGGTCCGGTATCGAAACGTTGACGTTTGCCACCGGCGGTACGGAAGAGCTGACGCTTGGCACATACGTATTCTATATGTGCGACAACATAGTAAACGTTGTTCTTCCCGAAAGACTTGTCAATATTCCCGACAGTACTTTCAAGTTTGACAAGGCGTTGAAGTCGGTAACGATACCCACCACGGTAGCAAACATCGACAGCAGCAATCGTGCAATCGGCAGAAATGCGTTTGAAGGTTGCGTAAGCCTGTCCAACGTTGTCTTTACCAGCGGCGGAAGCGAACCTTTGTCTTTCGGTGCAGCGGCATTCAAGGGTTGCGACGCTCTTACCGTACTGTCGTTGCCCAACCGTATATCCGCTCCTAACGGCAACTACGATGTATTTGAGTTCGGTGGCGGTTACGGCAGTAGCGGTGACTATCCACTGGCAAATCAAAACGCTCCCGCTTGGCAAAACAGTGCCAGCATCCAGGATGATTTCTGCTTTATTACGGATATCAACGTGGAAGAGGGCGGCAGCGAATTCAGCTCCTACAAGGGCGTGCTGTACAACGCCGACAAGAGTGTGCTTGTCTGGTGTCCGTACGGCAAGACCGGCGAAGTGGAAGTTGCCAAGGAAGCGACCACATTCCGCGTTTCGTCCTTCTACAACTGTCACAACGTAACGTCGGTGGTGTTCCAGAAAGGCGGCAGCGAGCCCTTCTACATGGCAGATGTTGCCAAGACCGGTAGCTGGGGCGACACGGTATTCTTTGCATGTTACAGATTGGAAACTATTGCTTTCCCCGCAAGACTTTCCAAGATCGGAAACTATGCGCTAATCCACGAAAGAAGCACAGGCCAGGGCACTCCGCTTACAAGCGTTACATTCGAACAGGGCTGCAACCTTGCTTCGATAGGTGAATTTGCCTTCCAGAATCAGCTGTTTACCGACCTTGTGTTGCCCGACGGCGTAGAAACGGTCGGCGCAAACGTATTCAATGGCGCAAAGATCAAGTCAATTACCCTTTCCAAGGAAATCGACGCTACTTCCGTTGTCAACATCACGGCTTCGGCAACTTCTTTGACAAACATGGTTGTTCCCGAGGATTCGGCAACAATTTCTGTGGAAACGGATGCAACCGAGGCTAAAAACAGAGTTATCTACAACAAAGACAAGACGGAATTAGTGTATGTCGACAAAGATTTTACATCCGCCTTGTACACGATACCCGCCAGCGTAACAAAGATTGGCGCAGGCGCGTTTAAGAACAGAAAGAATGTAACGGGAATCGCATTTGCAACTTCGGCAGACGCACAAGCACTTACAATCGGCGACAACGCTTTCGACGGCTGCGGCATTACATCTGTCGAGTTGCCTGCACGTATTTCTTCGCTTGGCACATACGTATTTGCTAACTGTGCTTCGCTTACCACGGTTACTTTCGCCGAAGGCTACAAGTACGCGGCAATCCCCGACTACATGTTCCAGGGTTGCAGGAAGTTGACAAGCATTGCCATCCCCGGCGAAGTTGGTTCAATCGGCAGAGGTGCGTTCAACAATGCTTCCGTCATGACGACGATAGAGTTTGCTCTTACCGCCAACGGACAAGCAAGCAAATTGCAATCCATCGGTGCCGACGCATTCAACAATTGCACCAAGCTTGCCAACATCAAGTACGCGCTTAAAGTCGACGAGAGCGGCAACGTTGTATACGCCGACGGCAACACATTGCCGTACACGGTGAATGCGCTTGGCGCAAGCGGCAGCTTCTTCAGCGGACCGTTCTACAGATGCACGTCATTGAAGTCTATCAACCTGCCGGACGAGCTTACCGCCATTACCGGTAACAGTAGCAACAAGGGTATGTTCGAGGGATGCACAAGTCTGACTACGGTCAAGTTGCCTTCGCAACTTAAGGAAATCAAACAAAGCGCATTCAAGGATTCGGGCATCAAGACATTGGATTTCTCCGGTTACGAAGACGGCTCGTTGACCATCTACGAAGGTGCGTTCAGTGGTGCAACCAAACTTACCGCATTGGATCTTACAAAGGTAGGTAAGTTGTATTTGTACCATACCTTTGACGGTTGCGCGGCTCTTGAGTCGTTGACTTTTAGCAACAGTATTCAGCTTTTGGGTAATACAGGCAACTACCAAAGTTATCAAGGCTTTAACAAGGCAAGCGTCAAGAATATCACTATCGACCAAGACATACTGCCGTCAATGTTCAAGGGTAACACAAATCTTACCAAAGTGACATTGGGCGAACACGTAACCACGATTGCCGACAGCGCATTTGAAGGTTGTACGAAACTTGCAACCGTAGATACTACGGCAGTCGGCACGCTGGAGCTCGGATCCTCGGCATTCAGCGGAGCAAGCGTATTGGCGAAGTTCGACATGTCCAAGGTTGTCAGCCTGGGCAAGAAAGCGTTCTACAACTGCAAAAAGCTGGCGGAAATCGGTAGTTTCAACGATACAATCACCGCGATACCCGAAAGCGCATTTGAAGGTTGTGCCGCCCTTGCATCTTTTGATCTGGGCAACGTAACAACGCTCGGAATGAAAGCATTCAAGGGTACGGCGGTTCAATCGGTCACAATTCCCGCGACGATTACAAGTATCAGTTCCAGCGTATTCGAAGGTTGTACTTCTCTTACGAGCGTCACCTACAACACCGCAGCAAAAGTCAGCAGCAGCATGTTTAATGGCTGTACAAAACTTGCTACAGTAACGCTTTGCGACGATGTTTCGGCAATTGACACCTCTGCTTTCAGTGGTTGTACGTCGCTTAATGAAATAAATCTCAACAAAGTTGCTACGGTAGGCTCTAAGTCGTTTGAAAAGTGTACCGGTCTTACCAAAATTACTATCGGCAACCCCGACATCACATTCCACGTCTACGGAGACAGCTTTACAGGCGTTACGGGCGCAAGTTTTGCAGTACCCGAAAACACTGTTTTGAAGGCTGACGGAGGTATCCTGTACAGCGGAACGAAGTTGGTACTCAGCATCGACTCCCGTGCAAACGTGGTAGTCTTGAAAGGTACGACGGAAATCGCTCCCAATGCCTTCCGCAACAATACAAGCGTAGAAACGATTACTCTTCCCGAAAGTGTGGAAATTATCAACGGTTACTACACGTTTAACGGTTGTACAAATCTCAGATCCATCAACCTTGAAAATGTAACTCGTTTCGAAACCAACGAGATTTATGACAAGGAGTCCCAAGATACGTTCAAGGGTACCGCAATCACCGAACTTAAACTTTCATATGCTGCGGCAAAAGTGTTCAGAAGCATGACCAAACTTACCAAGGTGACGTTTGTCGGCGACTATGCAGTAGTGGAAAATGAAGCGTTTAAGGGTTGCACGGCACTTACGACAATCGAAGGAAACGTTGTGGAAGTGTACGACTCTGCATTCAACGGATGTACCTCTCTCGCAAGTTTTGACGCATTCAAAAACCTTACCGAAGCAAGACTGTCTGCATTTGCAAACACAGGCTTTACCGAATTGGTGTTGCCCGACAGCCTTGTAACGATTGGTAACCAGGCATTCAACGGTTGCAAAAAGTTGACATCGGTAACGTTGTCAAACAGCGTTGTCAACTACGGTTCATCGGTGTTCGGCAGTTGTACCGCTCTTACCCAAGTTACATTCGGCAGCAACATGGCTTCCGTTCCGATGCAGATGTTCTCGGGTTGCACGGCACTGGAAAGTATCGTCATTCCCGACGGCGTAACTACAATCTGCAAGGAAGCGTTTAAGGGTTGCACGGCATTGACATCCGTCACAATCCCCGACAGCGTCAAGACAATCGAAGACGGCGCATTTAAGGGTTGCACCAAACTTGCTACAATCCACTTGCCGACCACGCTTACTTCGCTCGGCGAAGAAGTGTTCAGCGGTTGCAGCGTATTGAACAACGTTGTCATCCCCACCGGCATTACACTAATCAACGAAAAGTTGTTCTACAGCTGCAAGGCATTGACAAGTGTTACGTTGCACGGCGGTATTACGTACGTAGGTTATCAGGCGTTTTACGGTTGCTCCGCTCTTGCGGAACTGTCCGGTCTGGACAACGTAACGGAAATCGATAGCAGTGCTTTCTACAATTGTAGCAATCTTACCACAATCGGCAGCATTGCAAATGTCGAAACAATCGGCAACACGGTATTCTACGGATGCACCAAGTTGAACCTGACAATTACAGGCAAGACGACAAGCATCGGTAGAAATGCATTCCAGAAGTGGACGGACCAACAGACGATCACCTTTACCGACCACACCGAAGCTTCAACCAGATGGGACAGCAAGTGGAACGCCGACTGCAACGCAACCTTTGTTTGGGCAACCGCCGAAGAATCTTCCGCCACAACGGAAGAATGATTTGAAATCAGCCGCAAAGCAATACAAACACTACAACCGAATGGCACCGTAACAGGTGTCACTCGGTTTGGTGATTTTAGGAGGAGTTATGAGTAAAGAAAGTATATTCCAAAAATACTACAAAAAACTCGTCGGCGAAGGACTGTTGAAGTCGTTTTTGCTCGCACTGACCATAGCATTATTTGCGGAAACGGTCATCCTCTTGGCATTCTGGTTTGCCGGTATCAAGAGATACTGGCTGTCGGCAGGCATAAGCGTCGGCATTTGCGCCGCGCTTGTACCGTCGTTGTATTTTTTGTTTTTCCGCCCGGACACAAAGGCAATCGCCAGACGTCTGGACTCGCTGGGACTTGAAGAACGTTTGCTTACTATGCACGAATTGCAAAACGACGAATCGTACATTGCAATGCGTCAACGTGAGGACGCCAGGCAGGCTTTGGCAAAAATCGACCCGAAAAACGTCAAGATCGTGCTTTCAAAGACAGTTCTTGTACTGTTGATTGTGTCCTTTGTCTGTGCCGGTTCCATGACGACCATTTCCGCATTGGCAAGCAGCGGCGTCATTCCGGAAGGTCCGGACATCATTCCCGACATCGTAAATCCCGAAGCCTACTACACGGTAAGATACTTGTGCAAAATCTATCGTCAGGACACGATAAACCTCGATATTCGCGATGAGGAAGGCGTAGGCGGACTTGTCGAGGGAATGGACGAACAACTTGTCGCAGTAGGCGAAAGCAGTGAAGCGGTGCTTGCATTTGCAGATCCCGACTGGGGGTTTGTTGAGTGGGGAGACGGCTCACAGGATCCGTATCGTTTTGAAGAAGCGGTTTTTGTTGACGAAAGCGTATTCGAAGGTTCCTTTGTAATGGAAATCAACAGCAAAAATCAGTTTGACGAAAAAACTATCGAAGAATATGGCGAAGGCGCACTGTATGCTGTTGACCTGGATACCGGAACGGCATACGTCAAGGGCGTTGACGGTAAAATAACCATATTTGTGTCGGCATACTTCGCGCAACTGGGCGGCAGCGGTGAATACGAACCGGGCGACGGCATGACCGACAATATGGGTGAAGAAGCCGACGCTCCGCAGGAAGGAAATCCCGAACAGAGTGACAGTGACAAAGATCCGAGCGATTCCGAAAACGATCCCGACAAAGATCCCGGCAACGATCCCAGCACACCTTCGACCCCTAACAAGGACAACAACAACATCATCGACGGCAACACCGACTACAAAACCCGTTTGGAAGAGTACATGGCTCTTGCCAAGGAGTACGAAGCGAACGGTGAAAAAGTACCCGATTACATTCTGGACTTCATCCAACGCTACTACGATTTGCTTAATTAAGGCGTAGGGTTAATTTAGCTATCACTAATAATTTTTGCGAGTGTGTCGGCGGCTAATTATGCGTTAAACGACACTCACTGTACATACAGTACAGTTTC
>DPQS01000054.1:27905-54290 GCA_003537755.1 Clostridiales bacterium | reverse complement strand
GGCTCCCCTGCTAAGGGAGTAGTACGAGTGAATCGTAGCCGGGGTTCAAATCCCCGCTTCTCCGCCAAGATGAACCTGAGCCGAACCCGTAAAAAGGTTAAAGTTCGGGTTCATTTTTTTATGCTCAAAATACGGGTTCAAATCGTAAGAACATACCAAAATGGATTTGAAACCACAGTATTGTTTTTCCATAAAATTTGCGGTCAGGCATTTATTTGATGCTTGACTTTTTTTATTTTTACAGGTGTTGCACTTGAAAGTATAATTCACCTTGCGAAAAAAAAGCAGTTATCCGAAATTTTCGGATAACTGCTTCAAATGGCAACCCCTACGAAAAAACATTCCTTTATGCCCCGCATTTGCCGTTAAAAAACGTCAGAGGAAGGTACATTTTTTCGCCTCTCCCGTTCACGGAAATTTCCAGAACAATTTCTGTTTTCGCAGAAGTAAGATTGTGCGGTGTAAATGAAAAATCAATGGAATTTACATTACTGCTGCCATGCCAATGCTCGAGTCCAACACATTGCTCCTTGCCGCCATTAACTTCCCATGTTTCGGGAATTCCGAGATAGCGCAACTTCAGATATTGCGGAGTATAAAGATTATTTACAAAAGTCAGCTTAAGCGTTTTTTCTGTTCCGTCTTCGACAGAAACGCGAGTGTCGTCATAAGTAACTTTTACCGTAAGCCCGCGAAAATGGAAGCGCACCGTTCGCCCTTGTTCTTCAAGCAATTCCCAAAAGTCTTCATGCTTGTTGCAGCGGAACGCACCTTTGCGATACTTGAATTCCGCAACAGGTACTATCGTGTATTCTCCGTTTTCATCGAAATAGCAATAATCCTGTAACACTACAGGCGTCTGTCTTGCAATACGGCTGCAAAGTTCGGGAATGGTCTTAGGTAGGAAAACATTGTCTGTACGAAGAGTGCAAGTGGCAATTTGCTGCGAGCAAGCATTTTTCCATTTTTCGGGCAGGTTGCTTTCACCTGCGATAATTCCCAAAATAGAGCCCAGCGTACCGGCTGTACAATCACTGTCCTCGCCGCAATTCACCGCGAGACATACCGATTTTGCAAAATCTCCTTCCCCGTAATACCAACCAAGCAACACAATGCCTATTGCCGCAGGAGCATCATATCCGTGTTCTGCCACGGGGATATCCGCGTCCTTTTGTTGTACGGGACATTTATCGCAAGCGGGAACGAGTGACGTTCCTTTCCACTCCCCGTCCATTTCGCCAAACGATGACGGTAGTGCAATCAATAATTTTTTTCTCGCCGTTTTCCAGTCGTCGCCGTTTTTGTAACACTGACGTATCAACGCCACGGCGCGGCTTACTCCGCAATCTTCGGGAATATACGAAAGACCGATTTCAATCAATTTTTCTCTGTTTGATTCAAAAAAAGCCGCCGCTTGTACCGCCGCCGTAAATGTAGCGGCATAGACTCCCTCGTCGCTGTGATCTACGCACGCGTCGTAGTAGGCATAATTTGCAGCCAAAGCAGGGTTTCCCGCGCAAAGACACGCCCAGATTTCCGTGCGAATCCACGCCCCGTTGCTGTTGCGATTTTCATTACGCAAGTATCCCGAAAGCGGAGGTAAAATCCCCATACCGAAATTATTCTTGCTTGTACCGTATTCCGAAATCTGCGCGCTTACATACGTTTCCCAGTATTCCGCAAGCACAAGCGAATCAATGTGCCGTCCCTCTCGTTCAACTGCGGCAAGCCAGACAAGTTGCAAATCCACGTCGTCATTCGGGATGGGCGACGATATATCTTGCATAAACCAATCAAGATTGTACACTCCGCGATAACATTCAAACGGCGCGCCAAGCGTCCCGCCGATGTTTTTACCTGTGTAGCAGCCTTTCACTTTGTCTAAATATTTTTTGTAATCAAGTTGCATATACTTCAATCCTTTCATTTTTGCATATTAGTGTAGATGTTGATTGAATAATAACATCTTTTTTCAACATTTTCAACAAATTACCTGTATCCGGCGAAAAATATGCCTGATTCGTTACGTCATTCGTGCTGCGTTTCTTGTTTCAGCAGAGTTGCGTAGCGCAACATTTGTTTGCGCGAAGATACGCCGAGTTTTTCCAGAATATTGTGGTTGTGGAACTTGAGCGTACTTTCGCGTATATTTAGTATATCGGCGATTTCTTTTGCGGTTTTGCCTTGCAGATAGAGGTTAAAAATTGTTTTTTCTGTTTTTGTAAGTTCTTTCAGCCCGATTTTGAATGCTTCGTAGTTGTCGGGATCTATCTCGTTTTTGCGGGAATAAGCCAGGCGGTCGATTTCCGTTTGCCGCTTGTCTATTTCGCTGGTCTGGTTTTCGGTAACGATAGCAAGTTCTTCGTTCTGACGTTTCAGGTTTTCCGTTTCGATGTCGCGTAGCCTGTCCTGCTCGGCAAGATAGACAAACAAATCGTCGATTTCGATAATATCGGATTTTGTTTTCCCGTGTTCCTGCATGCGTATTTTTTCAAGGCTTTTTATTACCGGTGAAACGAATTTTTGCGAAAAAATCACGCAAAGCACAACGGCGGAAAACACAAGCAAAAAGCATACCAACACGATTCTTACAACATTGACTGTAACGGTTTTGTCGAATTCGCTTTTCGGTTGCATAACCACAAGAGTGTAGGATGTATCGCAGATAACAACTTCCTTTTTGGCGGCAACGAAAGTGTTTTCGCCCGAGAACTGGGTGAGCGAGCCGTTTATTTCTTTAGGAACAAGCGTACCGCCCGGTTTCAAAGAATAGCCGCCGAGAACTCCCGCCCAGAATATGTTTTCACAGTCTATTTTGCCGTCATTTGTCGTTTTGGAAAAGGTGCAGGTCAGTTGTTCCAGTCTTGTGGGTTGAGCAAAGAAATCTTTGAAGTAGTTATTCGAGATTTCAAACCCGCAAATGCCGTAATACGTTCCGTCTGCCCCAAACAGAGGGGAGAGGAAAGCCATTGCTTCTTCGCTTGTTCCGTTAAGCGTAAAAATATCGGTCAACACCGATTTTTTTTCTTTGACGGTTGTTTCGTTGAAGAAATTTTTTATTTGCTGCACGTAATCGGTTTTGAATTCCAAACGCCATTTACGGTGCGGCATTATGTTGTTTGTTCTCCCGAGTTCCGCGCTGCCCCTGAACAGCAGCAGCGTTTCGTCCGTGCGGTCAAGGGTACTGCGTTGAAAATACAATCCCGTTCGGGACTTGTCAGAGTTGGCTGTGCCTGTATTTACGGTTGCATCAAGCATTATAAACGCACCCGAAGCATCCGCTTTCAGCAACTCTTCTTTAAGTTTGGGGAAAAGTGCTTTCTGCACGCCCTCCGTATACAATTGAGAATCGTTGAGCGCGCTTATATGAATGCCTTTTTCATTCAGATAATTGTCTATTATCGCCGAGGAATCGTTTGCAAGCATCTCGTTCATCATCGAAAGATCGTCAAAAAATTTTTCGATTTGTCTTGTGTAAAACTCGGCTTGAAAAGTCAGATTGGTTGAATATTTTTCCGTTGTTGTAGAAAATTGCCCGACGAAAAACAAGCCGGTTGCGATAAACATAACGACAGCAAGAACAAGCGCAAGCATGTACAACAAAAGCTTACGATGCATAGATGTTTTCTTTTTTTTGAAATCCATGAACTTCATATATTCCGGTCGCTCCGCAATTTATTGTCAGCCGACGTTAAACAGCGCGGCTTCCATGTCGGCAACTATTTGTTCGCAAGTTTCGCCTTTTTCGTATCTGGTTTCAAGCGTTTTCTGGATGTTACGGATTTTTTCGTACAAAGCGTACACTTTGGAGTAATACCCCTCAATACTCGGTTCTTGCTTAAAGGAGCAGGTTTCGACGGTTGTTGTCAGTGCCTTATAAAGGTTTCTGTAGGCTTCCGACTTAAAAGATTTGTCGCCGATTTTATCAAAAGCCCCCGTTCTTACGGGCATGTAACCCGTTGAAAGAACAAAATCCACATTACGGCGTTCTTCGGTGAACCATTTTGCAAAAACGGTTGCCGCTTCGGTCTTGATATCGGTCGTTTTGTAAGCGCAAAGCCCGACGCCCGATTGCGTTGCGACTTTTTGTTTGCCTGTCTGTTGCGGCATGGGCAAGACTTTCAGATTCATGGCTTCGGACGTGTTGTCGGGGTAGGTGATTTCGTCGTTGTAGTAGAGCACGGAAGCCGACGAACCGATACCTGCGCAGGTCTGTCCCGTCATAACCTGCGTGTTGGAATACAAATCGGATACGACTATGTGTCCTTTGGCGATAGACGTGGCAAACATTTCGTATGCATTTGTCAGCGCGGGGTTGTTTGCGTCGTACCAGCCGTCCTTGTACAAAATATTCTCTCCTTCGGACATGGCGCACAGTTCTGCAAGCCTTATCAGATAATCTATTGCGCAGAACGGTTTGCCACCCGACCAATCGTAATACTTTTCGGCAACGGAGAAAAATCCTTTCCAGGTTGCGAGGTCGGACAGCGAAACATCTTTGGCGGCGGCGAATCTGTCAAAAACTCCGCCCGCGATGAAGAGCATATAAGTCGATTTTGAAACGGGAAAAACAACAAGTTTGTCGTCTACCATTCCGTCGCTCAAAAAATCGGGGACGAAATTGTCAAGTTCGGACGGTGAAAAGTAATCGTTCCAGTTCAGAAGGTTGTCCGTGCCCAGGCTGCGCGCGTCGCCGGAGTGGCAAAAGAATAAATCGGGCATTTCCTTGGAACCCGCCTTGCCTGTTTGCGCGTCTTTCAACTTTTTGCCGATTTGCGAAGCGTTTGACATCAGCGTAACGTTTATGATGATGCCCTTGTCTTTGCCGACGGTTGAGTTGAACTGCTCAATGATGTCGTTCATGGGAGAATTGACCTGTTCGCCGTAAACGTGCCACATAGTAAGAGTCGTCGGTTTTTTAGGGTCCAGCAATGAGTTGGTTTTGTCGCAAGCAAAAAAAGTAAAGGTTGTTGCGAGCATCATCGCAATGACGATAAACAATGAAAGAATTTTTTCAGTCTTGCATCTCATGTCAATCTCCCGTCATCGGGCACAAGAGCGTTTACTCACCCGATTTATAAATTTTTTTGATTTTTTTCGGTTTTCCCCACCTTTTTCAAATTTGGGTGGGGGAATTTTCATTGTGTTTTTGCTATACTCACGATACCTCAAACGTTGCCGTTGCGAGAGGAAACGTTGTAGATATATACAATATATCATACAAGCGTGGTGAAGTCAATTCGCATTTGCAACAACGTAAGAGATATTATACACAACAAACGGACGTAATAAGGAGTTGCTATTATGACACACAACACACGAAAAACCAAGATATTTATGTTTGCGTTGGGGCTGGTTATGTGCCTTGCGCTTATGCCGGGCATTGCAATGGCAAGCCCGACTTTTGCAGCATATGCTGCAGGAGAAACGGAGATTGACACATTGAACGTAGCGTTCAACAAGGTAATCGTAGGCGATACTCTTGACGCCGCTTTTGAATTTGAGGACGAAACGGCAAAAACGCTCAAAGTTCCTGCGGGCGCAAACTATACGGCAACCCTTACAACAATATGGAGAAACGGACAAAAACAAACGTTGTGGGAAAAAGACGCGGATACGTTGCCTTGGAGCAGAGTGGAAAATCAACTTATCGAACGGAACGTTCCGTATTGTATCAGAGTGCGATTCTCTCCGAAAACAGGATATGCTTTGTCAAGTAAAGCAGAGGTGCTGAAACAAAAACTCAAAGTTTTCGGCGCGGAACTCGGCAAAGGCAAAGACATAGAACTTTGGGATATCGCCGGACAAAACAAGATAACGACCGAGATACAAATGGACTTCATTATATCTAAAGGAATGTCTTTTATCGGGTATCCGTTTTTCGTACAACCCATTATCGACGCGGAAGTATCGGGAGAACTCACCAACATGGCCCCCGACACGGGGATTTGGCTCGCAGGCGCGCCTGGTCCTTATACTTACGAAGCGAATAATCTTCCCGTCGGTATGGCTATCGATTTCTCTAACGTCTTAGGGAAATCGATTTGTTACTATGCAATAACCGCAGTCAACGCTATGGACGGCGGAACGCTGTACGTCACCGTAACCGCGTCGGACGGACAGACTTGCGATATTCCCGTCACGATTGCAGCCGTATCGGGCGGTCACGAGCATACCTGGAGCGATTACGGAAAAATCGATATCGAGCATCACGGATACAGACAATGTACCGCTTCCGATTGTCCCGGCGTTTGTGTAGCCGTAGATAAGGGTTCGGGATACGAAAAGCACGATTTCTATCCCGGTTGCAACGCGACTTGTAAGAAGTGCGGAGATCTCGGTAATCCCGACGCAAAGCACGCTTTTACGTATCGGGTCTACGGTAGCGACCCCTCGTACCATGCGAGTTGCTGTGCTTGCGGCGAATTTGAAAAGGATGCGAGAGGTAACGTCGTAAAGGAAAAACACAGCGGCGGCACGGCGACCTGTCTTAGCGGCGCGATATGCGAGACGTGCGGTAGCGAGTATCTTGCTCCGACGGGACATAAGTTCGAATTCAGGTCGTTCAGTAGCGGCGGCGGCAATTATCTGCATCTCGGATTCTGCAAATATTGCGGAATAGAAGATACGTCGTTGAGGCACGACCCGAGAGGGGGTACGGCGACCTGTAAAGAGCGCGCCGCCTGTGATTATACCGCCCCCAACGGCGACGTTTGCGGCTGCGAATACGGTAATTATGTCCCTCACACTTTCGAGGGCGGCGTATGCACGCAATGCAATGCGGATATGACAATAAAAGAAATCGAGCTGGATATACCGAATTATTCCGTCGGCATGTCGTATAAAACACTTTTCGATCCCAAGGTTATCAAAGGAAACATAATAGGTCGAGGAGAACATTTTTACAAGGCGACGAGAGATCGCGACTTAAACGAAACGTTATGCAACTCAATGGATTGCGGTGAAAAACTTATCGAACATAATAGCGTGATGATTTATAAGTTTACTCCGCAAACGAACTGCATATTCCCTGAAAATCTTGACGAATTGAATATATCGTTGACAAACGGCGAATTGTTCAAGAAAGAAATAGTCCCTTCCGGAGATTTGTCGATCTGCGTGTTGTTGCGAGTGGATAGCGACGTTCAATCGATAAAACTCGATATACCTCAACCTATTGCGGGGTGCGATCCTAAGGATTTTATAATCACCGAGAAGAACGGTTTGCAAGTCACCCTCGACAACTGGCAAAATTTGATAGAAGGGAAGTTCTATAAGGGCGTTCCCACTAACGTGGACGTTACCGTCAAAGCTCCCGACGGTAAAAAATTCCCGTTCTACGATCCGAAAAATTTCCTGAACATAATTCTTAAAAAGTGGCTGTGCGACCTCGAGATTTCCGGCGGTCAGCTAATTACAATGGTCAAAAATGCGGAATCGACCGAAATTAAGATGACGATAACTCTTAATAAAGCAATCGAGTGTCCGCACGAAGCGACGACGTTGAAAGAGACGGGGAAGCCGGAAACCTGCACCGAAGACGGCGTAAAAAACAAGTACGTTTGCGAGAGTTGCGGAAAGGAATTTTTCGACGCCGCTTGCACTTTGCCGTGGAACGAAGCAAACGCCGCGATACCCAAAGCACACCTCCGCTTGCTTCACGAGGCAAAGCCCTGCTCAGAAGGGAAAGACGGCAATATCGCGTATTACGAATGTCAACGAAAAACTTGCGGCAAGCTCTTTTCGGACTATGCTTGCAATACCGAAATCACGCTCGAGGATACGATAATTCACGATTTCAAGACAGAATGGTCCGCGAATAAGGATAATCACTATCACGAATGTAAGAACTGTAACGAGACTGCGGATACGGCGGCGCACCGCCCCGACAGAACGGAAGCCACTGAAGAATACGCGGTTAAGTGTCTCGACTGCGGATATATAATCGCTCCCGCGCTCGCTCACGTCACGCACCATACGGTGCTTGTCCCGGGTGAGGATGCCACCTGCATGAAAGAAGGCAAAAAACCGTACTACAAGTGTAGCGGTTGCGAAGTGAAGTTCGAAGACAAGGAGGCAACTAAACCTATCACTGACGAAAGCACGCTTGTGATTGCCAAAGCACACAAGTTCGGAGCGTGGATAGATGAAGTGCCGGCAACCGAGGAAACGGAAGGCGTGAAAGGACACAAAGACTGCACGTTCTGCGGAAAACACTTTGACGAAAACGGAACGGAGATCGCCGATCTTACGATAGCAAAACTCGTAAAGGCAGAAGTCACAGTTGTCGGTGGCACGGGCGGCGGCAGACTTACTGTCGGCGAAAGCGTAACCGTAACGGCAAATGAGCCGGCGGAAGGCAAAGTATTCGCAGGTTGGAAAGACGCAAGCGGTGCAATCGTCAGCACCGACAAGAGTTACACCTTCAAGGTAACGGGCGCAACAACGCTTACGGCAGTATATGGCGATAAGCCTTCGGGCGGTGGCGAAATCACCCCGCCTGCCGAAAACGACGGACTGCCTGGCGGCGCGATTGCGGGTATCGTAATCGGTAGCGTAGCAGTCGCAGGAATCGGCGGATTTGCAGTACTGTGGTTTGCCGTGAAGAAAAAGACGTTTGCAGACTTAATTGCCACAATCAAGGGATTTTTCGTGAAAAAACAATAAAAAGCAAAAAATAACGATTATAAGTCGTGGATTTTCGGCGATTTGGAATAAATCACTAAAATCAAAAAAGGAGTAAGTCTATGAAAAGAAAATTATTTCTCACAATTATGATACTGATGCTGACAATAGTCATGCTCGCTGCTTGCAACAAAGACGTAAAACACAATTTTTCGGAAGAATGGAGCAACAACGAGACGCATCACTGGCACGCGTGTGCTGACAAGGACTGCAAGGAAACCAAAGACAAAGCCGAGCACTCCTGGAACGACGGCAGCGTGACGGTTGAGCCTACCACGGAAAAGGAAGGGACCATGCTTTACGTCTGCACGGTTTGCCACAGAGAAAAGACCGCGAAGATTGACAAACTTGTCGCCGAAAAAGAATATACCATAACCTTTGACAGCAAAGGCGGCAGTGCGGTACAACCCGTCAAGGCAAGCGCGGGCGCGGCGATCACGGCTCCTGCCGCTCCCACCAAAGAAGGCTTTGTATTTGCAGGCTGGTACGAAAGTGCGGACGGCGGAGAAACGCTTTCCGACAAGGAATTCGATTTTGCATATATGCCTGCAAGGGTGTTCACTCTTTACGCAAAGTGGGCTACTGCCGACATCAAGGGCAAGACTTTCAATAAGGTTGACGCAACTTTCGAGTGGGAGTCCGAAGCCGTCAAGCAAGCGTTCCTTGCGGAAATGGAAATAACGGAAGAACAGTTTATACAAAATCATAAGGTGTCAACAATTACGCTCGTTTTTGCGGCGGATAAAGATTCCGTGACGGCGACTTTTGATCAAAACCCGGGCGAAGAAGACGATAAAGGCAAAGGCGTCGCAACGCTGTTGTACAAGATTAAAGGCTCTGCTATCGTGTTCTATGACAGCCGGGAAGATATGGAAAAAGAAATCCCCGCTCACGAAATGGGTTTGTTTGTAGGCTCGACGTTTGAGTTGTCCGCGGATAAAACGACCATTATACAGAGCAATATCCAACCGGGAATGGGGACGATTAAATATAAGTACAGCGTTGAAGTAAAATAAACCTGCAAAGGCGCACCGATTTTCAAAAACGGTAAAAGCCTGCCTGTAAGTCGATTTTCGGCACAAAACGGCAGGGGTAAAGTATAATTTTGCAACACTAAAAAGCAAAGCAAGTTTTTTTTGAATTGCAAATTTCAGCCGCGGTTTGAAAGAACAAAAAGAAAAAAAAGGAGACAAAATCCATGAAGAAAAGGCTACTTTGCATCATACTCGTTGCATTGGTCGCAATAGGTCTGTGCGTTTTTGCAATCTGCAAAGGTTGCAACGGCGATGGCAAAACGGATGAACTGAAAAGCAGCATGGGAGTTACGCTTACCGGCGGAAACTTCGGGAAAAAGGCAAAACTCATAACCGAAAAAGTGGAAATGACGGAAGAAACCGCAAAAAGCACTATTGACAAACTGCCCGTAGAGTATAAATTGCTCGCCGACGAAAAAACGGTGACAATCGACATTTCGGTAGAATCCGACGGAGTAAAGGTACAACCCGACGGAAAAGTCACGGTATCCGTACCCGCGCCAATAGAAGGCGTCGAAGAATATATGGTTTTCCACATCAAGAGCGAAAGCAAAGTCGAACGACTCGACTGCGAGTTCAAAGACGGGAAAGTTATTTTTGAAACGGACTCTTTCTCTCCTTTCGTTTTTCTTGACAACTCGGATAGTTCGGCAGTCGTTGTAAAAAATCCCGGTCCGTGCGAGGGAACGGTTATCGTATCGTCTGAATTCGAATTTTTTTATAGTTCAGATTTTATGTTAATTGACAAAATCTATTCCGGCGAAGAAAAGACAATCTATTCCAAGGCGAACACAAAATTGACACTTTCCGTTGAATGCGGATATGATTTTGTTCACAGCGGCTGGTTTGAAGAGAAAAACGGCGAAATCGAAAGCACTCCGTTTTCAACGGAAAGCCGCGTTGAGCGCGAAACCGTTGCCGGCATAACGACGATAGTTTGCAAATTCGCTGCCGATCTTACCGATATGGAAAGCATATGGGCGTTCCCCGGCAATTCAAACATGCCCAAGGGCTACGCGGACGGAAGAGCCGCCACGTCGGTGTACATCAAACCCGGCAATCAGCCGGGAATCGACTTAAGCAAACTTATAATCAAGGGTAAAAAGAGAAAAGACTTCAGACTTGTGTACACGCTTCTTGCGCCGGAACAATTTGTCGTTTCGGGTCTTGACGAAATAGATTATTCCAAAGAGGGCGATTATCGCGTGGAATATAAGGTCAGAGTCAGCGACGAAAAAGAACTTACTCTTGTTATAACCGTTCATGTTTCCGAGAAGAACAGCGACATTATGGTCAGAGCCGGGAAAGGCGGACACTTCTATATGGAAGAAAAATATGACGTCTACACCGAAAAACAGCTTATCTTCACCGATAAAGATCAGAAGTACAGCATTACCGCCGTACCCGATCGCGATTTCGAATTCGACGGTTGGTACAGATGGTACGCCGGCGGCGTTCTCGGCGATCTTCTCTCCGAAAATGCGACTTACGAAGTAGGCATGAGCGACTATGACTTAAACATTATCGCTATGTTCAAAATCAAGCCCGAAAAATCCAATCTCAAAACTGACGTTTATCAGTTGGAACACTGGGTGGGCGAGTCGGGACTGCCTTGGGTAGGCAAAAACGGCTCAGTATTCTTTGAAGCGCAAAACGTATTGTATTACAAACCCGGCACGCCCGAAACCGACTTTCTGAAGCTGGACGAAAGAGGTCTTCGCCGTAAAGATAACCCGACCGACGGCAACGTGTACGAACGCGTACAATTGTTCTTCGGCGATTATTCGATAGATTACGGCGGACTGGACTTCAATAAGGAAGGCGTCTACTACATGAAATACACTCTGCATTTCAGCAGGATAAACAAAGCGGTGGAAGATGAAACATTCAACGCTTTCTACGTGTATGTTTCGGAAAAGTTCGCGCATCTTACCGTCGAACTCGGAGGCAAAGGCTCTATCACAGAGAAAAACAATCAGTTTAACGAAATTAAGACGAGTAACATTCCCCATGTTTTAGATTATTTCGCGCTCGGTAATACAAGAGAGTTACTGGCAACGCCCGCCGAAGGATATAAATTCGTCGGCTGGTATCTGGTGGACAAAGACGGTAACCTTTCCGAAGAACCCGTTTCGACGGAAAAAGAATACGTATTCACCCAGAACGGCACAGACGTGCATATCAAAGCCTTGTTCGTGGAAGAAACCGCAACGCTTGACGTTACCTGCGAAGGGTTTGAATACGGATTTTTCCATTACAACCTGTCGACAAAAAAACAAGCCGACCTTACGGGGCTTACCGTAAAGACCGACAAAGGCAACGTTCTTGACGCGTCCGAATACATTGTAGACGCAAGCAAAGTGGACTACACAAAGACGGGCGATCATGAAATTGTAATTACTTACAAGTACGACAAGACCGTAAGTGCCACGCTCATGGTAAGCGTACCCAAAGCCGAAACAATTTCGTATCTGCTGGATAGGGACGAAACGCAGGGCGTGATACAGAAAGACGGCGAAGTGGTAAGCACTCCCGACGGATACAGAGAAGAAGTTGACCTCGGCGGAACGCTTACACTGACGGCTGTACCCAGCGAAGAATACAGGTTTGCCGGTTGGTACATAACAAACTCCGCCCCAGGCTCCGGCTCCGAAGAAAAACGCTTCTATTCGTCGAATGCGACCGAAACCTTTGTAATAACCGACAACACCTACATTTACGCGCAGTTTGCCGAAAAGGAAAGGGTTACATTAACCGTTGTCGCCGGTGAACACGGAAACATTTACAACGATAACGTTGAGGGTTCTCACGCCGAAAAGCAACTGCAATTTGTGGTTGCCGAGGGCTCAAAGGTTAAAGTTTCGGCAAGCGGAGAGGCCGTTTACTTCAAATTCATCGGCTGGTACGACGGCGAAGGCGAAAATGCCGCGCTTATTTCCGACAAAGACGTTTATGAGTTTACCGTAAATGAAGACGCTACCGTTTACGCAAGATTCGACTATTCGTTCTTCGTCCATGCAAGAATAGAGAGTGACGGTGCAGGCGAGTTTGTAGGCGAGGGTGTTACCGCCGAAGGAAGTTTTTATGTCGGCGACCTGCCCGACAATGCAAGCGTTACCGTCGAGGTTAAACCCAACGCAGGCTACCGCTTTGTAGGCTGGTTCCCCTCTTCCGACAGCGAAGGTTACAATGCGGACGAGTTGATTTCGACCGACCTTAAATACACCTTTAACGTAAGCGAAAAAACAGGTAACGTTAATCTGACCGCTATGTTCAGAGGTGCCGTGACCGAGATTAAGCTCCATGACCTCAACGATTACCACTTCGAGACCGACGAAAACGGCAACCCGAAAGAAGAATACGTGTTTAATCTTAACAGCGAATATTGGGTTGATTTCGAACGCATTACCGTACTCGGAAAAGTCGGCGACAAATACGAAAGACTTTGCCGCGGCTTGGAATACAGCATTGAAAGTACGATAGGCGTCAGCGAAAACAATATGCTCGATACGAGTAAAGTAGGCACTTACAACGTTACTTACACCTATCTTGCCAACCCCTCGTTAAAGGCGGTAATCATTATCAGAATAGCGGAACAATTCAACTTCCTTGCGCAATGCAACAGACGTGATTGGGGTTACATCACCGAAAACGGCAAGACGATCGAATTCGGCAACGGCAGAATAGTTGAAAAAGGTACACAGATAACGCTTACCGCCGTTGCGAACGAGGGGTACAACTTCCTCGGCTGGTATTTCTACGACGACCAACAAGCCGAAAAGTTGATTTCCCCCGACGCGACTTACACCTTTACGGTAAACCGCGGGCTGTACGTTTTTGCCAAATTTGCCCAAAAAGAAATGTACAACTTTATCGCTTATGTAGACGGCTACAACGGCGGACATATCACCGAAAACGGCAACACGGTCGTATTCGGCAACGGCAGAATGGTTGAAAAAGGTACACAAATAACGCTTACCGCCGTGGCAGACGAAGGATTTACTTTCGTCGGCTGGTATAAATCCGTTGGCGATCAGACCGAGGAACTCATCTCTGCGGACGCAAACTACACATTTACCGTTACCGAAGGAATGTATGTGTACGCAAAGTTTGATAAAAACTCGGGCAACTGAGTGCGGCCGAACGGCAAAACAACCGCCAGCAAACAGCAGCGGTGCACAACACAATAAGAATTGAAGAGGGTTGGCTTACCCTCTTCAAGACTTAAATAAAAAAATAAAACAAAAGGAGTAAAAACATGAAAAGAAAATCACTGCTTACTATTTTGACAATAGCAATGGTGTTTGTATTGTCGCTTTCGGTTCTTACCGCTTGCAACGAAAACAAACACGAGTTTTCAACCGAATGGAAGTTTGACGAAAAAACCCACTGGCACGAATGCACCACAAAGAATCACACCGACACAACGGAGAAAACCCCTCACGTGTTCACGTGGACAGAAAAAACGCCCGCAGGCGTTCACACGGACAAGGTCGAAAAGGGCGTATGTGAATGCGGATACGAAACCGAAAGGACAATATCCGACACCGCAACGCACGTTTACGGCGAAGAGTGGAAAAAGGACGCGACGGGACACTGGCACGAATCGACCTGTGACGCAAAGGCTCCTACGCATGACGTAATGAAGAGCGATTTCGCCGCGCATACCTTTGGCGAAGGCGAAGTTACCAAACCGGCAGACTACGGCGTAGTCGGTGAAAAGAAATTTACCTGCACGGTATGCGGATACGAAAAGACAGAGCCCATCGACGCACTTGGCGCAAAAGACAACGAAATCGCACTTGTTGCCGGCAAAACGCTTGGCAAGGAATACGACGGAGAAGTTGTTTCGATTACGAAAGACGATTTCGTAATTAACGGCAATCGCGAACCCGCATTTATGTTCAAGGCAAATGGCGCGGACGACAATACATACACTGCAACTGCCCCGAAGAAAGCCGGCGAATATACCGTGAAAGTCAGCGTAGAAGCCACGGCAGAGTGGAAAGCCGCGACAAATACTTTCGACTTTGCAATCACCCCCATGGTAATCGGCGTTGATTGGGAGCATCCATACAATAATAAAAATGTTTTATCAGGCGAACCCGCCGAATTGCTTGCAGGCGACGAAGCAATGATTACCGTTACAATGGAAAGTGCCAACGTCGGCGCGGCAGTCCAAAGCTTTGAAATCACCGGAAAAGACGCAGGCAATTACAGCCTTGCAAGAAAAGACGTCAACGTGGCAATCGTCAAAGCAGACATCGAGGGCTTTACAATCAGCAATGCGGCAGCATTTGAAAAAGGATTCTACGTGGGCGCAACGAATATCCCCAATCCCACAACAAATTACGCTGAAATCGGCACCGGCTACGGCGCAAAGACTATCGTCTGGGAAATGCAGCTTGAAGGTGGCGTTTGGAGTCGTAACCTTACAAAAGAAGAAGTATTACAAAGTAAAACGGGCACATTCCGAGTGCACATTAAATATGCGGAAGGCGACAACTACAATTTCGGAGACGCATCCGTCATGTTCACTTTGAATGTGAAACCAAGAAGTCTTACCGTCAATAACTTTGAGGGCAAAATGTACGACGGAAAGCAGGTGACAAACTTCACCTTTAATGACCTTGTTAAAAAATTTGGCGCAACTACACTTGACGGCGTAGAAAATTTCACGTCGGCTTTTGACTCCGGCGAAAAATATGTCGAGTTCCGTGAAGTTGGCGGAGAATGGGGAAGAAATTTGAGCGTCGCCAATGTTCTCACGAACGCGGGAGAGTATGAATACCGCATCGGCGTCACGGCAACGGACGAATGGGCGGCAGTGGTTTCCGAAGAAAAAACGTTCACAATTAAACCGTATGAGTTCGTGCTTGAACTCGGCTACGGTCAAAACCAAAACAATGCGTCGCATGATGGCGGCAAAACGTTTTTTCTCAGGGTTTTCTACCAGGCAAACGGAAATGAACTTATCGAAGGTCAGAAAATCGAACTTTGGCTTGACAACGAAAAAGCGGGGCTTGAGACCAGAGAAGGAAGCAACAGTGTTTATAATTTCGTTCCTGACCGGAAAAAGATAGTATCGAAGGATTGTTTCTTCCTTAAAATAGGAAACATTGCGTACCCTGTTATGGAAAACTACAAAATCGTTACCAAATCCCCCTCCGTAACGACAGTTGAGATTACGGTTGTTAATTATACAACCGAAAAGTCCACCTCCGGTCCGATCCAAATCGTAGAAGCGGCAGAAAAAAGGATTTACGCGACTGTTGAAAAGGGATACTTCAAAGTCGGACAAACGGTTGAGGTTTACAACAGCGCCGGCGCAAAAGTGGGCGAAGCCACGATTACAGAAATCAGCGCCGGAGGCACAACAAGTGCAAGCGGTTTCGCAATTCCTTCCGACGGTAGAGTTATCATAGTTTTGGATAACGTATCTAATGTTACGCTGGGTTGCAAAATCGTAGCAAAATAACTTAAAAGTTATTATCTGATCAAAATTACGGATAAGCGGGCATAAAAACCCGCTTGTCCGTGTCGTGTTCTATAAACATAAAGGAGACATCGATGAAGAGAAAAACTTTACTTTTCTTTGTGCTTGCGCTTGCGTTGTCGATGTGTGTGTCGTTGGTTGCTTGTAACGCCAACGGCAATACGGTCAACAAGTTAAGTACGGAAAGCGGCATTACTTTGGACGGCGCGTTTGAAAACGACTCCGTGCTGAAAGCCGAACATCATGCCGCCGACAGCGAACAAGGAAAGGCGGCTATTGCTGCGATAGACAAACCTTACGACAGTGCTAAAATTGCCGTTTTTGACATTTCCGTTTCAAAGAACGGCGAAAAGGTGCAACCGGGCGGCAAGGTCAAAATCACCATGCCGAAACCGTTTGAGTCCGACGGTTACGTCACCTATCACGTAAAGGGCGACAACACGGTGGAGGAACTAAAAACCACAGTTGACGGCAACAATATATATTTTGAAACGACAGGTTTTTCGTATTTTGTCGTTGCGGGCTTGGTAAATGCCGAAGAGCAGCATATACACAATTATGTCGAAAAAGTTACCGACAGAAACCTTGTGGACAATGCAACATGCCAAAGGAAGGCTGTGTATCGGCTTGTTTGCAGTATTTGCGGCAGTCTGGGCAGGGAAACGTTTGAGTACGGCGAATTTGCCGACCACAACCTGCGTGAAGAAAAGGGCTACGATCCCCGGTGCGAAAGGGACGGACTTACCCACGGCAAACGTTGCATAAATCCGGGCTGTACTTATACCGAGCAGAAGCCGATACCCGCTCTCGAGCACGACATGCAGGACGTTGCCGCAAAAGAGCCTACTTGTACGGAAATCGGCTGGAAAGCATACAAAAGGTGCGCCCATTACTGCGGAAAAATCGAAGGGTACGAGGAAATTTCCTCCACGGGACATAGTATGACCATAACCGTTCCGCGCGTGGAGCCGACTTGCGAAAAGTGGGGCAGCGAGGAATACAAAAAGTGTTCCAACAAGGGTTGCGACTATCATACCGATTACAACGGTTTGCCCGCTCTCGGGCACGATTTGCAATGGCACGATCGCTACGATCCAACCTGCACCGAGGACGGGTATTGGGGAAGTTATTCCACCTGCAATCGCAAAGGTTGCGACTATTCGTCAAAGTTGGATAAATACGTCGATAAGGCTCTCGGACACGATCTCAAACACTACGAGGCAAAAGCCCCCGACTGCTTGCCCGGTTGGGAAGCGTACGACGAGTGTCAGCGTAAGGGGTGCGATTTTACTACCAAAGTAGTATTGCCCGCCAACGGTAAGCATAGTTACGTTTGCGACGTATGTACCACGTGCAATGAGTGTAACCCCGTAAAATACACTCGCGAGGGTAACTATATCTATTTCGGTCACTGGCCGCAAACCTGCGAGCGCGACGAGACCGTAATCGCAAAACTCAACGAAATGGCAGGAAAGCCGCCCCTTCCGCGTGATAAGGAAAATCCTTATAATTGGGAAAGTCACGAGGGTACTACTTATATGTGGCAAAAAATCGTTATATATAACGGCACGAAATACATCGGCGTTCAAATGAACGACTATCGCGCGTCGGGGGTTTATAGTCTGAGCAGCTACATCATGAAAAACGGATATTTCACGTTTGAAGTGTACTGGTTCAAGTATGAACCGATAAAGTGGAGAATCCTCACGACAAGCGGAAATTCCGCCTATATTATGAGCGATATCGCTTTGGATTCCTTTTCGATACAACCGAACAGAAAGGGCGAGATTCGCGACGGCTTATATGCTGATTACAACAATTCGCCGGGTGTCCCGGACGGAACTTACGCCAACAACTGGGAATATAGTTTCATACGCAGTTGGCTTAACGAGACCTTCTACAACGAGGTGTTCAATGATTTGCAAAAAGAAATCATAAAAACCGCGCACCTCGACAACACCGCGAGAAGTAGCAATCCGAACGACTACCCGAAGTATTACGGCTACGCGGAAAACGCAGGGAAAAACAAGTTTGCAGACCAATGCAAAGATACGGACGATAAGATATTTTTGCTGTCTTTGCGGGATATTACCACCACGGCGTACGGATTTAATAAGGACGTAAGAGCAAAAGATTCCGCAAGAAACCTGCAAGCAACCGATTTTGCCAAATTACACGGTGCGCCGATGAATACCAACGATAAAAAATACGTTACCTGGTACACTCGTTCGCCCTCTCCCGCCAACGGCAATCAGGGATATGCCACCTTCGTTCTGGACAGACATGCAAAGGGCGCCATAGATAGTGTCGATTTGGTGCCCGACGGCGGCGTAGTCCCTGCGCTTTGGATAACTCTTTAACACAATCTGAGAAATAAGGCAATCGGGCCGCCTTTATCGGGCGGCTCGAACTGCCTGAAGGAGAAACTATGAAAGCAATAAGAAATCTTATAACAACTCTTGTGGTTGTGGTGGCTATACTGGGCGTTGTCATTATCGGCGGATACATCTATGTCCGCACTACATACGGCATAGACCTTTTCCGCACCGCAGGACAATTAAAAACTCTTACGCAAGCGGTTGATGAAAACGCACTTTGCCCGAACGCTTTCGGCGAAGAAGATTTTGCCGCAATGAAAACCGAACTCAACAAAAAGTTTGACGGATTTGTTTCTTACGAAGAAGGCAAGGGGTTCAAAGGCTATTCGGTCAATTTCGGCGCGCTTGCGGGAAAAAGTATGAGCGGTACGATTTCGCTTACCGAAAAGCAGGTCGGAGCAATTACCCAGACGGTGTTTTACGTGCAAACGGGCGGAAAAATTAAAATAGGCGAAAAAGACGTATCTGTAACCGTCGTGCAGGTTGACTTTTCGGAAATTGCCGCAAACGGCAGCGCGGACTTTAACGTCGTTGCAAAAATAGACCTTACTCCGTTCAAAGCCGACATGGGAGAATTTCCGTACAAATACTTCAAAAAATATATCCCCGACAACTTTTATGTTTCGTCTACCGTGCGCGTGGATAAGACGGAAAAAGACGGCTTTTCTTATACCGTAACGCACAAATCGCTTACGCTCAACAATCTTTCGGCAGACGATACGGCGGATTTGTTCAACACCCTGAATGCCGTGCTGAAAATCGGAACCGCAGAAAATCTGAATAAGCAGGTCGGCACCATGGCGGTAAACGCGCTTATAGGTACGGCGGAAAACCCCGGCTTTGCCTATTCCATGAAAGCAATCGGCGCAACGGCGTTCAGGTTTGAAACGGCGTCCGACGCGGAACGGTTTACCGTCAACTGATCGTTTGCGAGTCGGCAAAGATTGAAAATTCTTACATCGCCGGCAACCCTGGCAATGTCTTTTCCCGCGGCTAAGCCGCAAGCAGGGTGAGCGACGCTGACCGTACAAACCGATGTCTTTTAATTATTTTTAGTTTACGTCTGTTTTTTTGCGAAACCCGAAACGCGCCGTCGGCAAAACTTGGCGGCATTAAACAGCGCGACGGCGCATACAATGCACCAAGGGGCAAAGTATGGCGGAAAAACAAAGTTTCGCGTACGACGGCAAAACGATAAACATTGTCGGCGTGGTCAGGGTGGTGCAAATTTCCGAAAAGGAATGTGTGTTCAGGCTGGACGGGCAAACGCTTGCCGTCAAGGGCGACGGGCTCAACGTGGTGCGCCTTGATAAGGAACGCGGCGAAGTCGCGCTGGAAACGGACAAACTGTCCTCCGTAACCTACCGCGGCGGCGCAACGCTCAAGGGGCTGTTTTCGTGAGACTTCTCGGCTGCGACATCACGCAGTTGTATGTATTTTTGCTGTTTGCGGCCCTGGGCGCGGTGCTGGGCGGCGTTTACCTGCTGCTTTACATGCTTACACGTCACGGCGGCTTTTGGGCTGTATTTGCCGATGTCGCCTTCGGGTGCGCGGCGGTGGCGGCGGTCTGCGGCGTGAACCTCCTTTTCAACAACGGCGAGGCTCGCCTGTATGTGCCGCTGGGTCTTGCCTGCGGCGTGTGCGCTTCGGTTGTAATTTTGTACAAGCCGCTTGACAAAGTCGCGTGTCGGTTGTATAATCGTCTTACTTTTAAGCGTAAGGAGCAAGACGATGGAAGTACTGTTTCACAAAAAATCCACGGCAATACTGACGATTGCGGCAATTCTGCTTGTTGTGCTGTTGGTGTGCGCACTGCTGATTACGCTGTCGCAAATGACGTCCATGACGACGCGCTCGCAAAAGTTGCAAACCCTGCTGGAAAACGCACAAAAAAGCAACGAGGACAAACAGGCACTCCTGGACTTCATCAAGACCGACGAGTACATCGTCCGTTGGGCGGAAGAAAGGGGTCTTATTAAGGATACGGACATCAGTTACATCGAATCCATCAAGGGTGAGTAGTGTTTGCCTGCAAAAACAATCGTTAACGTACCGTCGCATTCGCGGCGGTATTTTTTACGGCGCGGAAGCGTTTGCGTTGAGGGGTTTCTTCTTTTACAATTGCATTTTAACTAAAAAACAGCGGAAAGTCGATGTTGACCTTCCGCTGTTTTTTTGTTGCTGCCGTTGCAAGACTGAATGCCGTTCTGCTTTCGTTCAATCCGTGCAAAATCGCCGATTGGTAATAAAATTTTTAATACGTACACGGTTTTTAGGCGACAAAATTCCGCCTGTATCGTCACAAAACGTTACTTCGCGGTAAAGGTGTCGCCGTCTACGGTAATGTACTTTCTGACGGTTTTCAACGCTTCGTTTAGCCTTGCTGTCATTGTTTCGCCGGCGCGGCTGTAACCGAGATGTCTGGCAATGGCGTTGAACAGCGGCATTTTGTCCACGGTCACGTAGTAGCGCACCAGTTCCAGTATGCCTGCCGCCAGTTCCTCGGTGGCAATGTCGTTTACGTTGCGTTGTTTTTCGCCCTCGGCGGGCGCACGCAGACGGTATTCCGTCATGTCCTTGAGATACACAAAGCCCTTTTTGCGTGTTATGCCGTATTTGGTGCAACCCTTAAGGCGTGCGTTCCAGTCCTCGATTACGCCCTTTGTCACCTTTTCTTTGCCGAGCACTTTTACAACTTGTTTTATCAGCATATCTTCGGGTACGGGTGCTTCTATCTGCAGTACCGCGCGCAAAAATTCCAGAAAATCGTCGGGGTAGCGCGCCCTCAGACTGTCGATGTCGGCGTAGACGTAGTGAGGAAACTCAAATTGTCCCTTTTCTACCTTGGTTTCAAAGGCTTCGTGTCCCTGCACTGCCGTAGTGCTTGCCGTCATGTTTGTCTTGGCGCGGTTTGCCGCTTCGTTTACGACTGCAAGCAGGCGTTCCTGCTCGATTTTTTTGTTGCGGAACCAGTCCGTCGACCACACGCGGTAGAAACTCCAGCCCATGCGGCGCAGAATATCGCGGCGAAGTCTGTCGCGGTCGCGCGTTGCCTTGGACATGTGGTAGGTGTTGCCGTCGCACTCTACGGCAAGTACGTAGTTTGCGGCGCGTTGCGGCTTTACGGCGATGTCGATGCGGAATGACGAACAGCCTACGTGCATGTCGGCGTCGTAACCGTTGGAACGCAAAAATTCCACAATTTCCGTTTCGAGGTCGCACTCGAAGTGTTCGAAGGGGTTTGCACCGTAGCGGCTGCGTTCAAGCACCTGCGTGCCGTGTTCGGCGTAGTCGAGGTAGTCGCGAAGCAGTCTTGCGCCAACCGATTGCGTTTTTGTCAGGTCGATGTCGGTAGCGTGCAATCCGGAAACAACCTGTACGTTGTACTTGGCGCGCGTTACGGCTACGTTAAGTCGGCGTTCGCCCCCTACGCGGTTAAGCGGTCCGAAGTTGAGTAGCAGTTTGCCCTGCTGGTCCTTGCCGTAAGCCACGTCTATTATTACTGTGTCGCGCTCGTCACCCTGTACCGTTTCCAGATTTTTGACGAAAAACGGCTCGGCGCGGTCGGCGCGGAAAAATTCCTCGCAGGAAGAGTCCGTCCTGCGACGCTTTGCAATCAGCCTGTCCACAAGTTCCTGTTGCGACACGCTGAACGTCACCACGCCGAGGCTGCGCTCGGGGAAACGCTTGAAGTTGTCAAACACAAGGTCGACGATATATTCCGCTTCGGCGCGGTTGGTGCGCGTGGTGCGGTCGAAGGTGCCGGGTACAAAGTAGTAGTCCACGCCGAAACCTTTGCGCAGTTTCTGCGAGGCAGGGAATGTGACAAGGTCGTTGTCGTAGTAGTTTTTGTTGGAAAAGGCAATCAACTGTTCGAAGCGGCTGCGGTAGTGCCACTTGAGGCGCAGTTGCGGCAGCGCGGTGCTGCACAGGTCGAGTATTGACTCGAAGTCGGTAATGTCGTCGTCATCCTCGCCGTCCTCTCCCTCGGCAATGCTGCTGAAGAAGTTGCTTGGCGGCATCTGCTGTCCGTCGCCGACGACGATAAGTTGCTTGCCGCGGTAGATTGCGCCGACTGCGTCCTGCGGAAAGATTTGCGAGGCTTCGTCGAAGATTACCACGTCAAAATTCATGTCCGGTCCAAGGAATGTGCTTACGCTCAGCGGCGACATCAAAAAGCACGGTTTAAGCGTCTGCGTCAGTTGCCACGTGTCGGCAAGCAGTTGACGTATGCCTTTTTGTTTGCGTTTCTTTTCGCCCTCGCGAAGAAGCACCGACACCTGACTGCGCGCGGAAATCATCTCGAGGTCGGGGCGTGTTTCCGACAAAGTCGCTTTGATTGCCGCTTTGTTTATCTCAAATTGCAGTCGGTCCTTTTCGGCAAAGGTTTCCACCAGTTTGTCGTGCGGTATGCGCGACAGTTCGGTAAGCGACGGCGTTACGTGCAGAATTTCGTCCACCCATTGGGTGAAGAACAGTTTGGCGTACACCTTGTCCAGTTGGTTTAGCGGCAGGTGTTCGTCCAGTGCCTTGTTTACAAAGTCCATCGCCGACAGTTCCGCAAGGCGGTTGGTCAGGCGGCAGAAACGGCACCAATTGTCCAGTTGGTCGGTTGCGGCAAGACAGGCGTTGGCTTTGTCGTAGGTTTTGGCAAGGGCTACGCCCGTGATGTCGAATTCCGTCTTGTCGTAGTCGGTTATCAGTTTGCCAAGTTCCGCCTCGTCGGAAAACGCCGCGTCAAGCCACCCCGCAAGGGTGTTGAACGTGTCTTTTCTGGCGGCAAAGACTTCGTTTGTCATCTTGGCAAGCGTGCCGAAGTCCGTGCCCGGTATGTATTCCTTGGCGGCGGCAAGTTCCGTCGTTACCGCGTTCCAGTCGGTGTTGAGCCCGTCGTAGCAACCTATGCGGTTGTCCAGTTGCGCCTCGGCATTGCGGAAAATCGCCGTTTGCCGTTGGTACACAGACAACAGTTCGGTTGCCTTTACGGCGTCGGCGTAGCGTATGCTTTTGCCCGGTTTGCAGGTTCGGCGTATGCTGCGGAACAGTTTGCGGTATGCGCCGCTCATCCTTTTCCATGCTGTGGCGAAGTCCGTTGTCAGTTGCTTGTTGAGAGTTGCGCCGTCAAGGGCGTAGATTCCGTCGTCGTAGGTTTCGTCAAGGGTGTGGCGCGATTGCAGCACTTGCTCCGCGCTTTGTTGCATTGTCGCGGCAAGTTCCGTCACTTCGGCAAGGGACGTCGCGTTGAGTAGTCCCGGCGTAAGCACTCTGCTTCTGCCTGCCGCCTTGAAAAACGCTCTGTACTTCTGCGCGGCGGCGACGGACGGCACCGTAAAGCCGTAGGTTGCGTCCAGTTGCGCCGACAACTTGCACAGAAGCAGACACAACTGCTTAAGTGCCTTAAGTTGCGTGCGTGCGCTTACTGCCTTCTGGTAGGACGCGTCGAGGTTTTTGTAACCGTACCACACGTTTGTGCGGTAGTCGTAGCCGATGGTGGGTTGGTACTCGGCAAACTGCGCAAGACATTCCGTCACTTCGTTTACGTAACTTGCGCCCTTTTGCTGGATGTCGGCGATTACGTAGTGGAAGTCGGGCGTGTTGCGGTAGGACGACACCGTTTCCAGCAGTTCGTACAGTGTTTTGCCGATTACGGGGCGTATTTTGTGCAGCTCGCTGTCGTACTCGTCCAGTTGCGTCTGTGCGCTGTGAAGGGTTGCGGTTTCGTCTGCGGCGCGGCTGGACAGGCTGCTTTTGCCAAGGCGAAGAGTGGCGCAAAGTTCCTCTATTACATCCTTTTTGTTGGCTTTATGGCTGTGCAGTTGCAGACAGAATTCCGACAGCCCGGCGTCCTTCAATTTGTCAAATACGACGTTGAGCGCGGCAAGTTTTTCCGCCACAAACAGCACTTTTTTGCCGCTGTACAGACATTCCGCAATGATGTTGGTAATTGTCTGGCTTTTGCCCGTGCCCGGTGGACCCTGAAGCACGAAACTGCGCCCGTCGCGTGCGTAACGGACGGCTTTTGCCTGACTTGCGTCTGCGTCTACCACGTTGTGAAGTTCGTCCACAAACGGATCTGCCGTGTCGTCGCCGTCGTCGGGTTGCGTTTTGGCGACGTCGGGCTTTGTTCCGTCAAAGTCAACGGGGTCTCCGCTTAACGCGCGCACGTTTACGTTGTTTACGATTGTGTCGCCGTTGTCCTTTATGTCGCGGTACATGTTGATTTTGAGGAAGGAAAACACGCCGATTTTGCACTCGGTGGATACCGTCCAGCCCAGTTTGCGCACAATTGCGGCAACCTTTTTGAAATAGGACATACCGTCGTCGTTGTAGTCGGGCAGCCGCACGTTGTACTCGCTTTGCAGTTTGAACGCGAACGTGGGGTTGAGTATTATGTCATCGGTGATTTTTATGTAAATCGGCTCGAGCGGAGACGAGTTTTCCACGGAAATCGGCGCAAGCAGCACGGGCGCGCGGAATGTCGTAGTGCCGTTGTGTTCCGTCCAGTTGATGAAACCAAACGCCATGTAGGCGATGTTTACGCCCGTTTCCTCTATGGCGATGCGTGCGCGTTTGCCTATGTTTTTGAGGGCGGCAGCGGGGCTTGCTTCGCCGCCGTACACCAATATCTGGTTGCCCTTTTTCAGTTTTGCACCGTAGCGTTCCACGTACTGTTCCGCAGTAAGTTCGGTTGTTTGTGCGGCGACGCGTGTGCGCGTTCCGTCGTCGGCAGCGGTTGCGGCAGGCTGGTAAACTTCCAGTGTGGCTGCGTTTGCCGCTTTGTCAAACAGCGCGGCAAAGTCCGGTTTCAGCACGTCCGCCGAAGCCGCCTTTGTTTCGTGAAAGTTTATCAGGTTGTTGCGCTTGCCCGTGTCGAGAAGCAACTCTGCCCACTTGTCAAGTTTTTGTTTGTTCATTTGCGCCTTCCTTTTGTGTCGATGGCAGCAGATAAATCTGCAAAAATAGTACTTAGTATTGTAACATATAATTGCAGATTGTTCAACACTTAGGCGCGGTAGTGTGTCAAATAATTTTTCGCGTTTGCGCGGCGCGGCGGAACGGAAACAATTCGGCGAAAAATGTCGATTTGCGGCAGAATTGCGCACGCAGACGGGGTTGCGGTCATATACTATGGTATGAAAATAAACGAAATTCCCGATCGCGTGCATTTTGTCGGCGTCGGCGGAGTGGGACAAAGCGCGCTTGCGTTGCATCTTGTCGGGACGGGTCGCAAGGTGAGCGGCAGTGATCGGCAGGCGAGCGACGTTACCGACAAATTGCGGCAAAACGGCGTGTGCGTGCACATAGGACACGACGCGGTAAACGTAGGCAACGCGCAACTTGTGGTGCGTACAAGCGCTGTCGGCTGCGACAACGTCGAAGTCGCACAAGCCATTCGGCAAGGTGTCCCCGTGGTGCTTCGCGAAGAGCTTCTGGGCGCGATTGTCAACGATTTTAACATACGTATTGCAATTTCGGGCACGCATGGCAAGACTACGACTACTGCGTGGGTGCATTACGTGTTGCAGCGTTGCGGTGTCGATCATGCGGCGTTTATCGGCGGCATGTACGGCGGAAGCAACTATTTTTGCGGCAGAAACGTCGTCGTGTGCGAAGCCTGCGAGTACAACAAAAGTTTCATGAATTTGCGCCCGTCGATTGCCGTTTGCCTCAATGCCGAGTTCGATCACCCCGATTGTTACCGCGACAAACAGGCGGCAATGGACGGATTTGCGGATTTCGTTGCGTTGGCAGGCGGCGGCGTTGCGGTGCTGCCCGTGTCGCTTGCGTCTTT